>JADGHX010000079.1 GCA_019683695.1 Steroidobacteraceae bacterium
CGCGAGCACCGTCCATAATAGACTGGCCACGCTGGAACCGGGCCACGCGCCATCAGAACAGGGAGCACGACATGTTCAGGCACCTCGTCACGTCCTGTATTCTCTCTGGCCTTCTCGCCTGCGTGGCGGCACCTGCGCAGGCCGCGACGTTGACGGAGGCCGCGCTCAAATCCTGGCTGAATCAATATGGAGCCGCGTGGGAAGCACGCGATGCGGCGGCCGCCGGCCGACTTTTCTCGGCAAATGCGCGCTACTACGAGACACCGTTCGATGAGCCGAAGAAAGGCCGCGCCGGCATCGAGGAATACTGGCGCACGGTGACGTCCGATCAGCGAGACGTGCAGTTCGAATCCAGGGCCATCGCCGTGAACGGCAACACCGGCGTCGCGCATTGGTCCGTGAAGCTTCGCCTGCAGTCCACCGGCCAGACCCTCGAGATGGATGGCATTTTCGTCCTGGAGTTCGACGACACCGGCCTGTGCTCGACGCTGCGCGAGTGGTGGCACCTTCGCCAAGGCGATTGACGTAGTGACCGCACTCGAGCCACGCGCGCTCGCGCCGCACAGGCCCATCAGCGAGTGGAGGTGCGCGCAAGAAGGTCCTTCGGCGGCGGTCCCGGGCGCCGGCGTCCCCGCGTTAAGCGCCGCGCACCTCTGCAGCGAGTCTTGGGCGGCGCGCTTGGGGGGCGGCGTAGCGGGGACGTCGGGACCGCCGAAAATCGCCGTCTCCGGCGATTTTCGAAGCCCGCCCGAGTAGGCCGCCGAAGGACCTTCTTGCGCGCGCCTCCACTCGCCGGCACGGCCGATCGCGCGGACGAGCCCGTCACCGGTCTCAGTGAATTTCGAAGCGCGCGCGAGTAGGCCGCCGAGGGACCCTCTTGCACGCGCCTGCGCTCGCCGGCACGGCCCATCGCGCCAGAGCGGCTTCGGTATCTACTACTTCTCTGCGAAGCAGTAGAACAGCCCATCACCCCCGCTGCTTCGAAGCTGCTCCACACTGCAGCCCCGAGACCGGTGCGCGGAGTTCCAGGACGTGTTCCCGCCGCCGACGCGGTCGTGATGCCCAACCATGGCGCCGCCTCCTTCGCTGCGGGTCCAGTTCCCGCAAGTCATGTCCTCGTTACCGGCAAGGGCGCGCCCGTCCGAGCTGGAACCCGTGAGAATGTCGTGACGATTGGGCGTATCCCCGCGCCCGTTCACGATCTCGCCCTTCTCGTTCAGCGCGGACTGTTTGTGAATGTTGTTCCGATCGCGCTCATTGTCGCCGTGCAGATCGGCGACGTTCCGCGCGATCAATTCACCCTTCGCGTTATACCAAGGGCCGGGCCCGATGCGATCACGCGCATTGACAGCCTTTTGCCCACCCGAAGCGCTCGTGCTCAGGTACGCGCGCCACGTTCGGTTGCCCGCGCCCACGGCCTCCGCAAGCTTCTGGCAGTGCTGGTCCGCGCCGGCAAGACCGCCGAGGTCTCCGCCCTTGCCGGAACCCACACTCGTGATGAAGAACCCCATCGGGGGCTGCGCGGGTTGCGACGGCTGCTGAGCCAGCGCAGTGAGCGAACACGCGACACCCGTTATCGCAGCCACGACGAGGAACGACTTCTTTCTCATCTGACTCCCTCCCCTTTCCAGCCCGGCATGCAGGGCCACGGGAGTGTGACTCACAAGGAAGTCAGCACGCATCACCGGGCGCGGCGAGGTTCCGCTCAGAGGTCACCCCCGGATGGCGGCAGGCCCGGCGGGTCCGGGCCGAGGACCCGCCAGTGCCATTTGCGGCCTTCAGAAGCTGGCGCGCACGCTCACGCCATACGTGCGCGGAGCACGGATGTTCGCGTAGAACAGCGTGGGATCCCCGCCCGCGGCAACGCTGCGCGAAAACGCATATCGCCCGCCGCCCGTATAGATTTCCTCATTCGTCAGATTGCGCCCCCACAGCGAGACGCTGAACCCGTTCGGAAGTTGATACGCCAGGTTTGCGTTGAGGGCGACATAGCCATCATCACGGCCGGACTGAATGAAATCCGGCGAGAGATACTGACTGCTGGAGAACTGCGCATCGACACCCGCGATGAGGCTCGAATCCCCCGGCAACCGGAAGATACGGTCGTAACCGGCGGTACCCGTCCACTCCGGTGCGCGCACCAGGCTCTTGCCGGAGCAGTCGATTGACTGAGTGGAGTCGTTGCGCAGCGCGGGCACGAAGTCATTCGCCGTGTACGGGACCGCGGGCCCCAGCGTGCAACCAGTGGCCTCCGGCGGATAGCTGTTCACGAAGGGGCCGGGGATCGACGGGTTGTATGCCTGATAGACGAACCTGTCGTACTCGGAGTTGAGGTACTCAACCGCAAAGCGCAGCGTGTCATCGCGCGTCGGCTTGAACACCACGTCGACATTCGCGCCGTAAAGCGTCGCCTTGCCGGCGTTCGTGGTCAGCAACCCCGTCGTGCCCGCGGGCGTTGCACCCAGAAAGCGTTCCTGCTTGTCCCGATAGTCCCAGTAAAAGGTCTCGATGTTCACTTGCAATCGCTGATCGAGGAAGCGATTGCGCGAGCCCAGCGTGAACGCGGTGAGCTCTTCGGGCTCGAAGCTGTTGTTCGGCGCCGGCACGGACGGGAAGAACCCGCCCGCCTTGAAGCCCGTAGCCGCCGTGAAGAAGAGCATGTTCTGTGGCGTCAGGTCATACTCCACTCCGGCGCGCCAGTTCACGTCGTTGAAGGTGCGCCGGCCCGTGTTATCCGTGGTCGCCACGGTGGGCAGCACCGCCTGCGTGAAGCCTTCCTGGCGCTTCTTGTCTTCCGAGTAGCGCACGCCGCCGATCAGGCGCAGCTGGTCCGTGAGGCTGTACGTCACTTCCCCGAAAGCGGCATAGCTTCGCGTGAACAGCGGCGTGTTCACCATGCTTTCCTGAATCGGTCGCGCCTGAAGGTGGTAGAGCTGCGTCTGGTCCTCGTCGAAGTAGTACAGACCGGCCACCCACTTGAGCACGCTGCCATCGTTTGCGAGGCGCAGCTCGTAGCTCTGCTGTTTCGAGGTTTCGTTCGTGCGGAACCAGAATCCCGGCGTGTACGTGAGGTAGGCGATGTCCGTATCCCGATACGCCGGGATGAAAGTCAGCGTAGCGGGCCCAAGGTCCGCATCGAGCTGCGCACTGAGCGCCCAGATCCGGATGTCGTTGAACCCGTCGTCGAGTATTTGCGTGCCGCCCGGGATGAACGCCGTGGGCGGCTGCTGCGTCAGGCCGACCGAAGGGCCCTCCCACGCATCGTGCGGCTCGGGCGTCAGCATCGAGCGCTTCACGGTCGCCTCGCCCTGCGAGTCGATATCCGAGTACTCGCCCGTCACGAGGAGAGACACGCTGTCGCTCGGCGTCCAGAGCGCCGTCAAGCGGCCGGCGAGACTGTCCTGATCGTTGTAGCCGTCGCTCAGGTAGCCGTCTCGTTTGTTGTACTGTGCAGCGGCACGTACGGCGAGCGTGTCCGTGAGACCTCCGCCGATCGCGCCCGTCACGCGGCGCTGATCAAAGTTGCCGAAATCGATGGTGAGCTCGCCGGTGGGCTCGAGCGTGGGCCGCCGCGTGATGAGATTGATCGCGCCACCACTCGCGTTGCGGCCATAGAGCGTGCCCTGCGGCCCCTTCAGCACCTCCACGCGCTCGAGGTCGAAGAAAATCGGCCCGACGCCGCTCGGACGCGAGATGTAGACGCCGTTGATGTTGTACGCAATGGCCGACTCCGCCGACGCGTCGGTCGCGAAGCTTCCCACGCCACGCAGGTACGTCTGATTCGTGCCGCCGCCCAGGCTCACCGTGAGACCCGGAACCACGGTACCGAGATCCGTCGCTTGCGTGACACCGGCATTCGCCAGGGACCCCCCGCCCAGCACAGCGATCGAGAGCGACGACGTCTGCACGGACTGCTCGCGTCGCGCAGCGGTGACCACGACCTCTTCGAGAGTCGCCTGGCCTCCCGAGGTCGTGCTCTGCGCGTCCTGCGCGTGAGCGGTGGCCATGGCCAGTGTCAACGTACTCGCTGCAACCAGATGTTGCTTCATGGTCCTTCCCCCCTCGAAAACGCTGAATTGCTCAGGCTTGCGCGCGCTTGTAGCCGAACCGACCCGTGCGCAAGGCGGACTCGGGTACCCACGTGCCGTGGAACGTGGAGCGCACGCGCACGGGCAACTTCAGCGTCGCAACCGGCCCGGCGGAAACATTCCGCGCATCCAGGATCACGAGATCGCTGCGCATCTTCGACACTCGCGAGACCGGCACCAGCAGCCAGCCGTCGCCTTCGGCCGATTCCGGGGTGCGCGGCACGAACTGCGCCTCCTGCACGCCATCGCCCGGCCCGGGCGACCAGCGAGCGAGCGTGCCCGTCTGGAAATCGAAGCATCCCGTGGCGCTGGAACCGTCGGCCGACCGGCAGATCACGTAGCCGTAGCGATAGGGCAATCCCTGATAGCGGTCATCCGTGCGCGGCATCTCGCAGGACACATCCAGCAGGCGGCGCTTGGTGATGCGCCCCTCCCGGTCGTTCAGATCGAAGCTCAGGCGCGTGAGGAACGGCGGCACGGGCGCAGTCGTCTCGCCCTGCGGCGTCGGGAAGAACGGAAAGCAATTGCCTTCGTAGAAGCAGACGTCGAGATGGATCGTCGAGCCGTCGCGGAACGCGTTCATCATGTGACCCGCGCTCGCCGCGGGACCGCGGAACCAGCGGATGTCCTTGGCCGTGCCACGGCGCGGCACCAGTGCGACGTGGATCTCCTTGTCCGGATGCCACTGGTAATAGGGCCCACCGGCCTTGATGACCTCGAGGTCCGTGATCAGCGGGAAGAACGGAAAGACGATCCACTCATCTGTGATGGCGAAGTCGTGCACGCACGCCGCGTACGGCATCTCGAACCAGACCTCGTTCACGAGCTGGCGGTCCGGACCGAAGAGATAGAAAACGATGTCGCGCGTGGCATCGCCCCTTGCCTGATACGAGAAGCCCAGCAGCTCGTCTGTGACGGGATCCACCTTGGGATGCGCCGTGAAACTCACCGAGCGCAGCGCGCCATCAAAGTCCACGCGGCCGCGGGTGGCGAGCGTTTCCGGGTCGATCTCGTAGGGCAGATCGTCTTCCTTCAGCGCGTACAGGTGCCCCGCGTGAAACATGGCGGTGGTGTTGCCGGTGCCCATGTGCACGCCAGCGACGCTGGGGTCGTTCGTGTAGCGATTGCGATAGCGCCCGAAGAGTCCCCGGCGGGCGATCTTCTGTCGCTTGAAGCGTTCCGTCTCAACCCAGCGACTGACGTAGTCGACCTGGTTGTCCTTGAAGCGGAACATGTGGATCATGCCCTCGCCGTCGATGAAGATGTCGTCCGTGCGCCCCGACGGGTACTGGCGGTCCGCGCCCACGCGGTACAACGCGCCTTCGAGACCCGCGGGGATGTCTCCCTGAATCAGCTCCAGGCCACGGATCTCACACTCCGTACGCATGGGCTCGCCCCAGCCCGCATACAGCTCGATTTCCGGAAATCTCACAGGTTCGACCACGTGCGTGCTCCTTCAGGTGCCTCGCACTGCGGCCGGGCGTGTTCGCGGCCCGGCAGTCGCAATGAAAGGCGCTGCCCATTTGAATGGCGGGAGGCGTGACTCCCGTCGGAAATTCGTCAGACCTCGTCGCATATTGGCGCATTGGTCCCGCATTCGGCGCTCGCCCTCAGCTCACGCGCAGGACGGGCTTGATCACCTTGCCCGCCGCGACATCCGCAAACGCCTGCGCAATCTGCTCGAACGGATAGAACCGGATGAGCCGGTCGAACGGAAAGCGGCCCTGTTGCCAATAGCGAATCAGCATCGGAATGAGCTGGCGCGGGGCGGCATCGCCCCCCAGGATGCCGCGGACCATGCGCCCACCCGAAAGCAGCTGGAACATCGGCGGCGCCCACTCGCCTCGCGGAGCCGTGACGAAGCCCGCCACGCCGCGCATAGCCAGACAGTCGATCGCCGCGGAGAAGATGGCCGGCGCGGTCGTGGTGTTGAAGCTGAAATTCACGCCGCGGCCTGTCACCGCACGGATGCGCGCGACCAGATCCCCCTCATCCGCCGGCAGCGCATCCGTGGCGCCGAGCTGCAGGGCCAGATCCAACCGGTCCCGATTGAGATCCACGGCGATGATGCGTTCGGCGCCGACGAGCCGCGCGGCCATGACGGCACTCAAGCCGACGCCACCCACGCCAAAGATGGCGATCGAGTCTCCCGCTCCAACGCGCAGCGACTCGATGACCGAGCCGGCGCCGGTGATGATGCCGCAGCCGAGCGGCGCGAGCGTTTCGAGCGGCAGGGATGCATCCACCTTCACCGCCGTGCGCTCCGGCACGATGGCATGCGTTGCAAACGAAGACTGGCCGAAAAAATGCGAATGCACCGGCGCGCCCTCTTCTGTCGCCAGCGCGGTCGTCCCGTCCAGACGCTTGCCACCGAAGTTGCGTGGCATGGCCTCGTCACAGTAGCTCGGCGTGCCTTGCGTGCAGTCGGGGCACACGCCGCAGGAGCTGCCGCTCAGCAGAACGTGATCGCCCGGTGCCAGATCACGGACGCGGTCGCCAACGGCTTCCACGATGCCCGCGCCTTCGTGACCGAGCACGATGGGCAAGGGTGACAGGCGCCCCGCGTGAGCATGCAGGTCCGTATGACAGATGCCCGCTGCCACGATGCGCACGCGCAGCTCGTCGGGCCGCGGCGCCTGCAGCTCCAGCGTTTCGAGCGCCGGTACTGGCGTCTGCGCACGACTGACAGCAGCGCGAATCTTCATTTTTGCGGCGCCGATTTCGGGCGAGGTTTCATCAGCAGCTGGCCTTTCCACGGCACCTGATCCATTTCGGTCCAGGCATTCACCCGCAGCGACTTGAAGAGCCAGCGCCCGCCGATGCGCGCCACGATGTCGTCACGGGTGCCGATGCCGAAGACGAAGTTGGTGCGGTACTCGACGTTGAACTGCAGGATCTGGAAGAAGCACCGGACGCGTGCCGTGCCCTCCTCCTCGAGCGTATCCATGATGAAGTGATTCATCATGTGCTGGCGCCCGTACCACCAGCTCTGCCGGTCGTACCAGAGCGATTCGAGATTCTTGCGGATGGCCTCGTGACCCTGCACGCGCCCCTGCCAGAGGTGATCGAACCACGCATCTTCGGCGAAGGTGGACAGCGCCATGTCGATATCCGCAAGGTCGATGCCCCAGGCATAGCGCGCGTAGAGCTCCTGGATCTCGAGGCGGTCCAGCGCGCTCAATGACCAGTTTGCAGCCATGTATCCCCCTCGATACCGGTGTGGTCAGCGGCGCGGACCGGCGACATCCGCCGGCTTGTCGTCCAGGATGCTCGCGGGCGCGCCGTGGTTCGTCATGATCGCCTTGCGACGCAGGAAACGCATGATGGAGTCCGGCCCGGTGCGCGAGCCCCCGAGCCCGGAGACGCCGAAGCTGTGCGTGCCGATCCGCCGGAGCTTGGCGAAGGTGAGAAAGGTGTCCTGCACGTTCACGCTGCCCGCGTTGAGACGCTCGGCAATCGGCAGCGCCTCGGCCTCGCTGCCCGCAATGACGGATGCCGTGAGCCCAAACATGGTGTCGTTCGCCAGCTCCACGGCTTCGTCCACCGTGCGATAGCGCATCACCGGCAGGATCGGGCCGAACGTCTCCTCGCGCATGATGATCATGCTGTGATTGACGTCGGTCAGCACCGTGGGGCGCATGTACAGCCCGCCGCCTAGCGTTTCCGTTACGCCGCCGGTCAACACCTTCGCGCCCTTCGCGACCGCATCGCGCAGATGCGCTTCGACGATCTCCGGCTGGCGCACGAAGATGAACGGGCCGATGTGGCCGTCGAGCGGATCGCGGTCATTCAGCCGGACCTGCTGAGCCTTGCGCACCAGCTCTTCGACGAATCGATCGTGGATCGATTCGTGCACATAGATTCGCTCCACCGAGTAGCACACCTGGCCGGTGGCGTAGACCCCGCCGCGCAGCACAGCAGTGGTTGCGCGGTCGATGTCCGCGGTTTCGGTGACGATCGCCGGGTCCTTGCCGCCCAGCTCGAGGAAACAGGGAATCAGCCGTTCCGCACAGGCGACCGCGACCTTGCGTCCATTGGGCACGCTGCCCGTGAAGCAGATGAGATCGACATTGGCGATCACGTCCTGCCCGGTGCGGCCATCGCCGAGCACCACGTCGAAGACTTCGGCCAGCTCGGGCACCCGGCGCACCGTCTCCATCAACGGCTCGACGAACCGGGGTGTGACTTCGCTCGGCTTCAGCAGCACCGCACATCCGGCGAAGAGCGCGGGCACGGCATCGAGCAGCGAAAGCATCATCGGCGCGTTCCACGGGCTGATGACGCCGACCAGCGGATACGGCACGAGCTGTGAGCGGATCTCGACAGTCGGCATCGTGATCGAGGGGCCACTCACGTGAGCACGCGCCAGCGCGGGCTCCGCATCCTCACACCACCCGCTGATGTTCGCGACCGCGATGAAGGCCGTGAACTGTGAGGTGTGACAGCCGCCTGTATCCGCACCATCTGCCGCGCCAATGGCTTTCGCATGCGCCACCAGCTCGCCCGACCAGCGGCGCATGACCGCAATGCGTTCGGACAGCGGGCGCGCGGCCCAGCGCTTCTGATTCTCGCGAAGCCGGGCTGCCTTGCGCGCGACTTCTTCGGGGGGTGTCACCGGGAGCTCGAAGTCCGTAGCGCCCGTGCGTGGATTGCGGATCGGAATCGTCCGGACACCTGCTTCTGCCATACCCCCTTACCTCTCATTGCCCCCCAGGAAATGGTGACCCGGTGCCGGTCCACCACGAATCGTCAGACATCATTCTATATGCCCGAGAGGACTGTCAACACGATCCATCGTCGCGACCAAGCGCGTGCGTGAGCTTGCCCTGAAAGAATCGCACGCGACGACCTGCGCGATGTTTCGGATAATGGCTCGTCGCCGCCGCATCGCGCGAGCTTTCTGGCTTCGTGTGCCACCGCGCATGCGGCCTCGCACCTGCGGCCCACTTGATTGAAAAATCGATCTGGGCGCAGGCGCTTGTCTCCAACCGCTTCAGTCGGAAAAGAGCGCGCCCGGAAAGCGCAATCGCGCGCTGTGAGCGCGCACGATGTGCTGCAAGCGCTGCACGAGCCGCCGGATGTCCGCTCTCGACATCGAGCGAAGCACGAGCCGATCGGCCTTGTCCGCGAGCGGTTGCGCGGCCGCGAGCACGCGGCGACCCGCGGGCGTGAGGGAGTAGATGCGCTCACGTCGATCCTCCGCGGAGGGATTCCGGGCCAGCAGGCCACGCGCGAACAGATTCTTCATGATCACCGCGCTCGTGGCGGGGTCGATGCCGAAGAGCCGCGCGAACCCGACCTGCGTGAGCCCGGGATGCAGATTGAGGATGTACAGCACCGAGAACTGCCGCGGCGTGAGACTGAGCGAGGCCACACACGTGAGGAAATACGCCTCGCACACCTGCAGTGCGCGACGACAGAGAAACGCGGGCGAGCTCGTCACGATGTTCTCGCCGATGCCCATGCGCCGGTCGCCAGGCACCCAGAGCGGCGCGGGACTCATCGGATTCGCGCCGATCTGACGCAGCACCTGCATCAGTTCCGAGACCTCTGTCTCCTCCAGTGGCGCGACCAGGCGCCTCTGCGTTTCGCTGAACGCCTCGCGCGTGCGCACCAGCTGCTTGCGCCCGCGCGCGGTGAGGCAGAGCTTCGCGCGACGGCGATCCGCAGGATCCGGCTTGCGCGCGACGAGCTCACGGCCGACGAGATTGCTCAAGACGAGCGCCGTCGTGGAGGTATCCACGCCGGCCGCACGGGCCAGCGAGATCTGGTCCAGCTCGCCCGCTTTTGCCAGCAACAGCAGGAATTCCGCCTGCGCCAGCGTCTCCTCGCTCGAGAGCTCGCCGTAGATCGCGGTGCAGATCTGATCGATGCGCGCGAGGAGGAAGCCCGGCTGCACGAGGAAACGTTGCAGGATCGAAGCCGGCGCCCGCGGAAGTGAGGCGGGTTCAGTGTTGCTGCGAATGAGTGCGGCGCGGCTTGTTTTACTCATAGGGACCACAGTCGGAGTGACCGTGCAACTCCGCGTTACGGCTCGAGCGTCGCGAGGAGGTTATTCGTCCACACCGGACGAGGAATTCAAAGGAAAGTACCCGCCCCCTGTCACTTTCAGAGTATAGCGCACCGGGGCCTTGCAGTAAGGCCCGGGTCGTGCATCAGCATCGCCGGCCGTCGCAGAACCTGCAGAAAACGGGAGCCAGAGAAAAAATGCGTGTGCTGTTGTACGAAGCGGAGTTGTGCGCGGCGCCCCCGCGCCGTGAGTGCCTGGCAAGCGTCGGCGCGCGGATCGGAGTGTCGCGATGACCGGGCACGCGGTAGTGATTGCGGGAGCCGGTCCGACGGGACTGATGTTGGCCGGCGAGCTGGCCCTGGCACAGGTCGACGTTGCCATTGTCGAGCGACGCGCGAGTCAGGTGCTCGTTGGCTCGCGCGCGGGCGGTCTGCACTCGAGAACCCTCGAGGTTCTCGATCAGCGCGGCATCGCCGACCGATTCCTTGCAGCGGGACAGGTGCACAAGGCCGTGCGCTTCCACGTCTCGCTGGACATCAGCGACTTTCCCACACGGCACAACTACGTGCTCGCGCTTTCGCAAAACCACATCGAGCGCATCCTTGCCGACTGGGTGGACGAGCTCGGCGTGCCGATCTATCGCGAACGCGAAGTGACGGGTTTCACGCAGGACGACACGGGCGTCGAGATCGCGCTCTCCGATGGTGAGTCACTCCGCGCGAAGTATCTCGTTGGCTGCGATGGCGGGCGTAGCGTGGTCCGCAAGACCGCCGGCATCGACTTCCCCGGCTGGGATCCCACGATCAGCTGGCTGACCGCCGAGGCCGAGATGTCGCAGGAGCCGGAATGGGGTTTTCGCCACGACGCACTGGGGAGTCACGCGATCGGCAAGATGGAGGATGGCAAGCGGGTGCGGGTCGTACTCACCGAACCGCGGGTCGGCGCGGCAGGCGAACCTTCTCTCCACGACATCAAGGAAGCGCTGATCGCCGTGTACGGCACAGACTTCGGAATCCACAGCCCCACCTGGATATCGAGGTTCACCGACATGACGCGTCAGGCCGCGGCTTACCGCGACCGACGCGTCCTGCTGGCCGGCGACGCCGCACACGTGCATCCCCCGCTGGGTGGGCAGGGCCTCAACATCGGCGTGCAGGACGCGGTGAATCTCGGATGGAAGCTGGCGCAGGTCGTCAAACAGACCTCACCCGACAGTCTGCTCGATACCTATCACGCCGAGCGCCATCCGGTCGCCGCTCGCGTGCTGCGCAATACCATGGCGCAAGTCGCGCTGCGCCGCCCGGACGATCGCAGCAAGGCATTGGGCGATTACGTCTCGGAGCTCCTCGCGATGGACGAGCCTCGCAGACGATTGGCTGCGGAGATGTCCGGTCTGGACATTCATTACAACCTCCCCTGCTCCGGCCTCGAGGATCGACATCCGTTGATTGGGCGACGCATGCCCGATCTCGACATCGTCACGGTCGATGGATCGCGTCGAGTGTTCCCTTTTCTGCACAGGGCGCGGCCGGTGCTGCTCAATCTGGATGAGCCCGGCAGCTTTCACCTCGCCGCATCGGCGGATCGGGTTCAGCTCGTCGAGGCCAGCTACGCGGGCGCGTGGGAACTTCCGGTGCTCGGAGCCGTGACTGCCCCGAAGGCTGTGCTCATTCGCCCTGATGGATATGTGGCCTGGGTGGGAGACCGGAATCAGCGCGGGTTGGCTGACGCGCTCACCACATGGTTCGGGAGTGCGCAGCAAGCCGCGCGCTGAATGCTGCCATCAGCGCCACCGTGACTTCGGACTTGGCCTTCCTCGTCGCATACGCAACTTGCAACAGTGGAAAGCGGCCTTTCACTCGTTTCGAGTCGCACGCGTTGTGCGACTGAGCGGAGGCACGCGAGGCCGTATCGGCCCTGCACGGCAGGCCGGCGACGCGCAGCTCGCCGACCTGTCCGGGCGCACGTGTTAACGGCTAAGCGGCGCCGGTGCCGCGCCGCGCGGCCTCGATGGCGGCGATGTCGATTTTCGTCATTTTCATCATCGCTTCGAACGCGCGCTTGGCCGCCGCCCGATCCGGATCGTTGACCGCGTCCGCGAGTGCCCGCGGGGTGATCTGCCAGGACACTCCCCAGCGATCCTTGCACCAGCCGCACTGGGATTCAGATCCGCCGTTGCTGACGATGGCGTTCCAGTAACGATCCGTCTCGGCCTGATCCTCCGTCAGCACCTGGAACGAGAACGCTTCGCTGTGCTTGAAGACCGGGCCGCCATTGAGACCCAGGCAGGGAATGCCCAGCACCGTGAACTCGACCGTCAGGACCTGCCCCTCCTTGCCATTCGGGAAATCCCCGGGGGCGCGGTGGACCGCGGTGACTTTGCTGTCGGGAAACGTTCGTGCGTAAAACGCGGCGGCTTCTTCCGCCGTGCCGTCATACCAAAGGCAAACTACGTTCCTGGCCATTGTCGGTGTCCTCCTCAGGGGTCAATGTGCGAGCCGTCCTTTTCAAGACGAAGGAGTGTCACAGAAACCGACAGCGGGCGTGAGCCGACTGTGCGGCTGTGGCCCCGTTACCCGCCATTCCGCGCTGACGAATGGGGCGTTTCAGTGGCTGATCGATGGACGTCTGCATGATGACGCGACAGTCGGTCCCATCGCAGTCTGCGCGGCGATCCGGGATCCGGGCGGGATCGGGAGATCACGACGCGCGACCGGAAGCTGCTCGATATCTTCGGGGCGCTGCCGCAGCAGCGAAGACTAGCGCGCCTTCGGCTCGGAAGGCGGGCCGCGTGGTGATGCCTTCGCCTCGCCCGACAAACCTCGATGCGTGAGGACTAGCTGCTCAGCGCGCGCTGGCGGCCGCTTCCGGGTGAGTTAACCGAACGCGCGCAGCGGCGCACCTCGCTTGGTGGCCGCTGCCCGCGCAACGGCCCGGATGGCCGTCGCGGATAAGTCCGGCATGACTGGCGCTCGACAAAGAGGCGACACCAGGCCGCGAGAGCGCCGGGTGATGTGGCTACACCTTCCGGACGAACTCGGACTTCAGCATCATCGCGCCGAAGCCCTCGATCCTGCAGTCGATGTTGTGGTCGCCGCCTGCGACGAGACGAATGCCCTTCACCTTCGTGCCCGCCTTCAGTGTTGAGGAGGCACCCTTCACCTTGAGATCCTTGATCAGGAGGACGGTGTCGCCGTCCTGAAGCACATTGCCGTTGGCATCGCGCACACGCACGTCGTCCTCGACAGCCGCCGGCGTCTCCGTGGCCACCTTCGACCATTCGTGAGCACACTCCGGGCAGACGTAGAGCTGCCCGTCTTCATACGTCAGCGTCGATGTGCACTTCGGGCACGCGGGGAGTGAAGTCATGCGATTCCTCTGAACTCGGGCCGCGAAGTGTAGCGGATGCAGGCGACGTGGTGGGCGGTTCGATCCGCATAAGACCGTATCGCCGAAACGACCGCATTGCTGAATCATGACTATTGAATCCGAACGCGTCGTTCGCGTGATCGAACGTTAGCGCGTACACGCGCCTTACGCTCATCATTTCGTGAGCGGCAACGTCCACAGCCCGAACTCATGGCGGGCGCTCGAGCATTCCTGGAGCGAGCCGGCAGACCGCAGCGTCAGGAAGTCTGAGAGTCGAATTCCTTCGCGCGAGCAGACCGCGCAAGCGTCATCGGAGACAGAAGCGACGCTCACACCTTTCATTTCGCGCGCACCTCGCTAACATTGCGAGCACACGCAATGACGTCCGGCGAGCGACAATTCAGAGAGCACTACAGCCGCTTACCGGATGATCAATTGGCCCGTATCGCGCTGGACCACGGAAACCAACTCGTCGACGAGGCCAGACAGGCGCTCACCGACGAGCCGAAACGACGAGGTCTAACAAATCTTTCCGAATACGAGAGAGCGTTGGCCGAGTCAGTCGCGCAGTCCACGCCGGAACGACAGCTCGAGCTTCACGCGGAACGGTCCAGGCGCCTTTGGGAGTGGGCCCTTGTATCTGCTGCATGAGTTTCGGCGTTGTTTGGACCTTCCATCCTCGCCACAAGCCTCCACAGCACCAGCGCCTTGGAGACCTGCCTCATCGTGGGCCCGCTGATTGCGTACAGCTGCTTTCTAGGCATCAAGGCGCGACAACAGAACTCACCCAGAGGGTATTTTCTGAAATTCAAGGTGCCGCTGATTCTTCTCAGCATTTCCACGATCCTTGTGTTCGTCGTACGGCTCTTCTGAGCCGCGGAAATCAGGATCAACCCAGCGGCCCACCTTTTTCAGCCGCGCGATCGCGAGGGCAGCATGCGGATGAGCGTGTTGTCGCGATGGATGTAGTGATGGGCCAGCGCAGCGGCTGCATGGATCCCGATCAGGAAGTAGCCGACGTTGCCAACGGTCTCGTGGACTTCCTCCAACTGGTCCGCGACGGCCTCGTTCTCGCCGATGAGCGGGGGCAATTCGAGGCCGAAGAGCGGCACAGGCTTGTTCTCCGCGCTCAGGATCAGCCAGCCCAGCAGCGGCATGGCAATCATGAAGACATAGATCGCGAACTCGGTCAGCCGCGCGACCATCATTTGCCAGCGAGGCGGTTGGGGCACGATCGCCGGCACGGGCACAAGATAGCGCGCGATCAGGCGCACCCAGACGAGCACGAAGATGACGAGCCCCAGCATGAAGTGCCACGTCTTGAGCCCCTCACGAATCTCACTGCCCCGTGGGTAAAACTCACGCAGCTCGATGCACGCGTACACTGCGACAATCAACAACAGCATGAACCAGTGCATGAAGATGAGCAGCGATCCGTATCTCGCGGAACCTTCTTTCGAGCTCATGTGAGCACCTGAGGATGATGCGTTCCAGACGCACGCATTCTGCGCCGGCCCGCGCACCCGGCCATCGGGAACACTCTTTAATCAGCAAGGGAAGCTACGTAGCGCGGCTATGTCCCTTATGACTCGATCGCGAGTCCCCGGGGTTGGGAAAGCACTTGGGCTAGAAAGACCGGCATGGTGGCGGGCATTCGATTTCATTTCGTGCCGAGTTCATGTCGAGCCCGATTGCCCAGATCGCGACGACGGTTCGGCAAACTGACACGACCGCGAGCGCTCGACAGCCGGCGATGTTCTGTGACTTCCATTGAAGCGCCGGGAGGTGAGCGCCCGAGACCCTGGTCCGTGTCATGCAGACGGAACCCTCATGCTTTCACGCCGTACGGCCTGGCCACTCTGCATCGGCGTCACGCGGACCTTCCCAAGGGACCTAAGCGGTGTATCCCAATCGAGGCTGGGTGTTCATTTCGCCTGCGACGTTTGACGGTTCGCGCGAACACGCTCGGCCTGTGAGCACGGGGGCAGCACCTCTCGATGAGAATGCCCGCTCGCATCGGCATTGAGAGCCAATGGACACGCTTTGCCGACCAACGGAGTCGGTTGTAGCATTCGCCACCGGCTCCTCCCGGTGCGCTGGCACTCCCACCACGTGACGGCAGCTGGCACGATGATGCCCATGGATCGGGAAGAGTCCACCCCATCATGGCTTCCGACACGCAGAAGGCGACGCGCCTTTGCTCGCAGCGCTGCGGCGGCGTTGACCTGCGCTCAGGTCGGGCTATTCGTCTGTCAAGTTCCAGGAGGCGATTGGAATGTGGAAGGAGATCGTACTGTGGCTCTTCGTGATCAACCTCGGCATCGCATTTGGTGCAGGCATCTACGAGACCAGAGTCGTCATTCCTCAGTGGGCCAATATCCCTTCCAGGCAATGGCCAAACACCGGTTTGCTGTTCTGGGTGTATGTGACCACGGTGCCGCTCACCTTGCTCACACTCGCAAGCCTGATCGCCGGCTGGATGACGCAAGGACCGATGCGTTTCTGGTACCTGACGTCCGTTGGCATCATCATCATCGAGCGCATCGCCACCTTCTCGTACTTCATCCCCCGAATGGTGCGGATGATGGGCGCGGAAGGTCTGCCCGCTGCCGGCATCCAGTCGGCCCTGTCGCAATGGTTGCTCATGAATCACGGGCGTCACGTGCTGACGCTGGCCGGCTGGCTGGCAGCCTTGAAGGCGCTGTCCCTTTCCCGGGCGGGTGGCTGACACCTGCGTCTCGCCGCGGCGCGCGCTAGCGCGCCGCTAACGCCCAGCGTTTGGGCCAGCAAAGAAGTTCTGGCGCGACCACGACCGCCCTATTCCCCGTCCATTTGTAGTGCATCGAGTTGTCGTCATCCCTCGATGTCTGCTTGGCGGCACACCTTTCCTTCGCACGTTCGCGTGATGCGTGCGTTATCGTTGATCAACTGACAGGCTCTGAGGACCGCTCGCTCCACGTCAGCGAGCAGGCGCACGGCGTCCTTCTGTTCCTCTTCCGTTGGCGGCCCCATCCAGCCGACTTCCAGCCAGATCGCCTTCTTCTCGTTAGCGTAGCGGCCTACGTTGATATGAGCGTGCTTCCGCGCGACAAGGTACTGCTCGCCAGCGATTTATCCCTCTCCGTTCACGACGACGTAGCCTTTGGACCGTTTACGGGGCGCGCGGCGTGAAACACTCGCGGAAGGACTGTAGCGCTCGACCGCAATGTCGAAGTCGCGATACCGCTCCTGCGAGAGGTGAATCAGCAGCAGCGATTCGGCGAGCAGCGCGATCGCTGCGAGATTGATCGCGATCGCGCTGGATTCCCACCGGGCCATGCCAATCGATGCGTGCGCGACCAGGTAGGCCAGCACGCCCACTATCGCCGCGGGCAGCGCGAACAGAAGCAGCACTGCAAAGTGCACGATGTAGCCGAGCAGTTTCTGCCCGGTTCGTTCGTAATCCGAGCCGCGCGGCGCGTCGAAGCTTGCGAAGGCCGGAAAGTACAGCAGCATCAGATTGCGCAGCGTGATCTGAATGAAAATCCAGCCGCCGAGAAACGGCAGGATCATCACCGCCGCTTTCAGCTTCGAGAAGGCCGTGATCGGCATTCCCTCGGTGCCGGTATACGCCACCGTCCACACCAGAAAGACCAGCAGCACGGTGCCGTACACCACGCTGAACGCCCCGACGACCTCGCCAAAGAGGAGCTGCCGGGCGGAGATGGGCATTGATTTCAGCAGGGCGAAGTGCGGAACGTCGAGCCTCAGCCCGGCGACTTTCGTGCACGGCGCGACGAGCCCTGCGTAGCCGATGAAGACGAAAAAGCTGGCCACCGTGATGAACTGCCCGGCCACGTAGTAGTCCTCCGGCGCGAAACGCACGGCGAAGACCATCGCGGGCAGAAACACAACGAGGATCCACGCCGTCAGCGCGTTGCGCCGGGAAATGGCTACGACGTTCTTCCAGGCGATGGCCCGCCACACGGGCCCTTCGGCGGCAAGGCTCCACAACCGCGGCGCATTGCGGCTGCGACCGGCAGACACATGCGGCACTTCCTCCACGCGAGGCGACCAGGCCACGAGCAGCAGCAAATGAAGCCCCCAGAGCAGGAGCGGCAGCCACAACGTGCTCGCCATTTCGCGCCACGACCCGGAATAGGCCGGGGCCAGCAAGTGAGTCGCCAGCCACGTGAGCGCTCCGGCCGCCGGCGTGGATAGCACCGCGACCCCGCCACCCGGCGCCTGAGCAAACGCCCGCCAGACGAGGAACGCGATCGCCAGAACCGTGAGCGCAGAAATCAATCCGGGCACGAACGCAAACCGCGTACGCGCGAGTTGCTGGCTGACCGTGTGCAGCAGAAGCGTATGCAGCCCGACTAGGCTCGCGACGAAGAACCATCCCAGTGCCAACCGCGGAAGGCTCACGCCCGGCGTGCCCAGCGAGAGAAGCGCAAAAACCAGCGTGGTGACGAGCACCGCCCGGCTCCGCTCCGCGATCTTGAAGAGCATCAGGGCACGGCGCGGCAGCGGCGCAGGAAAGAGCAACTCGACTTCTGATGGGCTGAAGGCCAGCCCGCGCTGGATTCGCGACGCCCGCAGGCTGAGCGGCATCGAAATCCAGATCTCCGCGATCTGCAGACTCGTGAAGAGGATCAGCCAGGGGCGCAGATCGAGCTGCCAGACGACGGAGCTCAGCGGCCCCGCCATCGCAACGAGCAGCGCCGCCACGATCAGCGCGCCGGTGAGGTAGCGCGGAACGACCAGCTTCGAGAGTGCGATGCGGATGCGGTTGCGAAGAACAGCGTGCGCGTAATAACCGAACGCAGCACGAGCCGTCGAAGCGGAAGCGATCATACGCTGACGGCGCGACGAGGGGTCACGCCCTTGAGGCGCAGAAACACCTCTTCGAGCGACAGCTCGCCACTTTTCGCACCCACCCGGGCGCGCAGATCCTCCAGGGTCCCCTCCACGACGCAGCGTCCCTTGTCCACGATCATGATGGAGTCACTCAGACTCTCGAGCACTTCAAGCTGGTGCGAGCAGACGATGACTGCCGCCTGATGCTTGCGTGCGCGCTCGATGATCGCCTCCTTCATGGATGCGATACCGAGCGGATCGAGGCCGGTGAGCGGCTCGTCGAGCAGGATGGCGCGAGGGTCGTGCAGAAATGCCATGCAGATGGCGACCTTCTGCCGCATGCCGCGCGACAGGGCCTGTGGCAGCTCGTGAGCCTTGCTCTCGAGCTCGAAACGCTGCAGGAGCTCCGTGATCCGCGACTCGACATCGCCGATCCCATGGATTCGCGCGGCGAAGCGCAGGTGCTCCACCACGGTGAGATAGTCGAAAAGATGCGGCGTATCGGGCACGAAACACAGCTTGCGCTTCGCCGCCAGCGCATCGCCGACCAGCGCGTGTCCCGCGATGGTGATCTCGCCGGCCGAGGGCGGAATGATGCCGGCCATGCAGCGCAACGTCGTGGTCTTGCCCGCGCCATTCACGCCCACCAGAGCCAGAATCTTGCCGGCGCACACCCGCAGCCTGAGATCCACGACCGCGGCATGATTTCCGTAGTACTTGCTGAGGCCCTTGACGCTGATGACCTCCGCGGCATCCGTCATGTGAGGCTCCCCTCCCTTGCCGCGCGACGCGTTACCCCCTCATCGAAGGCCGCCTGCAAGACCCGGGTGCATTCACACCGGTCGATCTTGCCCGGCCCGATCAGAGGCAGACGATCCACGAACCTGACGAAGCGCGGCACGCCATGGCTGGGCCCATGCTGTAGAGCGTAGTCCACGATGTCATCCTCCCTGATCGGTGCGCTCGGCTCGATCAGCACGGCCGGTATATTCCGGCCCTCCCGATCGCGAATCGGCACGGCGCACACGCTACGAACATGCGAATGGCCCAGCAGAATCGTGTCGATTTCCAGCGGGAAGATGTTTCGCCCGTTGCAGACGAACATCTGATCCACGCGGCCCTTATAGAAGAAATAGCCGTCTTCGTCCACCTCGAACCGGTCCCCGGTGCGAAACCACCCGTCCCGCAGTCGGTCGTGGATGAGTGATTCATCAAGATAGCGCCGGTGAATGCGCTTCAGCGAAAGACGTTCTTCGCAATGTCGAGACCGATAACCGCCACATCGGACATGACTGTTCTCCTTCCAGAGTGGAAGCCCACTGTCGCAGAAGTCAGGGGAGCTGTTCATCCCAGTATGTGCACGGAGTCTCCACCCGTTCGGTGGACGAGCTCGTCAAGGCGATGGGCATGGGTGGGATCCGCAAGAGCCAGGTCTCGCGACTGTGTGCCGAGATCGACGAGCGCGTGAATGCGTTTCTGAACCGGCCCATCGAAGGAGACTCGCCGTACCTGTGGATCGACGCCACCTACCTGAAGGTACGCGAGGCCGGCCGCATCGTCTCGGTGGCCGCAATAATCGCCGTAGCCGTGAACACCGAGGGGGTGCGTGAAGTGCTCGGCATGGCCATCGGCGCAAGCGAGGCGGAGCCGTTCTGGACGAGCTTCCTGCGCTCGCTCACGCGGCGCGGACTGCGTGAGGTGAAAACTGGTGATCTCCGATGCGCACGAAGGCCTGAAAGCCGCTGCAGCCAAGGTGCTCAAGGCCACCTGGCAGCGCTGTCGAGTGGGACTGTTGAAGAACCCTGCCGAAATGACCTCTCGAAACCGAAGTCGGAAGAACTTGGGGCGATGCTCACCGCGCCAGACGCTTCAAATTGATCGTCGCGGCGGTCAGGTA
>JADGHX010000282.1 GCA_019683695.1 Steroidobacteraceae bacterium
CTGCCCACCCGCAATGCCCGAGTGGCGGAACTGGTAGACGCAGTGGACTCAAAATCCACCGCCCTAAAAAGCGTGTCGGTTCGACTCCGACCTCGGGCACCATCGATCGGCGCCGTCCTTCAGCGTGTTTGCGCACGCCAATCATCCCCGGCGCGAACGCTTGTGTAGTCCGTTCGTGGGGATAGGTCGGATTCGAGGCTGCACGCAGGTTCTTCGCGCCCTGTTTGCGCGGGCCCTCGAACGCTCGCACGCGAAGAAGCGGACTGGCGCTGCCGCTCATCCGCTTCGATGCCGTCGATCTCGCCCGTCGTGCCCAGCATTTCACAACGACGCCCGCGTATTCGCAGGCGGTGCGGTGGGAAGGGCCGCGCCTTGCGTGCGCCGTGGGCACCCTCAGAGAATGTGCCGATGAAATTCTGCAGCCACTGCGGCAGCACCGTTTCGCAACGAGTGCCCCCCGGAGATCACCTGCCGCGCTTCGTCTGCGATGCGTGCGGCACCATCCATTACCAGAACCCGCGCATCGTCGTGGGCTGCGTTCCCGAGCACGACGGCCGCATTCTCCTCTGCAAGCGGGCAATCGAACCCCGGCGGGGCTACTGGACCGTGCCTGCCGGATTCATGGAAAACGGCGAGACGCTGCAGCAGGGCGCCGCCCGGGAATCCCAGGAGGAAGCGCTGGCGAGCGTGGAGATCGGGTCCCTGCTGAGCGTGGTCACGGTGCTGAGCGCCCATCAGGTGCATGTGTTCTTCCGCGCAACGCTGCGCACCCCGGAGTTCGGCCCGGGGCCCGAGAGCCTCGAGGTGAAGCTCGTCCGGCCCGAGGAGATTCCCTGGCCGGAGATCGCCTTTCCGAGCACGGTGTTCGCGCTCGAGCGCTACCTCGAGGATCGCGCGGCCGGCCGGGAAACCCACCACTTCGCCACGCTGGATCGGCGCCTGTCCGCGCCGCCGGAATCCCGCGGGCCGGCGCCGGTCTGACACCAGGCTCCGTTCGCCCTGCCGGGCGCGGCGTGGCACAATGCGCGGCCCCCGCGCCCCTGTGCGCCGTGGGGGCTCTCCCGAAGGACCATCATGACGTTCGTCGTTACCGAAAACTGTATCAAGTGCAAATACACGGACTGCGTGGAAGTCTGCCCGGTGGACTGCTTCCACGAGGGCCCGAACTTCCTCGTCATCGATCCCGACGAATGCATCGACTGCACGTTGTGCGAGCCGGAGTGCCCGGTCGAGGCCATCTTCTCGGAGGAGGAGCTGCCGCCCGGCCAGGAGCAGTTCAAGGCGCTGAATGCGCAGCTCGCCAAGCAGTGGCCGGTCATCACGGAAAAGAAGGATCCTCCGGCCGATGCGAAGGAATGGGAAGGCAAGCCCGACAAGCTGAAGCTGCTCGAGAAGTGAGCGCCGGCCCGGCCGCACGGCCGGTTCAGGCTCCCGAGGGCGCGCTGACGCTCTCGCACGGATCTGCCGGGCTCGCGTCCCTCAGTCCCACCCCACCTGTAGCTGAAGCAGCCGCCACCCCAGCGAGTCTCGTTGGGGAGCGTGTGGTCTTTGCGTTAGGCGAAAGCGCGTCGGATCAGCCAAGGCCCTCAATCGAAGGCCGCGCGGCCGAAGTGTGAAGCGCCAGAGGATTGGGCAACGCCGATCCGCAACCCTACCCAGCCGAGGAGCCCACCAGCGGCGAGAGGCACCGCTAGCAGTTGGCGCAACTCAGCCGTTCGTCTCCGGTCCGCCAGCCGCGGCGAACGCCGTCATGTGACGCGGCGCGGCGGACCCGCGCCGCCCTGAATCATTTCTGGCGCAGATGCTGCGCGAGCATGGCGGGCGGCAGATAGCCTGGCAGCATCTCGCCGTTCGCCAGCACGATGGCTGGAGTGCCCCGGACGCCCACGTCCTGCCCCAGCGCGTACTGACGCGCGACGGGCGAATTCGGGCAGTGCTTGGGCGCGTTCAGCGCCTCGCCGCGCTTGGCGCGCGTGAGCGCTTCCTTGCGATCCTTCGAGCACCACACCTCGTTCGCCTTCTCCCAGGATTCCGTATCGGGGCCGGAACGCGGGAAGAACATGTACCGCACCTTGATGCCCAGCCGGTTGTACTCGTTGATCTGGCTGTGGAGCTTGCGGCAGTAGGTGCAGTCCACGTCGGTGAACACCGTGATGGCGTATTTCGGATCCTTCGGCGCGAACACGACCATCTCGGATTCCGGCACGCTCGAGATGAGCTTCACGCGCTCGGCGCGACGGCTCTTCTCGGTGAGATTGTCGTTCGACTCGACGTCGTACAGATCGCCGGCAATGGCGTATCGGCCATCGCTCGAGATGTAGGCGATATCCGTGCCCTGCGTCAGCTCATAGACGCCGGGAATGGGCGATTCGCGCAGATCGTCGGGCTTGGTGCCGGGAATCTTCGCGGCAATCGCCACGCGCGGATCGGCCTGAGGCTTGGCCTGCTGCGGATTCTCGGCCTGCGCCGTGAAAGAGAGCGTTGCCGCCGCGAGCCCCAGGAGGAGCGCGGTTCCGACACGAAACCCGTTCATGGTTCGCATTGTTGTTCCAGCCGGAAAAAGTTGCGGATTGGACCGGAGCCCTGCCTGAAGGTTCGAGGAACCGCAAGCGGCAGCGAGTCTAGCAGATGCACGCCCCATGCCGGGTACTCGCCCCGCCCCGATGGATGGACGCAGGGTGCGAAAATCGCCGCGGACGACGCTGCCCGCCGGACACGCCTTCAGCCGCGCGGATGGTGCTGGGAGTGCAATTCCTTCATGCGCTCCCGGGCCACGTGCGTGTAAATCTGGGTGGTGGAGAGGTCGCTGTGACCGAGCAGCATCTGCACGACTCGCAGGTCCGCTCCGTGGTTCAGCAGATGTGTCGCAAAAGCGTGACGCAGCGTGTGCGGCGAGAGCTCCTTGTTGACGCCGGCCTTGCGCGCATAGCGCTTGATGATGTGCCAGAAGGCCTGACGCGTCATGCGATCGCCGCGCCGCGTGGGAAACAGGTAGTCCGTCTGCCGCTCGAGCAGGATTTCCGCGCGCGGCCCGCGCGAGAACTCGGTGAGCCAGCGCACGGCTTCCTCGCCGAGCGGAATGAGCCGCTCGCGATTGCCCTTGCCCATGATGCGGATGACGCCCTGATTCAGATTCACCTGCGTGCCGCGCAGGTTCACCAGTTCCGACACGCGAAGGCCCGTGGCGTAGAGCACCTCGAGCATCGTGCGATCGCGATTGCCGAGCGGATCGTTCACCGCCGGTGCGGCGAGCAGCGCTTCCACCTCTTCTTCCGTGAGGCTCTTCGGCAGCGAACGGCCGATCTTCGGCATGGCGATCTGCGCCGTGGGGTCTTCCTTGATGGCGCCCTCGCGCAACAGATAGCGGAAGAAGCGCCGGAAACTCGAAAGCTGGCGGGCCGTCGAGCGCGGCCGGGCGCCCGCGTTGACGCGGTACGCGATGAAATCCTGCAGGTCCGCACGCGTGGTCTTCATGATCGGCACGCCCCGCTCGGCGAGCCAGCGGGACAGGGCCGTCAGATCGGCGCGGTAGGCGGCGAGCGTGTTCGAGGACAAACCACGCTCCATCCACACCGCATCCAGAAAGCGGGTGACCGCCGGATCGGTGGATTCCGCGCTGGTGGAATTCGGCGCAGCAGCCAGGGCAGCGTGTTTGGACAAGTCGGGCCTCGCTCCAATTACGGAAGCGAACGCAGTATGGTGAGGGGGCTCCGGCAGGGGGCGTGATGATCATCACATCCGCGCCGAAGCATTAACATAAAGAGAACCAGTTCACATCTCACGCCCTGCGGCCTCTGTCGAAATCGTCACGATGACCCCCTCGCCTGCGGACAGTTCTACAC
>JADGHX010000007.1 GCA_019683695.1 Steroidobacteraceae bacterium
GCGCGTACCAGACCCGCCGGGGCCCCAAACGCCAAACACCGGGCGCCCCGCGCGCGCCCTCGCCGAGGTCCGCACTCCACCGCATTCGATCGAAGCCGAGCAGGCCGTGCTCGGCTCGCTCATGCTCGACACCAGCGCCTGGGATCAGGTGGCCGACATGGTGCGGGCGAAGGATTTCTACCGGCGCGACCACCGGCTCATCTTCGAGGCCATCGGCACGCTCGCGAGCAATGGCAAGCCGTGCGATGTCGTGATGGTGTCCGAGCAGCTCTCCCGAGTCGGGGAGCTCGAAAACGCCGGCGGCCTCGCATACCTAAGCACGCTCGCGCGCGATACACCCACCGCGGCCAACGTGCGCGCGTATGCAGAGCTGGTGCGTGAGCGCTCGCTTCTGCGCCAGCTCATCGAAGCCGGCACGGAGATCGCCAGCTCCGCCTTCAACACGGAAGGGCACAGCGCGCGCGAGCTGGTGGACCGGGCCGAGCAGAAGGTGTTCGAGATCGCCGAAGCGGGCTTCGGCGGGCGCGATGGCGCGGTCGCCGTGCGCACCATGCTGCCCGCGCTGATCGACAAGATCGACGAATGGCATTCGAACCCCGATGCGCTGCGCGGGCTGCCCACGGGCTTCACGGACTTCGACAAGATCACCGGCGGCTTGCGGCCGGGCGATCTCATCATCGTGGCGGGGCGGCCCTCCATGGGCAAGACGACGCTCGCGATCAACATGGCCGAGTACGCGGCCGTGCATCCGGACCGCCGCGCGTCCGTGGCCATCTTCAGCATGGAAATGCCCTCCGAGCAGCTGATGACACGCATGCTGTCCTCGCTCGGGAGCGTGCATCTCGCAAATCTTCGCAGCGGGCGCGTGTCGGATGACGACTGGGTGCGCATCACCAGCGCGACCGCGCAGCTTTCCGACGCCAAGATCTTCATCGACGAGACACCAGGCCTCACCCCCACGGACTTGCGGGCACGTGCACGGCGCGTGAAGCGCGAGCACGGTCTGGATCTCGTCGTCGTGGATTACCTGCAGCTCATGCAGGTGCCCGGCACGAAGGAAAACCGCGCGACGGAAATCTCTGAAATCTCCCGCGGCCTGAAAGCGCTCGCCAAGGAGCTTTCGATTCCCGTGATCGCGCTGTCGCAGCTCAATCGCAGCGTCGAGCAGCGCGAGCACAAGAAGCCCGTGATGTCGGACCTGCGCGAGTCGGGCGCCATTGAGCAGGACGCGGACATCATCCTGCTCATCTATCGCGAAGAGGTGTACGACAAGAACACGACCAAGAAGGGCATCGCCGAGATCGACATCGCCAAGCATCGCAATGGCGAGATCGGCACCTTCCTGCTCACGTTCCAGGGCATGTACTCGCGCTTCGCGAACTACGCGCCGGACTCTTACGCGGAAGGCATTCTTCGGTGAACAGGCTCATCCGGGCCGTGATTGACACGCGGGCCCTGCGAAGCAACCTGGCAGCGGTGCGCGCGCGTGCGCCGGGCGCACAGGTGATGGCGGTCGTGAAGGCAAACGCGTACGGACACGGCCTCGTGCCCACGGCGCTCGCGCTCGCCGATGCGGATGCCTTCGCCGTTGCGCGGCTTGAAGAGGGGCTCGCACTGAGGGCCTCGGGCGTGACGAAGGCGATCGTGTTGCTCGAAGGCGTATTCAGCAGCGAGCAACTCATGGAAGCCGCACGGCACGGCTTCGATATCGTCGTGCACGACCCGATGCAGATCGATCTGCTCGAGGCGTTCTCGGGGCAGCACCGCTTTGTCGTGTGGCTGAAGATCGATACGGGCATGAACCGGCTCGGGTTCCGGCCCGCGGATTTCCCCATCGCGCTCGCGCGAGTGCGGGCCCTGATTCCCGCGCCGCTCGAGATTCGGGTGCTCACGCATCTGGCGCGCGCGGACGATCGCGACGAGGCGGGCAATCGCGAGCAGATTGCCCGGTTCAATGCCGCCGTGGGCACACTGGACTGCGCCACCAGCATTGCGAACTCCGCTGGCGTGCTGAGCGGTGCGGGCATTCATGCGGACTGGGTACGGCCGGGGCTTGCGTTGTACGGCGTATCGCCGTTCGCGGACCAGACCGCGCGGGATCTGGGGTTGCAACCGGTGATGGCGCTGGAGAGCCGTGTGCTTACCGTCCGGCACGTGCCCAAGGGCGAGACGGTAGGGTACGGGGGCGTCTGGCGCGCACCGAAGGATTCTTCGATCGCCATCGTTGCCGCCGGGTACGGCGATGGTCTGCCGCGTAACCTGCCAAGCGATACACCTGTGCTCATCGGCGGCAAGCGAGCGCCCGTCGCCGGCCGAGTCTCCATGGACATGATCGCGGTGGATGTCTCCGGTCTTCCGCCGGTGCGGGTGGGCGACCCGGTGACGCTCTGGGGCGAGGGCCTGCCCGTGGAGGAAATCGCGCGGCACGCCGGCACGATTCCTTACGAGCTGCTGTGCGGCGTGAGCCAGCGGGTGCCGCTGGAGCTGCGCTGAGTCGCTGACCGGCTTCTTGGCCGGCGCCAGCAGGAGAACCCGCTCGCCTTGCTGGCACGATCCCTTATGAGCTGCTGGGCGGTGTGAGCCAGCGGGTGCTGTTGGACCTGCACTGAGGCGCTAGCCGCCTTCCTGGCCGGTGCCGACAGGAGAACACCTGCCGTCTTGAGGGAACGATTCCTGACGAGCTGCCCGCGATGAGCCCGTGCGTGCCGCGCGAATGCGCGTCACGCCGCTGACGTCACGCCGTCAGCTCTCGAAGAATCCCATCTTCACGCCGGCGAGCTGGATCACGTCGTTGTCGGAGAGCTTGCGGGCGGTGGCTCCGATCGGCGAGCCGTTGAGCAGCGGAAAATCGTTCTCCTTGCCGCTGTCCACGTGCACGATGAAGTAGCCATCCGCGCGACGCGTGATGGCTGCGACCTGCACGCCGGGGCGGCCGAGCGTGGTGAGCGCCTTGTTCAATTCCAGCTCGCGCCCGGCGAACGCACCCGACAACACCTGCAGCTTGGCCTTCTTGAGCGCCGCGGCGCCTTCGGAGAGCGCCTTGCGTGCCCCGGTAGCCGACAGGGAGTTGGCCGCCACGCTATCCGCCACGGCCCGGATCTTTTCCACCGGACGCGCGGAGGGCTGGATGACCATCGTTTTCTCGAACTCATCCTGCGCCTCGTCATCCTCCACGAAGCGCAACTGGTGATGACCCACGGTCACCACGTCCCCGTGCTGGAGCGCGTGCTTCTTGATCAGCTTGCCGTTGACGTATGTGCCATTGGTGCTGTTCAGATCCTCGAGGAACGAATCGTTCAGGATGTTGATGATGAGCGAGTGATGCCCGCTCACCGCCGGGTTGTCGATGCGGATGTCGTTATCCGGGAGGCGCCCGATGGTGTAGCGCTCCTTGTTCATGTTGTATTCCGCCAGAACCTGGCTATCCAGGCTCAAGACCAACCTTGCCATTGCACGCCTCGCTTCAGCCGAACCAGCGGAAAATCCTGTCGAACACTCCCTTCTGGGCGGGGAATGCGTCCAGCACCTGTGCCATGACAGCCGAGACGTTGTCCCTCCCGCCGTTGTCATTGGCCAGCTGAATCAATTGTTTAGCGACTGTATCCAGATTAGCACCAAAGGTGGTGATGGTTAAGTGAATGTCGTCATCTTCCACCATGTCGGAGAGGCCATCCGAGCACAGCACGTACACGTCGCCCTTCTGGACCGGCTGCTCCTGCAGCTCCACTTCAACATTCGGCTCCACGCCGAGCGCGCGTGTGACGTAGTTCTTGTTCGCGGCCCGTTGCGCTTCCTCCGCGGAGTAGAAACCGCGGTCCACCAGCTCCTGCAGGAGCGAGTGGTCCATTGTCACCTGCTCGAACCGGCCCCCGCGCAGGCGGTACATGCGCGAATCGCCCACGTGGGCCACTGAAACCTTGTTGTCGTAGAAGAGCGCGGCCACGATGGTCGTGCCCATGCCTTCACACTGCGGCTGGCTGCGCGCGGTCTGGTAGATGATCTTGTTGGCGCGGTGAATGGCATCCCGCAGGATGATGCTCGGGCGGGACATGCCGGACTCGCGGTCGAGCACGCTCAGGTCCTCGCGTTCCACCTGCTCGCGGATGAGGTTCATCACCGTCTTCACGGCGATGCCGCTCGCCACCTCGCCTGCGTTGTAGCCTCCCATGCCGTCTGCCAGCACGAGCAGGCCGATGTCCGGGTCGGTGGCGATGGTGTCCTCGTTGTGCTCGCGCACCTTGCCGGTGTCGGTGACACCGACGCAGCGAATCTTGGAGCGCAACGTCATCCGGCGACTCTCCCCAGACGCATCCTGCAAAGTGTGAGACAGATCACACTGGCGTGCGAACGCAGGCCTGTATCGAGGCGCGGTTCACCCACGCAGACTGTGCCTTGAAATGTTCTCTCCAACACGGGCCGTGCTGCCTCCCCCGCCCCGAATTGCGATCCCGTACGCTAGCATTGCCCCGCGACAGGTCCGAGTGAGCGTTCACAAACCCCACATCCGGACCTGCGCGCCGGCTGCGAATCCTAGCCCAAACGAAGGCAGGAAGGGGTGGGAGCGCAGGCGCTCCACTTTGAGACGTACGCACTCGCAAAGAGGCTCATGGCTCGTACCAGCCCGGTTTTCGTCTGCTCCGAATGCTCGGGCGAGACGCTCAAATGGCAAGGGCAGTGCCCGCACTGCTCGGCGTGGAACTCGCTCGAGCAGCGTGCGCAAACGCGCCCGGCCGGCAAGGGTACACGTGCGGCCGCACCACGCAGCCTGCAACACGAGATCACAGCCGGCGCCGAGACGAGGCTTGGCAGCGGCGCGGCCGAGCTGGATCGCGTGCTGGGGGGTGGCATCGTTCCCGGGTCGGTCACGCTGCTTGGCGGCGATCCGGGCATCGGCAAGTCCACACTGCTTCTGCAGGTGGCCGCGCATGTGGCGGCTTCCCAGCCGGTGCTGTACGCGAGTGGGGAAGAGTCCGTCGCCCAGGTGAGCGCGCGAGCGCGCCGCCTGAATGTCGCGTCCGTCAAGCTGGATCTCGTCACGGAGAACGATCTCGACGCCATTCTTCAGGTGGCCACCGAACGCAAGGCGGCCTTGGTCGTGGTGGACTCGATCCAGACGGTGCAGCTCGGCAGCATTTCGGCGAGCGCGGGTGCCGTTACGCAGCTCCGCGAGTGCACGGCTGCGCTGGTGCGGTTCGCAAAGGAGACGGGCACCGCGGTGATGCTCATCGGGCACGTGACGAAGGAGGGGGCGATCGCCGGGCCCCGCGTGCTGGAGCATCTCGTGGATACGGTGCTCTATTTCGAAAGCGAAGCGAGCAGCCGCTTCCGCATCGTGCGAGCGACGAAGAATCGCTTCGGGGCGGTGAACGAGCTGGCGTTCTTTGCCATGACGGAAGGCGGGCTGCGTGAGATCCGCAACCCTTCCGCGATCTTTCTGGCGCGTGCGCCGGAGCCTGCGCCCGGCAGCGTCGTCACGGTCACGCGTGAGGGTGGGCGGCCTCTGCTGATCGAATTGCAGGCGCTCGTGGACCGGATGCGCTTCGGCGCGCCCCGGCGCATCGCCCAGGGGCTCGATTCGAATCGCGTGGCCATGCTGCTGGCGGTGCTCAACCGGCATGGGGGTGTATCGCTTCAGGAGCACGACGTGTTCGTCAACGCCGTGGGGGGTATTCAGATCAGCGAAACGGCGTGGGACCTGCCGGTAGTGCTGGCGCTGGCCTCGAGCCTCAAGGATCGGGCGCTGGATCAGGGGATCGTGGCGTTCGGCGAGATCGGGCTCACGGGGGAAGTGCGGCCGGTGGCGTATGGCGAGGAGCGCATTCGGGAGGCGCAGAAGCAGGGGTTCCGGGTAGCGTTGGTTCCCCGGGAGAATGCGCCGCGCAAGCCTGTGGAGGGGTTGCGTGTTCTTGCGGTGTCCCGCGTGGATGAAGCCCTGAAGGCCGTGTTTGCGGCCGATGTGGAGCGCGGTGCGTAGGAGCGCTTTTGCGTCTCGAAGGTGCTCCATTGGCGGTGAGTTCCCGTGGGATTCGGGAGTTGCCGGATCGTTCCGCACGTTCTTGTTGGTGCGGCGTTGAGGGCCGTGTTTGAGTTCGTGATTGAGCTTGGCGCGTAGGAGCGCGTCCGACTCGCGAAAGAGCTGGGCGGGCGGCGCGTAGCGATCAGGCGGCGGCGGTGTCGGCGATGGGGGTGACGCGCACGGTGCGGATCGTGTTGTCGCCGGTCTGGAGCACTTCGAACTGGTATTCGCCGACGCGCATGGTTGCGCCGGGTTCGGGGATCGTTTCGAGGCGCTCGAGCAGAAGGCCGTTCAGGGTCTTCGGGCCGTCGGTGGGGAGCTGCCACTGCAGCGCGCGGTTGATGGCGCGGATTGTGGCGCTGGCATTCACGATGTAAACGCCCGGCTTTTCGGTGTGGATGTCCTTGTGCGTGACGGTTGCGGGGTCGCTGGTGAACTCGCCCACGATCTCTTCGAGGATGTCCTCGAGTGTGACGAGCCCTTCGATATCGCCGTACTCGTTCACCACGAATGCGAGGCGGCGCCGATTGCGCTGGAAATTCGAGAGCTGCACGTTGAGCGGCGTGCCTTCCGGAACGAAGTAGGGCTCGCGGCTGCGCGCGATTTCAATCAGCCGCTCCCGGGTGAGGGTGCCGCGCGCCAGCTCGTGCGCCACGCGCTTCATGTGCAGGATGCCGAGGCAGTTGTCGAGCTCCGTGTCATACACCGGCAGGCGCGTGTGCGGCGTCTGTCGCAGCTGGTCGAGCAGCTCTTCCCAGTTCTCGCCGATGTCGATCCCGGCGATCTCCTGACGGGGAATCATGATGTCGTTCACGGTGACGCTGCCCAGATCCAGAATCGACAGCAGCATTTGGCGGTGTCGCTGCGGAATCATCGGTCCGGCTTCGGCAACCACCGTGCGTAGCTCTTCCGTGCTCAGCGCCTGATCTGCACGCGTGGTCTTCACCACGCCGAACACGCGCAGCAGCGAGTACGCCATTTTGTTCGTCACCCACAGCAGCGGACGTGCAATGGCCACGAGCACCCGATAGATGTACGACGCGCTGAGCGCGACCGGCTCCGGATGAGTGGCCGCATAGATCTTCGGCGCCAGCTCGCAGAACACGATCATCACGACCGTGAGCACGAACCCCACGACCGGCACTGCATACGGGTGGCCCGTGCGCTGGGCAAGGATGGTTGCCACGGCCGATGCGAAAACGCTCGCGGCGGCGAGGATCACGAGATTGGCGCCGAGCCAGTCATCCGGCTTCTGGAGCAGCTTCTCCAACACCTTCGCGGAGCGCAGCCCGCCCTGTGCGCGCGTGCGGATGCGATATCGGTTCACCGAGAGCATCGCCACCTCCGTGCCGGAGGAGAAGGCGATCACCACGAGCAGCACGAGCAGCGCAATGAGCAGTATCGCAGTTGGAGCATCGTTCAAGGCGGTTGTCCTCGAGTCTTCACACCGCCGTATTCGCGACGTGACTGCCCTCGATGGGCGCACGGCCGGGGCGGTGAGCGGGTAACGGCCGCTCGGGCGGCTCTCTCCCGAAACCAAAGAGGCGGGCGGGCGGTTGAACGGCGCGACCGGCAGCCCAATGCACCCGGAGCGGATGCGGCGGGCGGCCGCAACGGCAGTGTCCAGAAACCATCGCTGCCCGTGTGTCCAGTGAACCTAGCATAAGGGTGAGCGGGGCAGGGCCGGAAACCCTCGTTCTGCTCGCCCATGCCCCTATAATCGCGCCGCCTGATTCCGTGGGCGTGCTCGAGGCCAGTTTTCCAGGATGTTCGAGAATCTCACTGCCCGGCTCGCGCGCACCGTCGAAAGTCTTCGCGGGCGCGGCCGCATCACCGAAGAGAACGTGGGCGACGCCCTGCGCGAGGTGCGCATGGCCTTGCTCGAGGCAGACGTTGCGCTGCCCGTGGTCAAGTCGTTCATCGAGTCCGTCAAGGCCAAGGCGCTCGGTGCGGAGGTCGCCTCGAGCCTGACGCCGGGGCAGGTGTTTATCGGCATCCTGCATCGCGAGCTCGTGGAGCTGATGGGCGGTGCGCGCGAAGGCTTCAATCTGCGCGCGCAGCCTCCGATTGTCGTGTTGCTCGCGGGCCTGCAGGGCGCCGGCAAAACGACCACCGCAGCGAAACTCGCTCGCTGGCTCATAGAACGCCAGCGCAAGCGCGTGCTGCTCGTGAGCACGGACGTGCGGCGTCCCGCAGCCATCCTGCAGCTGGAGCGGCTGGCGCAGCAGGTGGGCTCCGAGTTCTGGCGTGCGCCGGATGGCGCGCCGCCGGCCGAGATCGCGCGTGCGGCGCTGGATCAGGCGAGGCGCTCGGTGGCGGACGTGCTCATCGTCGACACCGCCGGCCGGCTGCACGTCGATGAAGCGCTGATGCAGGAGGTGCGGGACATCGATGCCGCCGTGAATCCGGCAGAGCGCCTCTTCGTGGTGGATGCAATGGCGGGGCAGGACGCGGTGAATTCCGCTCGCGCCTTCGCTTCTGCGCTGGATCTGACGGGCATCGTGCTCACGAAGGCGGATGGTGATGCGCGCGGCGGCGCTGCGCTCTCGGTGCGCCAGATCACGGGCAAGCCCATCGTGTTCCTCGGCGTCGGCGAGAAGACCGAAGCGCTCGAGCCCTTTGATCCGGAGCGCATGGCCTCCCGCATCCTCGGCATGGGCGATGTGGTCAGCCTCGTCGAGCAGGTCCAGCGTCAGGTGGACGTGCAGGAAGCCGAGCGCCTGGCGAAGAAGGTCATCAAGGGCAAGGGCTTCGACATGAGCGACCTGAAGGCCCAGCTCGAGCAGCTTCAGCAGATGGGCGGGGTGAGCGCGCTGCTCGACAAGCTGCCCACCGCGGCCACCCAGAAGGCCATGCCGGCCGCGCAGGGCGACCGTGAGATCCGCCGGCAGATCGCCATCATCAATTCGATGACGCTCAAGGAGCGTCATACGCCCGCGATCATCGACGGCTCGCGCCGGCGGCGCATCGCCGCGGGCGCCGGCGTCCAGGTGCAGGACGTGAATCGCCTGCTCAAGCAGTTCATGGAAATGCAGCGGATGATGAAGAGCATGAAGGGCGGCAAGCTCCGCCGCATGCTGGGCGCGCTCAAGGGCGGGATGCCGCCGGGCTTCCCGCGTTAGCCGCGGGGCAGGGGTCGCAGTAGCCCGTGCGCGCTCGGTGCAGCCCTCGCGAAATCAAGCGCTTCTGCAACGAACTTGCACGAGTCGTGAATAACATCATCGAAGCGTTTACCCGCACGTGGGCCGGCGGGAACGACTCCGGTGTCTGAAACGACCGGCTCTTGTGCATCAGGCGCTTCCGCGCGGGATTTTCATGGGATCGCAGCTTCGCCGAGGCGCTCGCCCCGCAGCCAGCGGGGCGGCCGGATGGGACGCCGGACCGGTCTTCCGCGCGGCCTATGGCCCCCGCGCCCATGGGGCCCAGAGAAACATCCTTCCGGCTCTTCCGCCGAATCAATCGTTTGCGTAGAATCCGCGCCTCTTTTTTGGGGGCCGGCTTTTTCCGCGCCCCGCATTTTTAACGGACTCGAAACACGCATGGTCACTATTCGCCTCACCCGGCGCGGGGCTACGAATCAGCCCTTCTATCACGTCGTCGTCACGGACAGCCGCAAGCGGCAGGGCGGCGCCAGTCTCGAGCAGGTGGGCTTCTTCAACCCCATCGCCCGCAAGGGCGAACCGAAGCTGAAGCTCGATCTCGCCCGCATCGATTACTGGGTGAGCAAGGGCGCGCAGCAGTCCGATCGCGTTCGCTCGCTGGTGCGCGACTATCGCAAGCAGGCCACGGCCTGAAGACAAGCCTGCGAGCCGGCATGCCGGTCAGCGCTTCCTGCCCGTGGCGCCGAAGGACACGCTCGAGCTCGGACGCATTGGCAGCCCCTACGGCATCAAGGGCTGGGTCCACGTTCGGTCGTTCACGGATCCGCCCGGCCGTTTGCTGAAGTGCCGGGAGTGGATTCTCGAGGGCGGGCGCCTGCGCGGCTTCACACCCGGCGCGGTGCCCACTGAGCAACCGCGCGGCTCGGGCAGAGAAGCGCAGCACCCGGGGCAGCGTGAGGGCGATGCGGTTGTCGAGAGAACGGCGGCCGGTGAGCGCCTGACGCTGAGGCTGGTTGAAGGTCGCCCGCAGGGTGCGGGGTTCGTCGCCCGCCTCGAAGGCATCACGGATCGGGATGCGGCACAGCGCCTCCAGGGCGCCCGCATCAGCGTATTGCGCAGCGCGCTGCCGAAGCTGCGCCGAAATCAGTTTTATCAGGCGGACCTGATCGGCCTGGGTGTGGCGAACGTTGAAGGTGCGGAGCTCGGCAGGGTGGCGCACTTTGTGGAGACGCCCGGCGGCTCCGTCATGGTGGTGCGCGGAGACTCGGGCCGCGAGCACTGGGTGCCGGCGACGAAGACGCACCTGGTGAAGGTGGATCTGGAGGCCGGCCGCATCACGGTGGACTGGCCCGCGGATCTGGAATCGTCCGGGTCCGAAGACACGCCGGAAGGCGAGTAAGGGAGCGGAAGGGGTGCACGTCGAAGTCGTCACGCTCTTCCCGGAGATGATTGAAGGCGCACTGCGCTTCGGCGTGGTGGGCCGTGCCGTCGAGCGGGGCGTGCTCACCGTCGGAACCGAGGATCCGCGGGCGCACACGCACGACGTGCACAAGACGGTGGACGACCGCCCGTATGGCGGCGGCCCCGGCATGGTGCTGAAGCCCGAGCCGATGCTCGCGGCCATTCGCGCGGCGCAGGCGCGCCTGCCCGGCGGATGCCCGAGGATCGGCCTGTCGGCGCAGGGTGAGGTGCTCGATCAGGCCCTCGTGCGGGAGCTCGCGGGGCTGCCGGGATTCCTGCTCGTAGCGGGTCGCTACGAGGGACTGGACGAGCGGGTGATCGAGCTGGGCGTGGATCGCGAGCTGTCCATCGGGGATTACATCCTCTCGGGCGGCGAGCTGGCCGCCCTGGTGGTGATCGATGCCGCCGCGCGGCTGCTGCCCGGCGTGCTGGGCGATGAGCGCTCGAGCGTGGAAGAGTCGTTCGCGGAAGGGCTGCTGGACTGGCCGCACTACACACGGCCCGAGGTGTTCGAGGGTCGCGGGGTGCCGCAAGTGCTATTGTCTGGCAACCACGCGGACATCCGCCGCTGGCGCCTGCAGCAGGCCGTTGCACGCACATGGCAGCGTCGGCCGGACCTGATTGCGAAGCACGGGCTCTCCGCCGAAGCGAGCCGGCTGCTGAACGAATTTCTCGCAACGCGCGCGGCGCGCGGCGAAACGGACGAGTGAGGTGACGAACATGGCCAACATCATTCAGGAAATCGAGAAGGCGCGCATGACGCGCAAGGTCCCGGACTTCAACCCGGGCGATACGGTCGTCGTGCAGGTGAAGGTGGTCGAGGGCGACCGCGAGCGCGTGCAGGCCTACGAGGGTGTGGTCATCGCGAAGAGCAACCGCGGCCTCAACTCCTCGTTCACCGTGCGCAAGATCTCCCACGGCGAAGGCGTGGAGCGCGTGTTCCAGACCTACAGCCCCGCCATCAGCGACATCTCCGTGAAGCGCCGCGGCAGCGTGCGTCGCGCGAAGCTGTACTACCTGCGCGACCTCTCCGGCAAGGCGGCCCGCATCGAAGAGAAGATCTGATGCGCGCCCTGCACGCCGCCGCGCCACCCGCCGTGCGCCGAAGCTCACTCGCAAGACTGGGTCTGGGTCTCGTGCTGGCGTTTGCGGCGTGCGCAGCATCCGCCGCGCCCTCGCTCGATGGCCTGACGCTCCCGGAGGGCTTCCACATCGAGGTGTGGCAGGACAACCTGCCGCTCGCACGCCAGATGGCCTTTGGGCCGAAGGGCACGCTGTTCGTCGGCACCATGCGTTTCGGCAACCCGGCGGACAAGGTGTATGCCGTCCGCACGGTCAATGGCAAGCGCACCGTCACCACGCTGCTCTCGGGGCTCAACAACCCCAATGGTGTTGCGGTTTACGACGGCGACTTGTACGTGGCCGAAGTCAACCGCATCACGCGCTACGACGACATCGAGTCCCATCTCGACAAGCCGCCGAAGGGTGTGGAAGTGGCAAAGCTCCCTTCCGAGCAGCACCACGGCTGGCGCTACATCGCCTTCGGGCCGGACGGCAAGCTGTACGTGCCCATCGGCGCGCCCTGCAACGTCTGCGATCGCGACAAGGAAGGCTTCGCGCAGATCTGGCGCATGAATCGCGATGGCACCGGGCGTGAGGTGGTGGCGCGGGGTGTGCGCAACTCCGTGGGCTTCGACTGGCAGCCCGCCACCGGCAAGCTCTGGTTCACCGACAACGGCCGCGATCTGCTCGGCGACAACGTGCCCGATTGCGAGCTGAACCGCGTGGACAAGCCCGGCGCGCACTACGGCTTTCCGTTCTGCCATGCAGGCTCCGTGGCCGATCCGGAATTCGGCAAGCTCGGCTCCTGTGCTCAAGCCGTGGCTCCGGCGCTGAAGCTGGGTCCGCATGTTGCTCCGCTGGCGGTGCGTTTCTACACAGGGAGCCAGTTCCCGGCGGCGTATCGCAATCAGGCGTTCATCGCGCAGCACGGCTCGTGGAATCGCAGCGTGCCGATCGGCTACCGCATCATGCTCGTGAAGTTCGAGGGCGAGAAGGTGAGCGGCTACGAGCCCTTCGTCACGGGCTGGCTGAAACCGAAGGGCGACGTGACGGGGCGACCCGTGGACCTGCAGCTGATGCAGGATGGCTCGATGCTGGTGTCCGACGATCAAGCGGGCGCCATCTATCGCATCTCGTACAAGAAGTAACGGCTACGTTCATCGGAAAAATGTCCTGCGGTCATTTTTTCGGACCACGCTTTCCTGATCGCCCGGCGCAGGTGCGAGCTGCCGGGCTGGGTGACACCGGCTCTTAGGGCCAAGGACGCAGCATGCGCTCCATCGGCGCAGTTCTATTGGCGATCGGCCGCGGCCTCGATTGGCTGCGCAAGTTCCTCCACCTGATCCTGCTGCTGCTGATCTTCGGCTTCATTGCAGGGGCCTTGCGCGTTTCCATCCCCTCGGTGCCCCCGCGCGCGGCGCTGCTCGTCGCGCCGGAAGGCGAGATCGTGGACCAGCTCTCGGGGGATCCCATCGAGCGGGCCATCGCGCAGGCGCAAGGCGTGGGGCGCAGTGAGACGCTCGTGTGGGACCTCACGGATTCCATTCGCGCCGCCGCGAAGGATCCGCGCATCCCGGTGCTCGTCATCGACACCGAATATTTCACCGGCGCGGGGCAGCCCACGCTCGAAGAGCTCGCCCAGGCGATCCATGAGTTCCGCAACGCCGGCAAGAAGGTGATTGCGTACGGGAGGGCCTACGAACAGGCGCAGTACTACCTCGCCGCGCAGGCGGACGAGGTGTATGTCGATCCGTTCGGCGTGGTGCTGATCGACGGCTACGAGTCTTACCAGTGGTTCTGGAAAGAGCTGATCGACAAGGTGGGGCTCGAGATCAACGTGTTCCGTGCGGGCGTGTACAAGAGCGCCGTGGAGCCGTTCTCGCGCAAGGACATGTCGCCTGAAGCCCGGGAAGAGGCGTCGCAGTATCTGAACTCGCTGTGGACGAGCTACCAGACGGCGATGGCGCGCGCCCGCAAGCTCGAGCCGAACGCCCTCTCCGGTTACGTGGCCACGCTCGCAAACCGCATGGCCGACTCGGGTGAGACGCCGGCGCAGATTGCCCTCAAGGCCGGGCTCGTCACGGGCGTGAAGACGCGCCTGGAGGTCGAGAAGCAGGTCATCGATCTCGTGGGTGAGGATGAGTCAACCGGATCCTTCAAGGCCGTGCCCGTGGAGGATTACATCCGCGTGGTGCGGGCCGAGAAGAAGCTTCATCCCGATGGCACGCCGAAGATCGGCGTGGTCGTCGCGGCGGGCGAGATTCTCGATGGCGATCAGCCTCCGGGCACCATCGGCGGTTCCTCGACCGCGCGCCTCATTCGCGAGGCGCGTCTCGACGACGATGTGAAGGCCGTCGTGCTGCGCGTGGATAGCCCCGGCGGCAGCATGCTCGCCGCGGAAGAGATCTATCGCGAGATCCAGGCGCTTAAAGCCGCCGGCAAGCCACTGGTCGTGTCGATGGGCGACCTGGCCGCATCCGGGGGTTACTACATCTCGGCGCCGGCCGATGAAATCTTCGCGAGCCCCGCCACGATCACCGGGTCCATCGGCATCTTCGCGATCCTGCCCACGGCGGGAAAGACGCTCGGCAAGCTGGGCATCAATGTGGACGGGGTCGGGACGACGCCGCTTTCGGGCCAGCTACGGCTCGACCGCCCGCTCGGTGAGCCGGCGAAGAAGTTCCTGCAGGCGACCATTCAGCGCGCTTACGAGGAGTTCCTGGGGCGCGTGTCCGAAGGCCGCGGCAAGTCGCGGGACGAGGTGGATGCGGTGGCACAGGGCCGCGTGTGGTCCGGCGTCGAAGCGCGCCGGCTCGGGCTCGTGGACCAGCTCGGCTCGTTCGATGACGCCGTCAAGGCCGCCGCGGCACGCGCCAGCCTCGAGAACTATGTGGTCGACTTCATCGAGCCGAGCCTTTCCTGGGCGCAGGAGCTCGCCCTGCAGGTGCGCGTGATGGCGATCAAGGCGTTCCTGCGATTCGATGGTCCGACCAAGCGCCTGCTGCGCATGGCGGAAACGCTCGATCCCCTGCAGAAGGAAGTGGAGCGCCTCGGGCGCATGTCCGTGCCCAACAGGCTGTACGCGTACTGCTTCTGCAGCGTCCGCTGAAAGCGCGCGGATCACGCTCACTTTTCAAGCCGGCCCGTGTCCGGGCCGGCATTCATTCGTGGACAGCACTCGTTCCGGAGCCGGTACTCATTTGGAGCCGGTACTCGTTCGGCGCCGATGGGCCGTCTGGAGCCGGCGCTGATTCGGGGTCAGGCGCTTGTTAGGATCCAGCGCTTGTGCGCAGCGCCGGTGGTCTCTCGCCGTAGACCCCCGTCGTCTGTGAGGCGAGCGCGTCGCGCGCCTCGACCTTACAGCGTCGACCAGTCGAGAATCACCTTGCCGGACTTGCCGGACCCCATGGTCCGGAAGCCCTGCTCGAACTCCTGGATCGGGAAGTGATGCGTGATGATGGGCTCGAGCTTCAGCCCGCTCTGCAGGAGGCTCGCCATCTTGTACCACGTCTCGAACATCTCGCGGCCGTAGATGCCCTTCAGGGTGAGTCCCTTGAAGATGACCTCATTCCAGTCGATGGAGGTGTCCTCGGGTGGAATGCCGAGCAGGGCGACACTCCCGCCGTGATGCATGGTGCGAATCAGCTCGCGCAGGGCGGACGGGTTGCCGGACATCTCCATTCCGACATCGAAGCCTTCCTGCATGCCGAGCTGCTTCATCGTCTCGTCCACGGATTCGCGTGAGACGTTCACCGCACGCGTGGCGCCCATCTTCCGCGCAAGCTCGAGGCGGTAATCGTTCACGTCGGTGATGACGACGTGGCGCGCACCGACGAAACGCGCGATGGCCACCGCCATGATGCCGATGGGCCCGGCGCCGGTGATGAGCACATCCTCACCCACCACGTTGAACGAGAGGGCGGTATGCGTGGCGTTGCCGAAGGGATCGAGGATCGCGGCAATGTCGTCCGTGATGGAGTCCGGGAGCTTGAAGGCATTCACGGCAGGCAGCGCCAGATACTCCGCGAACGCCCCCGGCCGGTTGACGCCCACGCCGATGGTGTTGCGGCACAAGTGCCGCCGGCCCGCACGACAGTTGCGGCAATAGCCGCAGGTGATGTGGCCTTCGCCGGAGACGCGGTCACCGACGTTCAGGCCGCGCACCTCGCTGCCCACTTCGACGATGCGCCCACAATATTCGTGGCCTACGGCCATCGGCACCGGAATCGTCTTCTGCGCCCACGCGTCCCAGTTGTAGATGTGCATGTCGGTGCCGCAGATGGCCGTGCGGGCGATCTCGATGAGCACATCGTTCGGGCCCACCTGCGGTTCGGGGACATCCTCCAGCCAGATGCCCGGAGCAGCTTCCTTCTTGACCAGTGCTTTCATCTCAACCCCTCCGGGCCTTCAGGATTTCAGGATGCCGAGCTCGCGACCGGCGGTGGTGAACGCTTCCAGGGCGCGATCCAGCTGCGCTCGGGTGACGGCGGCGGACATTTGCGTGCGGATGCGGGCCTGACCCTTCGGCACCACCGGGTAGGAGAAGCCGATCACATAGATGCCCAGCTCGAGCAGCCGATTCGCCATGCGCGTGGCGAGGACGGCATCGCCGATCATGACGGGGATGATGGGGTGCTCGCCCGGCTTGAGATCGAAGCCGGCGCGCTCGAGGCCGGCGCGGAAGTACTGCGTGTTCTCGAAGAGCCGCTTGCGCAGGTCCGGCGAATGCTCCACCAGATCCAGCACGCGCAGGCTCACCGCCGCGACCAGCGGCGGGATGCTGTTCGAGAAAAGATACGGCCGCGATCGCTGCCGCAGCCACTCGATGATGGGCTTGCGCGCGGAGACATACCCGCCCGTACCGCCGCCCAGCGCCTTGCCGAGCGTGCCGGTGAGGATATCCACGCGGCCCATGACGCCGCAGTGCTCGTGCGTGCCGCGGCCGTTCGCGCCCATGAAGCCCGTGGCATGGGAGTCGTCTACCATCACGAGCGCGTCGTACTTCGCGGCCAGGTCGCAGATGGCGGGCAGGTTGGCGACGAAGCCGTCCATCGAGAACACGCCATCGGTTGCAATGAGCCGCGTACGGGCTCCGGCGGCCTGCTTGAGGCAGCTTTCGAGCTCGCCCATGTCGTTGTTGGCGTACCGGAAGCGCTGCGCCTTGCAGAGGCGGATGCCGTCGATGATGCTGGCGTGGTTGAGCGCATCGGAAATCACCGCATCCCGCTCATCCAGCAGCGTTTCGAACAGGCCGCCGTTCGCATCGAAGCACGAGGAGTACAGAATGGTGTCCTCCGTGCCGAGAAAGCGACTGAGCTGCTCTTCGAGCTGCTTGTGAACGCTCTGCGTGCCGCAGATGAAACGCACGGACGCCATGCCGTAGCCGAACCGGTCCAATGCGCGATGTGCGGCTTCCCGCACAGCGGGGTGGTTCGCGAGGCCGAGATAATTGTTGGCGCAGAGGTTGATGACATCCCGCTCGCCGGTGCGGACGAGGCCACCCTGTGGGGTGGTGAGCACGCGCTCGGTCTTGTAAAGGCCCTGTTCGCGAAGCCCGGCGAGCTCCGCATTCAGGCGATCGAGGAAGGAAGTGTTCATTTGTAAATTATACTCTCAGGTAGGTTTCCCAAGGGGGTCGCGCGGGCGATTCCGCGCGGGTGTGTAGCGACAGAGCATGAGAGGTCTCGTCTGAACATCATCGACCAGAAACCCACCCGGCTTTTCATCGCGCTCACCGGTTTCTTCCTGACGAATGCGCTCATGGCCGAGTTCGTCGGAGTGAAGATCTTTTCCCTCGAAGCCACCCTGGGTGCCGACCCGGTGCACTGGAGCCTCTTCGGCATCGAGGGCACGCTCACATTCACCGCGGGCGTGCTCACCTGGCCGTTCGTCTTCATTCTGACGGACGTCATCAACGAGTACTTCGGCATGCGCGGCGTCCGGTTCATCTCCTGGGTTGCCGTAGTCTTCATCGCGTTTGCCTTCTTCACAGCTTATGTCGCCATTGGGCTGGCGCCAGCAGATTTCTGGGTCAGCTCGAACGCGGCGTTGGGCGTACCGGATGTCCAGCGGGCCTATGCACTCATTTTCGGGCAGGGGCTCTGGACCATCGGGGGCTCGATCGTGGCTTTCCTCCTGGGGCAGTTGGTGGACGTGCTCGTGTTCCATCGCATCCGGCGGCTGACGGGAGAGCGGTTCGTCTGGCTGCGGGCGACCGGCTCCACGGCCGTGTCTCAGCTGCTGGATAGCTTCGTGGTGCTGTACATCGCGTTCGTCATCGGGCCTCAGCGCTGGCCTGTGGCGCAGTTCCTGGCCGTGGGAACCGTGAACTACACCTACAAGATGGCCGCGGCGGTGGCACTCATTCCGTTGCTCTACCTCATGCGACGACTCATCCAGTCCTATCTTGGCGCACCCGTGGCCGCCGCGCTGCGCGAAGAGGCAGCGCGCTAACCTTCAGGCGCGGCGGGCACTCGGCTCGTCGCGACCGGGTGTTGCGGTGGATCCTTCATCCGTGCCGGTTGCAAACACGGCAAGAGGGCGCACGCCTAGAATACGCAGCCCATGAACGCCGCAAGCCTGAACGCTGAATCTGCCGCGCGCTTCGTTGTCGCGGACGGTGCCACGCTGGTCACGCCAGTCGGGCGCGCCATCAATCAGCTCTATCTGGCTCCGGAAACAGGCGTCGTGCGCAGTCTCGCCGAGCGCGCTCGTCTTCCGCAGGAGCGGCGAGAAGCGGTGCAGCGGCGTGCGCTCGCACTGGTGAACGCGGTTCGCCGTGCGAAGCCTTCCGGCAATGGCATCGATGCCTTCCTTCGCGAGTACCACCTGGGTTCGCGGGAAGGCGTGATTCTCATGTGTCTCGCCGAGGCGCTGCTGCGCATCCCGGACGCCGACACGGCCGATCGGCTCATCGCCGACAAGATCCCTTCCGGAGACTGGGAGGAGCATCTCGGGGACAGCGATTCGCTCTTCGTGAATGCCTCGACGTGGGGACTGATGCTCACCGGGCGGATCGTGGACGTGGATCGTGACGCGATCGGCTCCATGCGTTCCTGGTTCGGCCGGCTCACGAGCCGCATCGGCGAGCCGGTTGCACGGGCGGCGTTGCGTCAGGCGATGCGCATTCTCGGGCATCAGTTTGTCATGGGCCGCACGATCGAGGAGGCACTCGAGCGCACGACCGGCGCGCGCGAGCGGCTCTATCGCTACTCATTCGACATGCTGGGCGAATCCGCTCTCACTGCGGCCGATGCGGAGCGCTATTTCGAGAAGTATCGCTCTGCCATTCTTGCGGTAGGTGCGCACGCGCAGCCGCACGTGGACATCACCGCCCGTCACAGCATTTCGGTGAAGCTGTCGGCGCTGCATCCGCGTTATGAAGTCGCGCAGCGCGATCGCGTGATGCAGGAACTGGGGCCGAAGCTCCATGCGCTCGTGCGGCTCGCGCGTGACTGCGGCATCGGGCTCACCGTCGATGCCGAGGAGGCGGATCGGCTCGAGCTCTCTCTGATGCTCATCGATTCGGTGCTGGAAAGCGACGTGCTTGCCGGCTACGCGGGCTTTGGTCTCGCAGTGCAGGCGTATCAGCGGCGCGCCTACAGCGTGCTCGAATGGCTCGCCGATCGCGCGCGCTCGCTGGGCCGGCGAATCACGGTTCGGCTCGTCAAGGGCGCCTATTGGGACAGCGAGATCAAGCGTGCGCAGGAGCGTGGGCTCGCGAGCTATCCCGTGTTCACTCGCAAGGTAAACACTGACGTGTCGTATCTCGCTTGTGCCCGTTTCCTCGCGGGCACGAGAGACGTCATCTACCCGCAGTTCGCCACGCACAACGCGCACACCGCCGCATACGTTGCCGAGGTGTTCGGAAATGCCGCCGGCACGTTCGAGTACCAGCGTCTGCACGGAATGGGTGAGGAGCTGTACTCGCAGGTCATCAGTGCGGAGCAGGGCGGGCACGCGTGTCGCGTGTACGCGCCTGTGGGCCCGCATGAGGATTTGCTGCCGTATCTCGTTCGCCGTCTGCTCGAGAATGGCGCGAACACGTCGTTTGTGAATCGCATCGTGGATGCGCGGTTGCCCGCGGAAGCGGTCGTGCCGGATCCGGTTGCGCAGGTGGACAAGCTTACGGAGGTGCCGCATCCGAAGATCGTCGAGCCTCCTCATCTGTATGGGCACGAGCGCATCAATTCGCGCGGCGTGAATCTCGCAGATGGTGCGGAGCTGCAAGCGCTCAAGTCCCAGTGCGAAGCCGCGGCGGGGCGGCGCTGGGAGGCCAGCGCGCTCATCGATGGCCGGCCGGGTAGCGGCGAAGAGCTGCAGGTCGTCAATCCCGCAGATGAATCGCAGGTCGTTGGCTCGGTCAGGCAGGCCTCCGTTGCGGATGTGGAGCGGGCCATTGCCAGCGCGCATGCGGCCCAGCCGGACTGGGATGCGATGGGTGCTCGGGAGCGTGCTGAGATTTTGCTGCGAGCGGCGGACGCGTTCGAAGCCCACCGTGGGGAGCTCATCGCGCGCTGCACGCTCGAAGCGGGCAAGACGCTGGCCGACGGCATTGCAGAAGTGCGCGAAGCCGTGGATTTCCTGCGGTACTACGCCGCGCAGGCGCAGGCGGAGTTCGGTGGGGAGAAGCTGCTCATCGGGCCCACGGGCGAGCGCAACACGCTTCGCTTGCGTGGAAAGGGTGTGTTCGCGTGCATCAGCCCCTGGAACTTCCCCTTGGCGATCTTTACGGGGCAAGTGGCCGCGGCGCTCGCCGCCGGTAACGCAGTGATCGCCAAGCCCGCCGAGCAAACGCCGCTCACCGCCGCGCTGGCGGTGCGGTTGCTGCATCAAGCCGGCGTTCCAGAGCGCGTGCTGCAGTTTCTGCCGGGCGATGGCGGCACGGTGGGGGCCGCGCTCACGCGCGATCCTCGCATTGCCGGCGTGGCGTTCACGGGCTCGACGGATACGGCTCGCCTGATCGAGCGGAGTCTTGCCGCCCGCTCCGGCAGCATCGGCACACTCATCGCGGAGACGGGTGGCCTCAATGCCATGATCGTGGACAGCTCGGCTCTGCCGGAGCAGGTGGTGCTGGACGCCGTCACGTCGGGGTTCAACAGTGCCGGTCAGCGGTGCTCGGCGCTTCGGCTCCTGCTGCTCCAGCAGGACATCGCACCGCGAGTTCTGGAACTGCTCGCGGGATACATGGATGAGCTCCGCGTCGGCAACCCGGCGCTGCTCTCGACGGACGTGGGGCCCGTCATCGATCGGGACGCGCTCTCGATGCTCGAACAGCACGCCGCGCGCGTGACGGCCGGTGGCGCCTGGCATCATCGTGCGAAGCTGTCTGCCGACACACGGGGCGGGCGCTTCTTCGCGCCGCTGCTCGTGGAACTGCCCGGCATTCACTCACTTGAACGCGAGATATTCGGGCCCATCGTGCACGTCGTGCGCTATCGGGCTGGAGACCTCGACAAGGTGGTGGATGCGATTAATGCGCTCGGCTACGGACTCACCCTGGGCGTGCACACGCGCATCGACGCCGTGGCCGAACGCATCGCGGCACGCGCCCGCGTGGGCAATGTGTACGTGAATCGGAACATGATCGGCGCGGTCGTGGGTGTGCAGCCGTTCGGCGGAATGGGTCTGTCCGGCACGGGCCCCAAGGCAGGCGGGCCGTACTACCTCCATCGGTTCGCCACCGAGCAGACGCTCACAATCAACACGGCCGCCGTGGGCGGCAACGCGAGCCTGCTTGCGCTCGCGGCAGACTGAGAGCACGAATGACGCTCAGCGTTTTCGACATCTTCAAGATCGGCATCGGGCCGTCGAGCTCCCACACGATGGGGCCGATGCGCGCGGCGCGTGAGTTCGTGCTCGGGCTGAAACGGGATGGTCTGCTGGGCGCCACGCAGCACGTATACGTTCGCCTGTACGGCTCGTTGGCGCTCACCGGCGCAGGGCATGGCACGGACCGTGCCATTCTTGCGGGCCTCGAGGGGGCGGAGCCGGAAACGGTCGATCCGGATAGCATCGAGCCCACCGTGCAGCGTATCCGGCGCACGGGCCGCATCAATCTGCTGGGCGAGCACGAAACGGCATTCGATGAACCCATGCAGCTGCTGTTCATGCGCACGGAGCGGTTGCCGCAGCATTCGAATGGCATGCGGTTCACCGCGCTGGGCGCAAACGGCGAGCAGGTGCACGAGGAAAGCTACTACTCGATCGGGGGCGGCTTCATCACGCGGGAGGGTGAGCCGGTGCCGCTCAATGAGGGGGCAGCGCAGGCGGGCTCGGGCGCCGATGGAGCTGGCGGTCCATCGGGCCACGTCGGGCATGCCGCATCTTCGGGGCACGTCCAGCCTGCTGCACCTCCGTATCCTTTCGGTTCTGCGGCGGAGTTGCTCGCGCTGTGTCGCGAGCACGGTCTGGAAATCTTCGAGCTGATGCTCGCCAACGAGCGCACGTGGCGCTCGGACGCGGAGATTCGCGAAGGCTTGCTGCGCATCTGGAATGTGATGCAGGGCTGCGTCGAACGCGGCTTTCGCCAGAGCGGTGTTCTGCCTGGCGTGCTGAAGGTGCGACGTCGGGCGCCCAAGCTGTACCGCGTGCTCACGGAATCCGCGGCGGCCTCGGTCGCCGTCGCGGGTTCGCATCCCCTCGACGTCATGGACTGGGTGAATGCGTGGGCCCTCGCCGTGAACGAGGAAAACGCCGCCGGCGGTCGCGTGGTCACCGCGCCCACGAACGGCGCTGCCGGGATCATTCCCGCCGTCCTGCACTTCTACAAGCGCTTTCACCCTGGCGCGAACGACGAAGGCGTCATTCGCTTTCTGCTCACGGCGGGCGCCGTGGGTATCCTGTACAAGAAGAACGCGTCGATCTCCGGCGCGGAAATGGGCTGCCAGGGCGAGGTCGGCGTGGCGTGCTCGATGGCCGCCGCCGGGCTGGTGGCGGCTCTGCACGGCACGAACGAGCAGGTCGAGAATGCCGCGGAGATCGGCATGGAGCACAACCTGGGGCTCACTTGCGATCCCGTGGCGGGTCTCGTGCAGATTCCCTGCATCGAACGCAACGCCATGGGTTCGGTGAAGGCGATCAACGCTGCGCGCCTCGCCATGCGGGGAGACGGCTCACACAAGGTCTCGCTGGATCAGGTGATCGCCACCATGCGCCAGACGGGCGCGGATATGTCCGTCATCTACAAGGAAACCTCCCAGGGCGGGCTCGCGGTGAACGTGCCGGAGTGCTGATGTCATGCGGCGGCTCGTCGCCGCTGTGCTTGTCGCCCCTGCGGAGTGTGATCTGTGTGCGCGAGCGCCGGCAGATCATGCCCGCGCTCGCAAACGTGTCACGAGGAGCGACCATAGGCGAGCGGCGTGTCGCCCAGTCGCATCGTTCGCCGTCATGATTGGGCAGCTCCCGAGCTGATCTCTCTCCGGGCGCGACCCGCTCTCTTCGATCAAGCGGGATCGATCATCCGGGATAGCTGGCGTAGCCGGTTGCGGAGGAGCGCAGGTCGCTCCAGGAGCTGACCTCGAACGTCAACGTGCATGCACCCGCGGTGACGAGCTCGCCGATCTCGACATCCTCCGGCAGGAGCGCGTGCATCAGATCGGAGACGCCCGGGTTGTGGGCCACGATCGCCAGGTGTGCCACGTCCGGCTGCACATCCCTCACGGCGCGGAGCAGTACTTCGGCCGAGGCAACATACAGATGCTGTGCAGGCTGCACGCGTTGCGCGGGCAGCGCGAGCACCTGCGTGAGGATTTCTGCAGTCTGCTGCGTTCTGCGCGCAGTGCTGGCGATGAGCAGGTCCGGGACGAGGGCCCGATCGAGCAGATACCTGGCAAGTGCTCCGGCTTCACGCAGCCCGCGCGTGCTCAAGGGCCGATCGAAATCCGAGCCCCCGGGCGGCTTGTCGTCTGCGTGCGCATGCCGGATGAGCGTGAGGCGTTTCATCAAGCACTCTGCGCAAGGGCTCCGGAACAGCCCGGAACACCTTGCATGTCACGCATCAGTCGGGCTTCTCGACGAGAATGCGCCCATCCTGCTCGCGTACGTTGAAGGTCTTGATGGGCTCGTACGCCGGAGGGGTGAGCGCTTCACCCGTGCGCAGGTCGAATCGGGCGAAATGCCGCGGGCAGATGATTTCGCAATCCTCGACTTCTGCCCCTGAGAGGCTTTCACCATCGTGCGTGCAGCGATTCTCCACGGCGTGCAGCTGCCCGCCACAACGCACGATGACGATCTCATAGCCATCCACTTCCGCCGTCAGAGAGGCGGTTTGGGTCACCGCGCTTGCGGGCCCCACATCGATCCACTCGTTCGCCATCGCGGTCCTCTAGAGCATGCCGGTCTGCAGCCGCGCGGCGTCGGACATCATCGACTGGTTCCACGGCGGATCGAACACGAGCTGTACATCGGCGACGCGGACGGTGGGGATGCGCTCCACCTTGTCCTTCACGTCCTGCACGAGGATTTCGCCCATGCCGCAGCCGGGCGCGGTCAGCGTCATTTTCACGCTGACGGTGCGCGTGCCGTCCCCGTTCGGCGTGACTTCGCATTCGTAGACGAGGCCGAGATCCACGATATTGATTGGAATCTCCGGGTCGTAGCACGTGCGCATCTGGTCCCACGCGAGTTTGCGCACATCCTCCTCCGTGGCGTTCGGGGGGAGCTCGGGCGGCTTGACCACTTCCTTGCCGATGGCATCCGCATCCTCGCCAGCGATGCGGAACAGGTTGCCCTCCATGTACACGGTAAAGCTGCCGCCGAGCGCCTGCGTGATATAGCCGGCCATTCCCGGATGCAGGGTGACCTCGGCACCCGCGGGCACCATGACGGCGCGCACCTCGCGATTCACGACGAAGGGCTCGTTCTCGTAAGACCTCACAGTCACTCCGTAGAAACAGTAGCGGCGCTGCGTGCGAGCGCCGCATTGAGCGTATGCCAGCACAGGCTCGCGCACTTCACGCGTGCCGGGAATTCACGCACGCCGGACAGAGCGGCGAGCTTGCCCAGATCGGGCGAGGGCAACGCGCCCGGGTCCGTGAGCAGCGTGTGCACGCGCGTGAACAGATCGTGGATCGCCGCGCGGTCCTTGCCCTTGATGGCCTCGGTCATGAGCGATGCGGAGGCGGTGGAGATCGCGCAACCCTCGCCCTGGAAGCGCACGTCCTCGATGCGGTCGCCGTTCAGGCGGAGCGAGACGGTGAGGCGGTCGCCGCAGAGGGGATTGTGCCCGTCCGCATGGGCATCGGCGTTCTCGATGACACCGAAGTTCCGCGGCTGGCGCTTGTGGTCGAGGATGACGTCGCGATACAGGTCCTTCAGGTCCATCAGCCAAACACCTCACGCACTTTGCGGAGCGCCGCCACCAGTTGCCCGATCTCGTCCTCCGTGTTGTAGCAGGCGAACGAGGCGCGTGCCGTGGCCGGCACCCGGAAGAAGTCCATCACCGGCATGGCGCAGTGGTGGCCGGTGCGCACGGCCACGCCTTCGGCATCGAGCACCGTGCCGATGTCGTGGGGATGCACGCCGTCCAGGGTGAACGAAATCACCGACGCCTTGTGAGCGGCCGTTCCGATGAACTGGAGGCCGGGAACGCGAGCCAGCGCTTCGGTGGCCACCTGCAGCAGCCGCTGCTCGTGCGCGGCGATGTTCTCGATGCCGAGCTCGTCCACGTAGTCCATGGCGGCCGCAAGGCCCACGGCGCCGGAAATGTTCGGCGTGCCCGCCTCGAACTTCCAGGGCAGATCGTTGTACGTGGTGCGCTCGAACGTCACGGCCTTGATCATGTCGCCGCCGCCCTGCCACGGCGGCATTTCGGCGAGCAGGGACTCACGCCCGTACAGAACGCCCACGCCGGTGGGCCCGTACAGCTTGTGAGCCGAAAAGGCGTAGAAGTCTGCACCGAGCGCGCGCACATCGACGCGCGCATGGGGGATGGCTTGTGCGCCATCCACGACAACCACCGCGCCCTGCGCATGAGCGGCATCGATGATGCGTTTCACCGGAAGGATGGTGCCGAGCGCATTCGACACGTGCGCAACTGCGACCACCTTCGTGCGCGGCGAGAGCAGCTTCTCGAGCTCCTCGTGGATCAGTTCGCCACGATGATCGATCGGCGCCACCTTCAGCGTCGCACCGGTCTGCTCGCAGACAAGCTGCCAGGGCACGATGTTCGCGTGATGCTCGAGCGCGGTGATGAGAATCTCGTCACCCTTGCCAAGGCGAGAACGCGCGTACGACTGGGCCACGAGGTTGATGCCCTCGGTCGTTCCGCGCACGAAGATGATCTCGCGCGTGGAGCTTGCGTTGATGAACCGGCGCACGCGGTCGCGCGCGCCTTCGAACGCCTCGGTGGCTTCCTGGCTCAGGGCGTGCACGCCGCGATGGACATTCGCGTGCGAGTGCGTCTCGTATTGATCAACGGCCTCGATCACGCGTCTCGGGCGCTGAGCGGAGGCGGCGCTGTCCAGGTACACGAGGGGCTTGCCGTTCACCATGCGCGTGAGGATCGGGAAGTCCCGTCGCACACGCTCCACGTCGTACACCGGAGCGGGGGTGGAATGCAGAACCTGGGCGGACATCAGACCAATTCCTTCACTGCAGCCGTCTCCTTCATCTGCCCGGCGAGGCTGGCTTCGATATGCCGGCGCAGCTCGGGCACTGTGATGCGCGCGACCACGTCCTCGAGAAAGGCCCACTTGAGGAGCTGTTGTGCCATATCCCGCTCGATGCCGCGCGAAAGCAGATAAAACAACATGTTGTCGTCCAGCTTGCCGGCGGTGGCGCCGTGGTTGCAGCGAACGTCGTCCGTGTAGATCTCAAGCTGCGGACGCACGTCGATCTCCGCCTGGGGCCCGGCCAGCAGCCCGCGAAGGGACTGCCGCGAGTCCGTGCCACGGGCGTGCTCCCGAACGACAACCTTGCTGTTGAACGCAACGCGCGCACGGCCGCCGGCGATGCCACGCACGTTCTGCTCGGATTTCGAATACGGCGCGATGTGCTCCACCAGCGCAAACCCGTCGTGGACCTGCAGGTTGTCCGCGAGCGAGACGACGTGAAGGCCGAGCTCCGCTCGCTCACCCACGAGCGCAACGTGGAATGTTGAGCGCGCCGACAGCGAGCCGAGATTGACGACGTACAGATCGTACCGCGCGTCCTTCTCGACAGCGGCGGAAAGTGTGTCGAACCACGTGGCGCGAGCGCCGGCCTGCTGCAGCCGGTAGTGCGAGACCTGCGCCCCCGCGCTCACGTTCACGTGAACCGCCGCATTCACAAAGTTCGCGTCGTCCAGCGCGGTTACGTGCCGCTCGATCAGCCCCAGCCGGGCGTTCGCTCCGACGTTGATCTCGAGCCGTGGATAGGATGCTGCCGTCTGGGCGGGCTCGGTGGCGACGAACAGCACCTCGATGCATGCCGGGCAGTCCACACCTTCGCCAACGTCCACGCGCGCGCTATCCGTGGCAAACACCTCATTCAGCCACGCCAGCCGGTCATCGGAGCGCGCGGCCGGGACAGCACCGGATTCGACAGCCCGCAACGCGGCAGCCATACGCGTCGCGACGGATGCGCTTCGACCGTGCGCTCCGGACGAACGCGGGGACGTCACCGAAACGCCCCGCACATCCACCACGCTCGAAAGCTCCGGAGCGAACACGCCATCGACAAACGTGTATCGCGCATAGCCTTCGATGCGGGCCGGCAGAGCGGCCTCAGGGATATCCGTGCGCGGGCGAGGCGAAGAGGGCGCAAAGTGCACGCGCTCGAGCGAACGCAGGTTTGCGTACTTCCAGTTTTCGTCGCGCGTGGTGGGTAGCCCGGCGGCGGCCAGCGCACGCAAGGCACGCTGGCGCTGATCCGGCGTCACGACCGCCGGCGCGAGACTGTCCCGCACAGCCGCGTGCGCTTCGGAAATCTTCTCTGCCAATGCCGCAGTCATTTCAACGCCTCACGCCGCTTCTTCAGTCACCCAGTCGTACCCGCGGCGTTCGAGCTCGAGGGCGAGACTCGCATCGCCGCTGCGCGCGATGCGGCCGCCGACGAGCACGTGCACGTGATCCGGCACCACGTAGTCGAGCAGACGCTGATAGTGCGTGACGAGCACGAATGCCCGCTCCGCACCGCGCAGGCTGTTCACGCCTGCCGCAACGATCTTCAGGGCATCGATATCGAGCCCGGAATCCGTCTCATCCAGAATCCCGAGCCGCGGCTCGAGCACCAGCATCTGCAGGATCTCGTTGCGCTTCTTCTCGCCGCCGGAGAAGCCTTCGTTCACGCCGCGGCTCAGGAAGCTTTCATCCATGCGCATGAGCTTCATCTTCTCGCGCACGAGCGCGAGGAAGTCGAACGCATCCACCTCGGGCAGCCCGCGGTGCTTGCGAGCCGCGTTCACGGCGGCCTTGAGCAGATACACGTTGTTCACGCCCGGGATCTCGACCGGGTACTGGAAACCGAGAAACACGCCTTCCCGCGCGCGCTGTTCCGGTTCCAGCGCGAGCAGATCGCGCCCGTCGAATGTGACCGTGCCCTGCGAAATCGTGTACCCCGGCCGGCCAGCGAGCACATGCGCGAGCGTGCTCTTGCCGGAGCCGTTCGGGCCCATGATGGCGTGCACTTCTCCGGCCTTGACTTCGAGCGAAAGTCCGCTCAGTACCTTCTTGTCACCCACACTGGCGTGCAGGTTTTCGATCTTCAGCATCAACTTTCTCCGGCTGGCTCCAGGCTGGCCTGCATTCCACTGTCTCAGCCGACGGCGCCTTCCAGGCTCACCGCCAGCAGGTTCTGCGCTTCCACCGCAAACTCCATGGGCAGCTCCTTGAACACGGATTTGCAGAAGCCGCTCACGATCATGTTGACGGCGTCCTCTTCCGAGATGCCCCGCTGCAGGCAGTAGAAGAGCTGCTCGTCGCTGATCCTGGAAGTGCTCGCCTCGTGCTCCACGGTGGCCGTCGGATTCTTCACTTCCACGTAAGGGAACGTGTGCGCGCCGCAGTTGCCGCCCATGAGCAGCGAATCGCACTGGGTGAAGTTGCGCGCGCCATGCGCGCTCGGCAGCACCTTCACGAGGCCGCGGTACGTGTTCTGCCCGTGCCCCGCGGAGATTCCCTTCGAAACGATGGTGCTGCGGGTGTCCGGCCCGATGTGGATCATCTTCGTGCCCGTATCCGCCTGCTGCCGGTTGTTCACCGTCGCCACGGAATAGAACTCCCCGATCGACCCGGCGCCGCGCAGCACGCAACTCGGATACTTCCAGGTAATGGCAGAGCCTGTCTCGACTTGCGTCCAGGAGATGCGCGAGTTGCGACCACGGCACTCGCCGCGCTTGGTCACGAAGTTGTAGATGCCACCGACACCTTCTGCATCGCCCGGGTACCAGTTCTGCACGGTGGAGTACTTGATGTAGGCATCGTCCAGGGCGATGAGCTCCACCACCGCTGCGTGAAGCTGGTTCTCGTCACGCATGGGCGCGGTGCAGCCTTCCAGGTAGCTCACGTAAGAACCGGCATCCGCAATGATGAGCGTGCGCTCGAACTGGCCCGTCTTCGCCGCGTTGATGCGGAAGTACGTGGAGAGCTCCATGGGGCAGCGCACGCCCTTCGGCACGTACACGAACGAGCCGTCGGAAAACACCGCCGAATTGAGCGCGGCGAAGAAGTTGTCGGAGTAGGGCACCACGGTGCCCAGGTACTGCTCGATCAGCTCGGGATGCGTCTGCACGGCTTCGGAGAAGGGGCAGAAGATCACTCCGGCTGCGGCCAGACGCTCCTTGAACGTGGTGGCCACGGACACGCTGTCGAACACCGCATCCACCGCGACGCCCGCAAGCCGCGCCCGCTCATGCAGCGGGACACCCAGCTTCTCGTAGGTCTCGAGGAGCTTCGGATCGACCTCGTCCAGACTCTTCGGCCCGTCCTTCTTCGCCTTCGGGGCCGAGTAGTAGGAGATGGCCTGGTAATCGATCGGGTTGAACTTCACGTGCGCCCAGCGGGGCTCGCGCATGCCGAACCAGTGGCGCAGCGCCTTCAGGCGCCACTCCGTGAGAAAAGCGGGTTCCTTCTTCTTGCGCGAGATCAGGCGGACGACATCCTCGTCCAGCCCGGGCGGCACCGTGTCGGATTCGATATCGGTGACGAAGCCGTGCTCGTAGGCCCGCGCGATGAGCTTTTCCAGGTTGTCGGCAGTTTCACTCATGGTCGTCGATATGGGGTCGTCGAAAGGGATTGCGAGGCGCTCACGGTGTGCGGGAGGCCGGCTTGGCGGCGGCCGCCTTCATGTCGCGCTCGAGCGCCAGCACGCGCGTGTGACCGAGGTCCATGCCGGCCAGCTGGGCCAGCGACACTTCCTGCAGGGAACGCCGAATGCTGAGGTTGAGCCGCTGCCACGCATGGCCCACGCGGCACGTGCGCTCAAGGTCGCAGTGCCCGTGGCCCGATGAGCAGTCCGTGAGCGCGACCGGGCCCTCGAGCGCATCGAGGATGTCTCCGGCCGTGATCTTCGTTGCAGGGCGCGCGAGCTGATAGCCGCCGCGCAGGCCTCGCGTCGAGGACACGAGCCCCGCGCGCTGCAACTGTTTGAGCAGTTTGCTCACTGTCGGTAACGACAGCTGGGTCTGCTCCGCGAGCGCGGCCGCTGTCTGGAGCCTGTCCGGTGCTTCTGCAAGCACCGCCAGGATGACGGTGGCGTAGTCGGTCAGCCGGCTGATCCGCAGCATGTAAAAAAGGAACGCTCCGGGAAGCTTTGAGATAGGACTAGTTTAGTACTGATTAGATGTCCGGCCAAGCCTGATTTGGTATTCTTCGCGCCCGCCACCGCGGGCGTGCTGTAGCTCGCAGGTACGTACTTCGAGAGGTCCAAAGACGATGAATCGCAACGAGCTTGCGCGCATCGCGCGCGCCATGGTGGTCAAGGGAAAGGGCATTCTGGCGGCGGACGAGAGCACCGGCACCATCAAGAAGCGGTTCGACAGCATCAAGCTGGAGTCGACCGAGGAATATCGCCGGAGCTACCGCGAGATGCTGTTCACGACCCCCGGGGTCGCCGAGACCATCAGCGGCGTCATCCTCTACGACGAAACCATCCGGCAGAAGACGAAGGACGGCGTTCCCTTCCCGGAATACCTCACGAAGCTCGGCATCATTCCGGGCATCAAGGTCGACACGGGCGCCAAGCCCCTGGCGGGGTATCCGGGCGAGACGATCACCGAAGGGCTCGACGGGCTGCGCGAGCGGCTCGTGGAGTACTCCAGGCTCGGCGCTCGCTTCGCGAAATGGCGCGCCGTCATCGACATTGCGGATGGCATTCCCACGCAGTTCGCCATCGATGCCAATGCGCATGCCCTGGCGCGCTACGCGGCGCTCTGCCAGGAAAACGACGTTGTCCCGATCGTGGAGCCCGAAGTGCTCATGGATGGGGGCCACAGCATCGAGCGCTGCGAGGAGGTCACCGAGGCCGTCCTGCAGTCCGTCTTCAATCAGCTCGCGGCCCATCGCATTTATCTCGAGGGCATGGTGCTGAAGCCGAACATGATCATCTCCGGCAAGAAGGCCGCGAACCGTGCGCCGCCCGAGGTGGTCGCCGAATCCACGGTGCGCGTGCTCAAGCGCCGCGTGCCCGCGGCGGTGCCGGGTATCGCGTTCCTCTCCGGCGGCCAGTCCTCCGAAGAGGCCACGTTGCACCTGTCCCTCATGAACAAGCTCGGCCCGCTGCCGTGGGCACTGACGTTCAGCTACGGCCGCGCGCTGCAGGATGCGGCACTGAAAGCCTGGGGCGGCAAGAACTTCGCCGAGGGCCAGAAGGCGTTCGCAAAACGCGCCCGACTCAACGGTCTTGCGACCACCGGCCAATACACGGCCGACATGGAGCGCCAGGCCGCCTGAACAGGTGACGAGCCCAGCAACGTTGCAGCGCCCTGCAGCGGCAGGGAGCCTGGGGCCTGACAACGACATCATCGTGGACGTGCGTGACGTGCACTATGCCGTCAACGCACGTCCGATCTTCAACGGCATCAGCCTCACGGTCCGGCGGGGCCGCATCACGGCCATCATGGGCCCGAGCGGCACCGGCAAATCGACGCTGCTGCGGCTCATCACCGCGCAGATCCAGCCGGACCGGGGCAGCATCGTCGTGTGGGGTAACGATCTCAGCACGCTGAAGCCGGGTGAGATCTACGGCATGCGCAAACGCATGGGCATGCTGTTCCAGCAGGGCGCGTTGCTCACGGACCTGAATGTGTTCGAGAACGTGGCTTTCCCGCTGCGCGAGCACACGAAGCTGCCGGAGCCGGTGATTCGCGCGCTCGTGCTCACGAAGCTCCATGCGGTGGGGCTGCGCGGCGCGGCGGAGCTCATGCCCGCCGAGCTGTCCGGTGGCATGGCGCGCCGTGTGGCGCTGGCGCGTGCCATCGTGATGGACCCGGACGTGCTCATCTACGACGAGCCTTTCGTGGGGCTCGATCCGATCTCGATGGGCGTGATCCTGCGGCTCATCCGTTCGATGAACGAGGGGCTCGGCATCACGAGCATCGTGGTCTCGCACGATGTGCAGGAGCTCTCGACCATCGCGCACGACAGCTACCTCCTTTCCGGTGGGCGGGTCGTCGCCGCCGGCACGCCGCAGGAGCTCGCGGCGAGCACCTCGGGCGAAGTGCGGCAGTTCATGACGGGCAGTGACGATGGCCCGGTGCCGTTTCACTATCCCGCGCCGGATTACGCGCAGCAGTTGTTCGGAGACTCGCGTGGAGGGCGCAGGTGAGCGCGGCCACCGACACGAATCTGATCGTGCGCTTCGTGCGCACGGTAGGACAGTCGGCGCTGTTCTTTCTCAGCCTGCTCCGGCATGTCATTCCGGCGCTGGCGCGGCCCCGGCTCGTCGTGCACCAGATCTACAACGCTGGCGCACGCTCGCTGATCGTGATCATGCTGTCGGGGTTTTTCGTCGGGGCGGTGCTGGGCCTGCAGGGCTTTGATCTGCTGCAACGGTTCGGGTCGGAGGAGGCGCTCGGCGTGGCCGCCGCGCTCGGCCTGCTGAAGGAGCTGAGCCCGGTCGTCACGGCGCTGCTCTTCGCCGGGCGCGCGGGCACCTCGCTCACCTCCGAAATCGGGCTGATGCGCGCGACGGAACAGCTGCAGGCCATGGAAGTGATGGCGGTGGACCCGATGCGCTACGTGGCCGCGCCCCGATTCATCGGCGGTATCGTGGCCATGCCCCTGCTCGCGGCCGTCTTCAGCATCGTGGGCCTGTACGGTGCGCAGCTCGTGGGCGTGCAGCTCATGGGCGTGGATCCCGGCTCGTTCTGGTCCCAGATGCAATCCGCTGTGGAATTGAACGACGTCACTGAAGGCGTGATCAAAAGCCTGGTTTTCGGTGTGGCCTGCAGCCTGATCGCCGTGTTCGAGGGCTATCACGCCACGCCCACGGCCGAAGGCGTGGGGCTCGCGACGACGCGCACGGTGGTGGCCTCGTCGGTGCTCACGTTGCTGCTCGATCTCATGATGACGGCCACGTTCCTGTAGTCGGCAGGCGCTTGCGGGCAATCGGCTGGCAACGTCGCGCCTTGCCGGCAAAAAAGAAGACAAGAGAGGTTTTTGGGATGCGTGCGAATCACACTATGGAAGTCGGCACCGGGCTGTTCGTGCTGCTGGGCTTCGCAGCGCTGTTGTTCCTCACGATGCAGCTGCCCGGCAGTGGCCTCAAGCTGGGCAGCGCGAAGGCCGGGTATCACGTCACCGCCAAGTTCGACAATATCGGGGACCTCAAGGTCGGCGCGCCCGTTTCGATGGCGGGTGTGCGCATCGGGGATGTCGAGAGCATCCGTTTCGATCCGGCCGATTACAAGGCGGCCGTGACCCTGCGCATCGATCCGCAGTTCAACCAGATTCCGGACGACAGCGATGCGAGCATCCAGACACAGGGCCTGCTCGGCGGGAAGTACGTCGGCATCAGCCCGGGTGGCTCGGAGGACTACCTGAAGGATGGCAGCCAGATTGTCTTCACCCAGTCCGCCATCGTGCTCGAGAACCTCGTGAACAAGTTCTTTGCGAACATGGCGAGCCGCGAGGATTCGGGCGGCAGCAGCGATTCCGGCAGCGACGCCGAAAAGGAGACGAAGTGATGAAAGTGCTCTACACGCTCGTTGCGAGCGGCCTGCTCGTGTTCAGCGCGGCACATGCCGCGGATGTGCCGAAGCCCACCGCGCCGCCTCCCGCGGCCGCGAAGAGCAACGACCCGAGCGAGCTGGTGAAGACTGTGGCGGACGCCATGCTGAAGGACCTGGACGCCGATCGCGAGGGCTACCGGAAGAACCCGGAGAAGATCTCGGCGCTCGTCGAGAAGCACCTGCTGCCGGTGTTCGATACGCAGTACGCAGCGCGGCTGGTGCTCGGAAAACACTGGCGCACGGCCACTCCGGAGCAGCGTGACCGCTTCGTCACCGCGTTCTATCACTCGATGCTGCGGAACTACGGAAGCGCGCTTGCGGATTTCACCAGCGATCGGCTGAAGGTCCTGCCCTCGCAGATCGACCCGAACGGCAAGGACGCCACCGTGCGCACGGAGGTGAAGCGCAGCAACGGGCAGACCATTCCCGTCATCTACCGGCTGCGCAAGACGGATGAAGGCTGGAAGGCGTGGGATGTCGTCGTGGAGGGAATCAGCTACGTGAAGAGCTTCCGCGAGGATTTCGGTGCGGAGATCGATGCGCGCGGGCTCGATGCCGTGATCGAGCGCATCGAGAAGGGCGGGAAGCCGGCCGCGCTCGAGAAGAAGGCCGCCTGAAGGTTGGTATGGCGTTCGTCCATCGACCTTCGGCAACCCACACCGTCGAGGTGAGCCACCCGTCGGCGGATCGCATCGTCGTCAAAGGCGCGCTCACATTCGAAACCGCGCGTCAGGCGTACGAGGCGGGAATGCGCGTACTTCGTGATGCGGCATCACCCGGAGGGGAGTTGCAGGTGGATCTCGGCGGAGTCACGGAGTCGGACAGCGCCGGGCTCGCCGTGCTGATCGAGTGGGTCGCGGCCGCGCGGCGCGGAGGGCGCGCAGTGCGGGTGCTGAACGTGCCGGGTGGCATCGGCGCGTCGGCGCGGATTGCGGAGGTGGATGAGATCCTGGGGTTTGCGCCGGCGTAGGGCGAGCCCGAACGCGGCGGCCGCAGTTCGCGTGGGCCGTGAAGTAGCCGGATGCGGTGGCAGGCGCGCCTGCGCGGGAAAGGCTCCAGCGATGTGCGACTCCACAGTGAAGGTTCTGCGGCCTCGCCCGCGCGATGCGTTCATGCGAGCGAGCTGAAGAGGCGCGCTCAGGCCGTCGTGCGGGGGCGGGTGCGCACGCATTGCGTGCGCGTAAAGTGGATCGGGCGCGCGCCACGTCGTGTGGTGGCGCGGCGGGCCGAGGTCACTTCGCGTCGGCGTCGGGCTCGGGATCTTCGAGCTCGGGGTCCTGGAGCTCTTCGTCCAGCGTCGGCGCAATGGCACCGTCGGTGACGAGATAGTCGCGCCGCTGCAGATACGCGTTGCGCACGAAGGAATAGGGGTCGAAGGCTTCGCGGAGCGCCTGATCGGCGTCCAGGAGGCTTTCGCGGGTTTCCACCACGTCCAGGGCGCGCAGGCCGTAGCGGACGCCATCGCTGTCGATGTAGTGCACCGGGTTGGTGTAGATCTCGCCGACGGAGCCGATCGCGTCGCGCACCGTGTAAGGACCGAAGAACGGCACGACGAGGTACGGGCCGCTGCGGATGCCCCACCGACCGAATGCCTGCCCGAGGTCCTCGTCATTCTTGGGCAGGCCGGCTGCAGTGGCGGGGTCCAGAATGCCGCCGAGGCCGACCACCGTGTTCAGCACGAAACGCCCGGTATCCGCGAGCGCCATCTGGAATTTCGCCTGCAGCAGCTCGCTGATGATGATGGTGGGCTGCTCGAGGTTCGAGAAGAAATTCGAAACGCCCGTGCGCACCACTGGCGGCGTGACGGTGCGGTAGCCCTTGGCTACGGGGCGCAGCACGGCACGATCGAGCGCGTCATTGAACGCATACGTGCCGCGGTTCACGCGTTCGAACGGGTCCCGCGGATCCCGCTTCGTGCCGGGCGGCGTGGCACATCCCACGCACAGGAGTGTGAGCAGTACAAGGACGGTGCTGGCGAGTCGGCGCATACGGCTGGCTTGTTCGGTCGGATGCCGGCGGGAAACGCACGGGCCGCGCATTGTAGCAGCGGCACCACGAAATCTTCATAACGTGGCAAATCTGCGACGTGTTTGTAGCCGATCCGGCGCGTCTGTCACCATCCCTCGGGCGAGGGACGAACACATGCGCCCTTACGGTGTAGCTGGCGAGGATCGCAGGCGAGCAACAGCTCGGGCGCACGCGCGTGCCGCATGCTTGTCGGACTGAGCGGCAGACGATTCGCGAGACTCAGGGCTACGAGCCGTCGCGTTCGCGATTCACTTTACGCACGCGGACGGTGGCGAGGTAATCGCGAATTTCATCCAGCCGCGCCTGGAAGCGCTGGCGCTGCACGGAAGTGAGGTTCGGTGCGGCGAGCGCCAGCTCGAGCTGCTGGACCGCAAGCGGCAAGTCTCCGCTCGCGATGTGATACTCGCTCATGTAGTAGTACGCATCGCCGGTGTCGCCCGCCGCGCTCGCCGCCAGCGCGATGAGCTGAATCTGCTCGGGCGTGGGTGCGACGTTATTGAACACATCCAGCAGCAGCGCGTGAGCTTCCTTCGCTTTGCCCGCGGCCATGAGCGCTTCGGCATAGCGCACGCTGAGCGCCACATTGCGCGGGAAGAGCACGATAGCCCTTGCGTAGGTGGCGAGCCCGTCATTCTGCATGCCGGCGTCCACCTGTGCCTGCGCGAGCGCGGAATACAGCAGCGTGAGGTTCTCGTGCTTTTCAACGAGGTCGTAGAGAATCTTGGCTGCTTCCTGATTGCGTCCGCTCGTCATGAGGGCCAGTGCCAGGCCGTACTGGTAGCCCAGTGAGCCCTTCGGCGCAGGCGTTTCCTTCTTGAAGCGCTCGACGATATTCCCGTCCTTCGGATACGTGAGCACCCGCAGTCGCTCGCGAATGCACTCGTAGGTGGCGGACTCGCTGACGTTCTTGCGCCCGAGCTGCGCTGCGCGTGCGCGCGCCTCGGCAATGCGGTTCGCGTTCACCGGGTGCGTCTGGATCATCTCGGGCACGTACTGCCCGGCAAGGCCGGTGCGCCGGGACATGGTCTCGAAAAACGTGGCGGTGGCGTTCGGATCGAAGCCGGCGGCGGCGGTGAAGCCGATGCCAACGCGGTCGGCCTCGTATTCGTTCGCGCGAGTGAAATTCACCTGCTGCTGGGCGGCCGCGCCCTGCGCGATGGCGATGGCGCCCTGCATCGCATCCGCACCGCCCGCGATGGCGCCAATGAGAATGGCGGCGAGGATCGCAGCGGTCTGCGCAATGCCCTGCTGGCCCTGCGCGCGAATGGTGCGCGCGATGTGACGCTGCGTGACGTGCGCAATTTCGTGGCCCACGACGCCGGCGAGCTCTGATTCGTTCTGGCTCGCGAGCACGGTGCCGTAGTTCACGCCGATGAAGCCGCCGGGCAGCGCGAACGCATTGATCGTGGCCTCGTTCACCGGGAAGAACGTGAACCGCCGGTTGCCTTCCGGTGCCTGCGCGGCGATGCGCATGCCGAGCGACTGCAGGTATTCCGTGACCTCCGGGTCGTTCATGATGGCCTTCTGGTCACGCAGGGTTCTCACGATCTGCGCGCCGAGGCGGTATTCGTCGCTTTCGGTCACCAGCGCGCCGGCGGGGCTGCCGATATCGGGCAGGTCGTTGCCGCTCGATTGGGCCGTGGCAGGTGACGTGACGGCCAACGCGAGCAGCAGCGTGCCCACGGCGCTCACGCACAGGGCCGCAAGACCCGAACGGATGTGTGGGGCGCGCGGAGCAGTCGTCGTTTCTCTCACCATGCTGGCCTCAGGCGTGACTGCGGTTCGACCTGACCCGGCCCCCGTGAGTTTCCTGCCCGCTCAGAGCATATCCGAGGCGAAATCGGCAAGACGCGAGCGTTCGCCACGGGTGAGCGTGATGTGGCCGGAGTGCGGCCAGCCGCGGAACCGGTTAACGGAGTAGGTGAGGCCCGAGCTCATCTCCGTGAGATAGGGCGTATCGATCTGCGCGATGTTGCCGAGGCACGCGAGTTTCGTGCCGGGCCCTGCGCGCGTGATGAGCGCCTTCATCTGCTTGGGCGTGAGGTTCTGTGCCTCGTCCAGGATGATGTAGCGATTGAGGAACGTGCGACCGCGCATGAAGTTCAGCGAGCGGATCTTGATCCGGTTGCGCAGCAGGTCGTTGGTGGCCGCGCGCCCCCAGTTGCCGCCTTCCTGGCTCTGCGTGAGCACCTCGAGGTTGTCCATGAGCGCGCCCATCCAGGGCTCCATCTTTTCCTCCTCCGTGCCGGGCAGGAAGCCGATGTCCTCGCCGAGCGGGATCGTCACGCGCGTCATGATGATCTCGACGAACCGGTTCGTCTCGAGCGTCTGCATGAGCCCCGCGGCGAGCGCAAGCAACGTCTTGCCGGTGCCGGCCGGGCCGAGCACCGTGACGATGTCGATTTCGGGGTCCATGAGCAGGTTGAGCGCGAAGTTCTGCTCGCGGTTGCGCGCCGTGATGCCCCAGACGCTGTGGCGATCGCTGCGATAGTCGCGAGTGAGCTCGAGGGTGGCGCGGTCGCCTTCCACCTTGCGCACGATGGCTTCGATGCCCTCGGGACTGTCCTCGTACACGCACTGGTTCGTCTGCCATTCGCGCACGGACGGACCCGTGACTTCGTAGTACGTGCGGTCGCCTTCCTTCCACGAGCGCATGTCCTTGCCGTGGCTCTCCCAGAAGTTCGCAGGGAGCGCGGTCATGCCGCTGTAGAGAACGTCCGTGTCTTCGAGGGTCTTGTCGCTGTAGTAATCCTCCGCGTGCACGCCGAGCACGGCGGCCTTGATGCGCAGGTTGATGTCCTTGGACACGAGCACGACCCGGGCATCCGGGTTCTCCCGCTGGAGCGCGAGTGTCTGGCCGAGAATGGCGTTGTCCGAGCCGCCGGGCAGGCCGTGAGGCAGGGCGCTCGAGAGCTCGCGGGTCTGGAAGAAGAGCCGACCGGTGGAAGGCTTCTTGCCGTGGTTCCCGGTGTAGCCCGAGGGCAGGGGCAGGCCGCGGTCGATCTGCTCCTTGTCCACGCCGCGCATCATGTCATCCAGGAACCGGCTCACCTGACGCACGTTGCGGGACTGCTCGGAGAGGCCCTTCTTGTGGGCATCCAGCTCCTCCAGCACCACCATCGGGAGAAACACGTCGTGTTCCTCGAAGCGGAAGATGGCGGTGGGGTCATGCATGAGCACGTTCGTGTCGAGCACGAACAGGCGCCGCGCGGCGCGTGTCTTGGGGGAGGCGCTCGCGGCGCCGGAGGATGAGGGATCAGAGAGACTTCGCCGCTTCAAGAACTTCCTCCGCGTGGCCCGGCACCTTCACTCCGCGCCATTCCCGCCGCAACACGCCCCTGGCATCGATGAGAAAAGTGCTCCGGTCGACACCCAGGTACCTGCGGCCGTAGAGGCTCTTTTCCCGGATGACATCGAACAGCTTGCAGACCTTCTCGTCCTCGTCCGACAGCAGATCGAACGGGAGCCGTTCCTTCTCCCGGAACTTGTCATGGGACTTCAGGCTGTCGCGCGAGATCCCGAGCACGCGCACGCCGGCCTTGCGAAAGGCCGGGTGCAGGTCGCGGAAATCCTGGCTTTCGCGGGTGCAGCCGGTGGTCATGTCCTTCGGATAGAAATACAGCACGAGCGGTTGACCGAGCGCCTCGGAGAGCCGGAACGTGCCGCCGCCCGTGACCGGCACCTTGAAGTCCGGCACTTTCTTTCCCACCGCAACCGTCACGACTTCACCGGCTCGAGAATCGCATCGAGGTTGAGGGAGTCGCAGAACTCCATGAACTCCTCCCTCAGGTGAGCCACGTGGATGCGACTGGGCACATTCACGATCATTTGCACCGAGAACATCGGCGCGCCCGTGTGGGCCGCGGGATAGCTGCGCGTGGACACCTCGGCGATGTCGATGCCGCGCGTGGCGAAAAAGCCGGAGAGCCCCGAGACGATGCCGCTCTGGTCGAGACACACCACATCGATGGAGTACGGCAGCATGTCCGTGCGGGCGGCGCGCGGCTCGGTGCGCTTCAGGTGGATGCTGAGACTCGTGCCTTCGGCCAGGCGCTTGAGCTCCGTTTCGAGCTTCGCGAGCGCGTGCCAGTTGCCCGAGACGAGCAGCAGCATCGCGAACTCGGACCCGAGGTTGGCCATGCGGCTCTCGCTGATGTTGCCGCCGCACTCGCTGATCACGCGCGTCAACTCGTGAACCATCCCGGTGCGGTCGCTGCCGATCGCCGAAACGGCCAGGTGCTGCTTCATCTTGGGGGAGGTGTCGGAAGGGGTCATTATGCGGCCGGCAGTGTACCACCGGGCGGGATAAGGGTAGTGACATCGGCTAATATACCGCCCGCCGCCGGGCCTCTACGCGGGGTCGGGCAACCCCCTGTACAGGTTCTGGTAACACAATGTTCGATGGCAGTCTGGTCGCCATTGTCACGCCCATGCGGCGCGATGGCAGCATTGATTTCGACGCCTGGTCGCGTCTGCTCGAGTTCCACCTTGAAAACGGCACGAGCGGCATTGTCGTAGGGGGCACCACCGGCGAATCCCCGACGATCAGCGAAGCTGAGCTGCGTGAGCTGACGGAGCGCGCCTGCGCGCAGGTGAAGCGCCGCATCCCGGTGATTGTCGGCGTGGGCACCAGCAGCACGGCGGCCACGGTCGCACGCACGCGCTGGGCATCGGAGCTCCCGATCGATGGCCTGCTCGTGGTCACACCCGCATACAACCGGCCGCCGCAGGAAGGGTTGTATCGTCACTATGCGGCGGTGGCGGAAGCGTCGCGAGTTCCCGTCATCCTGTACAACATCCCGAGCCGCACGGCGGTGGATCTGTTGCCGTCCACCGTGGCCCGGCTCATGCAATTCCCGCAGATCGTTGCAGTGAAAGAGGGCGTCGCCAGCATCGAGCGTGTGCGTGAGCTGGCGGCCGTTTCGCGGGCGGGTTTCACCATTCTGAGCGGGGATGACGCCTCCGCATGCGAGACCATGCTGGCGGGCGCCCGGGGCGTGATCTCGGTCACCGCGAACGTGGCGCCGCGAGCCATGTCAGACATGGTCGCTGCCGCGGTGAAGGGCGACCGTGAGCGTGCCAAGGCGCTCGATGAGCACCTCGCGTCACTCCACCGCGACCTCTTTCTCGAAGCGAACCCGATTCCGGCGAAGTGGGCGCTCGAGCGCATGGGGCTCATCGAAGGGGGCATCCGGCTGCCGCTGACGCCGCTGTCGGCGAGTCATCATGCAGCGGTTGAGGCCGCGCTTCGCAAGGCTGGAGTGCTGAAATGATCAGAACCCCCGTGGCGCTTACGCGCGAGACCCTCCTGGGCCGCAGCGCGTGGCTCGCCAAAATGGTTGCTCTGATGCTGCTCGCCGCAGCCGTGCTCGTCACGGCAGGCTGCAACCCGTTTCGCAGGTCCTCCGACGCTGCGCTGTGCCCGCAAGATGAGGCGCTGGCCAACGCCCGGAGCGTGCCTCCGCTGAAGATTCCGCCGGGCCTCGAATCGCCCGACACGAGCAATGCATTGCGCATTCCGGAACTGAACACGCCCGCGCCGCCGCCACGGACCGTGGCGCAGGGTTGTCTGGATGAGCCGCCGCCGTTCGCGGTCAAGAAGCCCACACCGCCTGAGGCCTGACGCGTTCGTGTTCGGGTCTGCTCTGCGGCGGGGCAAGGGTAAGGCCTGCGGCGGATCACGAGCCCGGTGCCCGGGCTGGTGTATCATCCGCGCCCCTGTGGAGAGGTGGCCGAGTGGTCGAAGGCGCTGGACTGGAATTCCAGTAACATCTTAACGGGTGTTCGTGGGTTCGAATCCCACCCTCTCCGCCAGAATGTCCGCCCGCCGGGGTCCCTGAGGACGCGAGGCGCATGAGACGTGCCGGTGGGCTCCCCTATGGTGGCTCGCATCGGTTTCTCCGCGACGACCAGTCGCAAATCCCGTCAGGCCCGGAAGGGAGCAGCGGTAGCGGCGATGTCGGGTGCCGGAGGTGAGCTGGTGCGGGCCATCTCCCTCGCCTGGGGCCGGGAAGCGGCCGAGGCAGAGCGTGGCGCGGCGATGCTGCGCCGGGAGCGGAGGCGGCGGGTCGAGCGGCTAGACTTGCATCGGGACCAGAGACGATCTCACCAATGGCCTATACCGCGCTGGCGCGCAAGTATCGTTCGAAGACCTTTGCTGAGCTGGTAGGCCAGGAGCACGTGGTGCGTGCGCTCAGCAACGCGCTGGAAAGCGGCCGTGTGCACCACGCATTCCTCTTCACCGGTACGCGCGGCGTGGGCAAGACGACCATTGCCCGCATCTTCGCGAAGTGCCTGAACTGCGAGAAGGCCGCCGCCTCGCCCCAGGGCGTGACCGCGGAACCGTGCGGCGTGTGCACGGCCTGCCAGGAGATCGATGCCGGCCGGTTCGTGGACCTCATCGAGGTCGACGCGGCGTCCCGCACCAAGGTGGACGACACCCGGGAACTGCTGGACAACGTGCAGTACGCGCCCACGCGTGCGCGCTACAAGGTGTACCTCATCGACGAGGTGCACATGCTCTCCACGCATTCCTTCAACGCGCTGCTGAAGACGCTCGAGGAGCCGCCGCCGCACGTCAAGTTCCTGCTTGCGACTACAGATCCGCAGAAGCTGCCCGTCACGGTGCTCTCGCGCTGTCTGCAGTTCAATCTGAAGCGCCTTTCGGTGTCGCAGATTTCCGAGCACATGCGTCACATCCTGCAGGCGGAGGGTGTTCCGTTCGACGCGGGCGGCATTCGTCTCGTGGCGCTCGCGGCAGATGGCAGCATGCGGGATGGGCTTTCGCTGCTCGACCAGCTCATCGCATTCGGCGGCGGCAAGGTCGACGAGGAATCCGCGCGGGCCATGCTCGGCACCATCGCGCGGGATCACGTTGTGAAGCTCGCAGAACACCTTGCAGCAGGCGACCCGAGCGCGCTCGTGCGCTACGCGCAATCGCTGGACCAGTGGTCGCCGGATTACGCGCAGGTGCTCGACGAGCTCGCCTCGTTGCTCGTGCGTGTGGGCCTGAAGCAAGTTGTGAGCGACTACGAAGGCGACGACGTCTATGCCCCCGAGTTGCTCGCGAAGCTGGCCAGCGCCTTCACGCCCGAAGACGTCCAGCTCTACTACCAGACGGCCATCATCGGCCGACGCGACCTGCACCTTGCACCGGAGCCGCGTGCCGGCTTCGAGATGACGCTGCTTCGCATGCTGGCGTTTCGTCCGGCGGGCGATTCGGGTGCGGTGGCGGGTTCGCCTGCCGCAGCGCGCGGTGCGGCGGCGGGTTCGCGCGTTTCGGGCCGGTCCACTGCGGCAGGCGGCGGAGAGGCTCATGGTGCGGGTGCAGCGGCGCAACCCGCGCAGACCTCTTCTGCGCAGGCGGAAGCCGGGGCGCGGTCCGCAGCGAGCGCCGCGCGTGCGGTGGCGGGAGGGGTGACGTCGGCTGGAGGCGGAGGTGCGGTGTCTGCCACAGGCGCGGCCTCGGGGGATGTGGACCCGAGCTCCTGGGCCGTCATCGTCAGCCAGCTCGATATCTCCGGCGCGGCACGCATGCTGGCGAACCACTGCGTACTGATTGGCCGCCGCGGCGGCGTGGTGCGGCTCGGGCTCGATCCGCGCAATGCCTACGTGCGCACGCAGGGGCAGGTGGACAAGCTCGCGCAGGCGCTGTCGCGGCACTTCGGTGAGCCTGTCCGCATCGAATTCGAAACGCCCCCGGCGGGCCTGGAAACGCCGGCGCAGGCCGAGCAGCGCGCCGAGGTGGAGCAGCTCGATGCCGCGCGTCAGTCGCTCGAGGCGGACCCGGCGGTGCAGGCCTTGCGCGAGACGTTCGGCGCGACGCTGGTGCCCGAGAGCGTCCGGCCCGTCAAATAGGACGGTTCATCTCTTTTCCACCCCGAGGGAATTGCACGCATGCGCGGAAACTTCAACAACATGATGAAGCAGGCCCAGGCCATGCAGGCGAACCTGCAGAAGGCGCAGGCCGAGATCGCGAGCATCGAGGTGGTCGGAGAGTCCGGTGGCGGCATGGTGAAGGTCACCATGAACGGGCAGCACAACGTCAAGCGCGTGCAGCTCGAGCCCGCCATCGTCTCGGAAGATCGCGAGATGCTCGAGGACCTGATCGCGGCGGCGACCAACGACGCCGTGAAGAAAGTGGAGGCTCGCATCCAGGAGAAGATGGCGAGCGTGATGGGCGGCCTCAATCTGCCGCCGGGCTTCAAGCTGCCGTTCTGACGGAGCCGGATGAAACACTCCCCGCAACTCGCACGGCTCATCGATGCGTTGCGCGCCCTGCCGGGTGTGGGGCCGAAGACAGCGCAGCGCATGGCTTTTCACCTGCTGCAGGAAGGGCGGGCGGGCGCGCGTGCACTGGCGGACGCTCTGAATGCATCACTCGATACCGTCGGGCGCTGCCGCCGGTGTCGCATGCTCACTGAAGGCGAGCTCTGTCAGATCTGCCTCTCGCCCCAGCGCGATGCTTCGCTCCTGTGCGTCGTCGAATCGCCTGCGGACGTGGTGGCCGTGGAGCAGTCCGGCAGCTTTCGGGGTTACTACTTCGTGCTCATGGGGCATCTCTCGCCGCTCGATGGCATCGGGCCCGACCAGCTCGGCGTGCGCGAGCTGGAGGCGATCCTCGCGGAAGGGCAGGTGCGGGAGCTGATTCTGGCCACCAATCCGACGGTGGAAGGGGAAGCCACGGCGCACTTTCTGGGTGAGCTCGCGATCAAGCGCGGGATCCGGGCGAGCCGGATCGCGCACGGGGTGCCAGTCGGTGGCGAGCTCGAGTACGTGGACGGAGGCACCCTCGCGCACGCGTTCAGCGGGCGACAGTCGTTCGGCTGAAAGCCCGCGCAAGCCTTTTCGCCAGGTCTGATCCGCCAAGCCTTTTCGCAAGGCCCTTTCCGCAAGAGTCGATGCGCGATGTCGGGCCGGGGACATTCCTTCGGTACCCGACGGGCGTGAAGGCGGCTGCACGTTTGGCGCTGAGTCGGCGCCCGAGTCAGCCGCGCTCCTGCATCTTCAGCGCGATGCAGGCATCGATCACGTCGTGGGTGGCACACCGCCGCGCGTGACGAGGCGTTGCCGAATTCGAGCGCGCGTGCTGCCACAGGGGCGCGCACGTGGGAGTCAGACGGGCGGGCGGTATTTCGGGCCGCGGGCCTTGATGAGGTCTTCGTAGAGGCGACGCAGGCGGCGATAGCTTTCGTAGCGGCGCGGATGGAGGGTGCCGGCTTCGGCGGCTGCACGGACGGCGCAGTGCGGCTCACGCAAGTGCTGGCAGTCCTGGAAGCGGCACTGCGGCGCGAGGCGGGCGACTTCCGTGAAGCCGAGCGTGCGCGGGTCCAGCACATCGATGGCCGGCGCAAAATCGCGCACGCCGGGCGAGTCGATGAGCTGGCCGCCATGGGGCAGGGGGAACATGCGTGACGCCGTCGTGGTGTGGCGGCCCTCTTCGTCGCGCATGAGCTCACCGACTTCCACTTCCGCGCCCGGCACCAGCCGCCGAATCAGCGAGGATTTCCCCACGCCCGACTGACCCGCGAGCGCCGCGATGGTGTTTGCGGCGGCGTCGATCAGTGCCTCCGTGCCCTCGCCGGAGCGCGCGGAGCAGGTGAGGGCTGCAACATCCGCTGTGGCGTACGCGTTCAACTCGGCCTGCAGCTCGCTCCCGATGCCCAGATCCTTCTTGTTCAGCACCAGCGTGGGTGCGATGCCCGCGGAAGTGGCCGCCGAGATATAGCGGTCGACGACAAAAAAATCCGGCACGGGCACCGGTGCAAGCACGACGAACAGGCGTGACAGGTTCGCGAGCACCGGCTCGGCTTCCCCGCGCAGATTGGAACGGTAGAGCGCGGTGCGGCGCGGACGCGCCTCGGTGACGTGGACTTCGCCATGGGTGGCGTCCCGCTCGCACACGACCTCGTCGCCGCACACGACGGCAAGACGCCGGCCGCGCACACGCGCGCGATGTTCCTCGCCGGCACGGTCCCGAACCAGCAGATTGCGACCGAATACGGCGGTGACTTGGGCGTCGAACGGCACGTTCATGGCTTCAGGGGCTTTCCCCGACCGGCGACGGCCCGGGGGCCCGGACCGGCGACCGGCTGCGGGCGGCGCGAGGTTAGCCTCTGCTACACTCGGCCTCAACTTGCGGGCGAGGTCATATGGCCAACGCCCTCGGGTTCAACGCCGGAACGCGCCGTGCGCATCCGGGCGCAGCACAGCCGCGAAATACCGCGCCAGCCAACCCACGACGGAAGAAGCAGTCCGCATGCCGAGCGCCGACCACCTCGTCTGGATCGATCTGGAGATGACGGGTCTCAACCCCGATACGGACGTGATCATCGAGATCGCGACGGTGGTCACGGACAAGGACCTCAACGTCATCGCCGAGGGTCCGAATCTCGCCATTCACCAGCCGGAATCCGTGCTGGCGGGAATGGACGAGTGGAACCAGAAGCAGCACAACGCCTCGGGCCTGCTGGCGCGCGTGCGCACGAGCGGCGTCACCACCGCGCAGGCGGAAGCGCGAACGCTCGCCTTCCTGGAGCCGCTCGCCGCGCCGGGCTCCTCACCGATGTGCGGCAACAGCATCTGCCAGGACCGGCGCTTTCTCGCGCGCCAGATGCCGGAGCTGGAGAAGTTCTTCCACTACCGGAACCTGGATGTGAGCACCCTCAAGGAGCTGGCGCGACGCTGGGCGCCCGCCACGCTCGAGAACTTCACGAAGGCCAGCGCGCACCTGGCGCTTGCGGACATTCACGAGTCCATCCGCGAGCTGCGCCACTATCGCGCCACGCTCTTCGCTCCGCAGTATTCGGGTCGCTTCTGATCCACCCGCGCCCGGTGGTGCCGTGCGCTCTCAGCTCGTGCCGCCGGCGAGGAACAGCCAGGTTTCCACCACCGTGTCCGGATTGAGCGAGAGGCTCTCGATGCCCTGATCGAGCAGCCAGCGCGCGAAATCGGGGTGGTCCGAGGGGCCCTGCCCGCAGATGCCGATGTACTTGCCCTGCTTGCGGCAGGCGGAGATGGCCATCGACAGCAGCGCCTTCACCGCGGCGTCGCGCTCGTCGAAGCCTTTCGCGACGATCGCCGAATCGCGGTCGATGCCCAGAGTGAGCTGGGTCATGTCGTTCGAGCCGATGGACATGCCATCGAAGTACTCGAGATAGCGTTCCGCGAGCAGCGCATTGGTGGGCAGCTCGCACATCATGATGACCTTCAGCCCGTTTGTGCCGCGCGCGAGCCCGTTGCGGGCAAGCAGCTCCGTCACCTCGCGGGCCTCCTTCAGCGTGCGCACGAAGGGCACCATCACCTGCACGTTCGTGAGCCCCATGTCCTCGCGCACGCGGCGCAGCGCGCGGCACTCGAGCTCGAAGCAGGGCCGGAAGCTCTCATCCACGTAGCGCGATGCGCCGCGGAAGCCGAGCATGGGATTTTCCTCGTGTGGCTCGTAGTCGCGGCCGCCGATGAGATTCGCGTATTCGTTGGACTTGAAATCCGACAGCCGCACGATGACGGGCTCGGGCGCGAATGCCGCGGCGATCTGCGCCACGCCTTCGGCGAGCTTTTCAACGAAGAAGGTCACCGGGTCGGGGTAGCCGGCGAACTGCGCACGGATCTGGTCCTGCAGATCGCCATCGAGCCGGTCGAACTCGAGCAACGCGCGCGGGTGCACGCCGATCATGCGGTTGATGATGAACTCGAGCCGCGCAAGGCCGACGCCCCTGTGCGGAATGCTTGCGAAATCGAACGCGCGGTCCGGGTTGCCGACGTTCATCATGATCTTCACGGGAATGCGGGGCAGGGAGTCGAGCTCGATCTGCTTGCGCTCGAACTCGAGCTGACCTTCGTATACGTATCCCGTGTCGCCTTCCGCGCAGGAGACCGTGACAGGCGCGCCTTCGCGGATGGTTTCCGTGGCATCGCCGCAGCCCACCACGGCCGGAATGCCGAGCTCGCGCGCGATGATGGCCGCATGGCACGTGCGGCCGCCGCGATTCGTGACGATGGCCGAGGCGCGCTTCATGACCGGCTCCCAGTCCGGATCCGTCATGTCGGCCACGAGCACATCGCCCGCCTGGACGCGCGCCATCTCTTTCACATCCCGAATGACGCGCGCCGGACCCGCGCCGATGCGCTGGCCGATGCTGCGGCCGGTGGCGAGCACACGGGAGCGCTTCTTCAGCGCGAAACGCTGAATGGTGCGCCCGGCACGGCTCTGCACGGTTTCCGGGCGCGCCTGCAGGATGTACAGCTCACCGGTGGCGCCGTCCTTGCCCCACTCGATGTCCATCGGCTGCTTGTAGTGCTCCTCGATGATGAGTGCCTGCCGTGCGAGCGCAACGATGTCCTCGTCAGTGAGCGAGAAGCGCTGCCGATCCGCCGCGGGCACCTCGACGGTGGACACGCGCTCGCCCGAGCCGGGTGCGGCATAGACCATCTTGATGGCCTTGCCGCCGAGATTGCGGCGCAGGATGGCGTGCTTGCCTGCGCGCAGCGCAGGCTTGTACACGTAGAACTCATCCGGGTTCACGGCTCCTTGCACCACGGTTTCGCCCAGACCGTACGATGCCGTGATGAACACCACATCCCGGAAACCCGAGTCGGTATCCAGCGTGAACATGACGCCGCTCGAGCCCAGGTCGCTGCGCACCATGTGCTGCACGCCCGCGGAGAGCGCAACGGCGCTATGGTCGAAGCCGTGGTGCACGCGGTAGGCGATCGCCCTGTCATTGAACAGCGACGCAAACACTTCATGCATCGCTTTCAATACAGCCGGCGCGCCTCGCACGTTGAGGAAGGTTTCCTGCTGCCCGGCGAAGGAGGCCTCCGGCAGATCCTCCGCAGTGGCGGAGGAGCGCACCGCGACAGCGATCTCCGCGCCCTTGCTCATGCGGGCGAGCTCATCCAGCACGGCCTGCTCGAGCTGCGGCGGGAACGGCGTGGAGAGAATCCACTGCCGGATCTGCGCGCCGGTGGACGCGAGCTTCGTGACATCCTCCACATCCAGGTCCGCCAGCGCGGCCCGGATGCGCTCATCGAGACCGCCTTGCGTGAGGAAATCCCGATAAGCCTGGGCCGTGGTGGCGAAGCCGCCCGGCACCCGCACGCCGAGGCTGGCGAGCGAACTGATCATTTCGCCGAGCGAAGCGTTCTTGCCGCCGACGCGCTCGACGTCGCTCATGCGAAGATTCTCGAACCCGATGACGTACGCGTTCTTCAAGTTGAACCCTTAAGGTTGCGCGCCCCTTGCTGGAGGACGCGAGCGATGAAACACTCGCCGCTGGCGCGGGCGAAAGCCCGGTGAAAGCGTGATTCCGTGAGCCGACGAACCGTATTTTTCGTATCTGATCAAACCGGCGTGACTGCGGAGACGCTCGGCCACAGCCTGCTGACGCAGTTTGGCGGACTGGAATTTCGGCCGGTGACTTTGCCATTTGTGTCGACGGTTGACAAGGCAGAGGAGGCCGTGCGCCGGATCAACCGCGCAGCCGCCGAAGACGGCGTGCGGCCGATCGTGTTCAGCACGCTCGTGCAGGACGATGTGCGGGATATCGTGCTCGGCAGTCAGGGTCTGTTCCTCGATTTCTTCGCGGCCTTTCTCGGCCCGCTCGAGCGCGAGCTGAACGTGCGCTCCGCGCATCTCGCGGGCCGCGCACACGGCATGGCCGACGTGGCCGCGTATACCACGCGCATCAACGCCACCAACTTCGCCCTCGCGAACGATGACGGCAACGGGCAGGACTACGCGCATGCCGACGTGATCCTCATCGGAGTCTCCCGCTCGGGCAAGACGCCCACCTGCCTCTACATGGCGCTTCAATACGGAGTGTTTGCCGCGAACTATCCGCTCACCGAGGACGACCTCGAATCCGGCAAGCTCCCCGCGCGCCTCGAGGCACACCGTCGCAAGCTCTATGCCCTCACCATCAAGCCCGAGCGTCTTCACCAGATCCGCAACGAGCGCCGGCCCGAGAGCCGCTATGCCTCGCGTCAGCAGGTGACGTACGAGTTGCGGGCCGCGGAGGCCGTGTTCAGCCGTTATTCCATCCCCGTCATCGATACGACGGAATGCTCGATCGAGGAAATCGCGAGCCGCATCCTCAACAACACCGGCATCGAGCGGCGCCTGCGGCCCTGAAGGACACCACATGCCGCTCGCACGAAAGTTGCTGTGAGCGGCACCCGCGCGGCAAATTTGCTTCGCGCATGGCTTGCGAAGCCATCGACCTGCGATATAGTCGGGCCATGCTCGATGACGCCATCACACTCGTTTCCTGGCGCTCCCGCCCGCGCAGCTTCGTTGCGCTCATGGCGTTGTACGAGAGCAATTTCCTTCGGCTGAGCTGGCTTGCCGGAAATCTCGCAACGCTCGGCGGCCGCCATCGGTCCGTGGTTCCGGGGGACTGTGATCTTCTTCTCACGGTGACGGAACGCAGCCCGTACACCACGACCTTGCAGCTCACCTATCAGCTCGGTTCGCTCGGCGAGCTCGCGGTCCCCGGCGCCGCGCAGGCGGACCCGGCCCAATATCCAGACATGTCCGTGCGCATCTACCACGATGCGCATCTCGTGGAAGCGCAGGAGTGGGCGGGCTCGCATCCGCACTCGGTCCTGCAGGCCCTGCGTCGGCGTGTGGAGCGTGAACTGGATCAGCGCTGGGCGCGCAACGTGATGTTAAACAAGTGGCTGGAATATTGCCTGGAGCGAGGCCATCGCTTCTCGCCAGCCACCTTGATTGCGGCGTGAAAGGGCCTGTTCCGCGCCATGACCCTCGCGCGTGGGTGCGGTGATCGTGGCAGGAACGCCGGTCTGCACGATGTGGCGGGCCATTCCGCCCATCACCGATGAAATCGCTACGACAGCTCGGGTTCCTGAAGCTTCCGTTCCTGCAACCCGAGCGCGAGTCCGAGGACGACGACCGTGTCCTGATGCTGTTCCGCAATCGCGCGGAACTGAAGAAGGCTTACGCCTCCCTGCAGGATGAGATCTACCGGCTGAAGGACCGCATCAAGCAGCAGGAAGGCGCGACCCAGCGCGTGCAGGAAATGCTCTCCGCTCTCGAGCAGCGCCTGAGTGCGCAGGAGAGCGGCTATCCCGCACTGGTGTTCTATCAGCTGCGAGGCCTCTGGCAGCTCGGGCGCGAGTTGCTCGAGCAGTTCGCTGCGGATCTCTCCAGGCAACTGGAAGAGCGTGAGCGCCGCGCACATTTCGCTGAACACAATCGCAGACAGTTCGCGCGCCGTCAGGCCGTGCAGAGCCAGCTGAGAGCTGCGGAGACGGAACTCGCGCACGCCAACGAGCTGGTGGTTGCCTTGCAGGCGCAGCGCGCGCGGCTCACCCGGTTCTGGCACTACTTCAAGCGGCAGCGTGTGGACGAGCTCCTCGTCGCGGCCCGGGCCACCTCCGCCGGCGTGGAAGCGCGCCTCGTGGACGCGCGTGCCGCAGCTGAAGCGCTGGAGCGGGAAGCGGCACCGGAGTTCCGCGGGCTGTCTCTGGAGGGCCGCCGCGCCATCAATCTCGCGGTCATCGCGTATGCCGAGGTGCTGTGCCTGCGGCTCGTGAAAACGGATCTGGTGTCGCTCGCACGTGACGCGGTGGCGCGCCGTGAAGTGGCGGACGAATACGGCTCGCGGCAGGAATGCGAAGTGATCATGGCGAACATCGCGCGTGCCCGCGCCATCCTGCAGGCTCGCACGAACATCGCGCAGGAAGTGAAGGCGCGCACGGAACGCCTGAAGCAGATTGCGCGCTATCGCGGGCTGAACGACACGACGCCTACGGCGGAGTCGATCGGCATTGCAGAGGGCGATGTGCTCGCCGGCCAGACGGTCGGCGCAAGCGCGGCGCGCCTGCCGAACGTGCTGGCCGAGGATACGTGGGACTTGTTCCGCGTGCTGCTGCGCTGACCGCCGCCCGCGCCCGTCACAGGGCGCTCGTCAATTCACTTCCTCAGGCAAGGGCCGGCGCGAGGCGGTGGTCGTGGGCGGGCGTGAGCCGACCACCATGTCGCCCATGATCTCGGTGGCCTGAGCCAGGAGGATGTCGGGCTCCTCGGCCTTCTCGAGCTCCTCGAGCGACTTCAGGGGCGGCTCGCCTTTGGCGGCCCGGCGGCTGTTCTCGCGCGCGAGGCGCTGCTGATCGAGCTGCTCGCGCTCCGCCTTGCGCTTCGCGAGATTCAGCGACACGGACTTCTGCTCGCGCAGCGCGTCGCTCTCGGCGATGTCCGCGACGAGCCAGCGATAGTCCGGATCGCGCTCCGCACGCTCCGTCTCTTCGGTCGTCAGCAGCGGGATGGGCGGAAGGTTGCGCCGATTCGCATGGAAGGGGACGCCCGGGATACGATCCCACGGCAGGGCGGCATCGAGCGCGCTCTCGCCGACTTTCTTCATGTCGATGCGCGAGGGCAGGGGGACATCGGGCTCGACGCCACGATGCTGCGTGCTCTCACCGGTGACGCGATAGAACTTGCCGATGGTGACGGTGAGCTGGCCGTTGACAGGCCGCTGCGCCCAGCGATCGAGCGGCACGAGGTTCTGCACCGTGCCCTTGCCGAACGTGCGCTGGCCCAGCACGATGCCGCGGCCATAGTCCTGGATCGCACCGGCGAAGATTTCCGATGCGGAGGCGCTGAAGCGGTTCACGAGCACCGCGAGCGGGCCGTCGTACTCGACGCCCGGTTCGGGATCGTCCAGCACCTCCAGGCGGCCGGTCGTGTCCTTGAGCTGCACGACCGGGCCCTTGTCGATGAAGAGGCCGGTGAGGGCGGTGGCCTCCGGAAGATAGCCGCCGCCGTTGTCGCGCAAATCGATGACGAGGCCATCGATCTTCTCGGCCTTGAGCTCCTTCAGCAGACGACGAACGTCGCGCGTGGTGCTGCGGTAGTTCTCGTCTCCGGCGCTTTGCGCGGCAATGTCCTGGTAGAACCCCGGAATGGTGATCACGCCCACCTTGAGGGGCTTGCCGTTGCGCATGATGGTCCTCACTTCCTTGTGCGCGGCCTGCGCTTCGAGCGTCACCTTGTTACGCACGAACTCCAGTGTCTTCTCCGGAGAGCCGGGTGCCGCTCCGGCGGGCAGGATCTGCAGACGCACGCTCGTTCCCGCCTTGCCACGAATGAGCTGGACCACATCGTCGAGGCGCCAGCCGATGACATCGGTCGGGGGGCCGTCTTTTCCCTGTGCGACCGCGGTGATGCGATCGTTCGGCGAGAGCGTGCCCGCGACGGCTGCCGGCCCGCCCTCGATCACGTTCAGAATGGTGACGTAGTCGTCGACCAGCTGCAGCGAGGCGCCGATGCCCTCGTAGTTGAGGCTCATCTGGATGCGGTATTCCTCGGAGCTGCGCGGGGAGAAGTAGCTGGAGTGCGGGTCGAACGTGCGCGCGTAGGCGTTCATGAGATTTTCGAACACGTCGTCCTGCGTCACCTGATCCACGCGCTTGAGTACGCGCTGATAGCGCTTCCTCAGGAGCTCGGAGGCTTCCTTCCAGTCTTTGCCGGTGAGGAGCAGGGACACGGCATCGTTCTTCACGCGCTTGCGCCAGAGCTCATTCATCTCGGCCGTGTTGGCCGGCCACGGCGCATCCTCACGGTCGAACTCGAAGCTCTCGTCGATGGTGAAATCCGGCTCGGTGTTCAGCAGCTCGAGCGCGTAGTTCATACGCTCCCGGTTGCGCTGCTGGAAGCGCGCGAAGATGATGTAGGCCGGCTCGAGGTCGCCGGTGCGGATCATGTCGTCGAACTTGAGCCGCCAGGCCGCGAAGTCCGCGATGTCGCTTGCGAGGAAGTAGCTTCGCTGGCCATCGAGCAGCTCGAGGTAGCGCTCGAACACCTGCGAAGACATCTTGTCGTCGATCGGGGCGCGCCGGAAATGCGCCTCTTCGAGGATGCCGCCGACGCGGCGAGCGATGGCTCGCTGACGGTCGGTGGGTGCGATGGCACCCGGTGGCAGGGTGGTCGTGTTCGCGGGCGCCGGCGCGGAGCTCGCAAGCACGAGGACGATGACGGTGAGGACCGAAGCGGCGATGAGGCCGGACGGGCGTCGCAGGTGTTTGGGCATTCGGACGCTCACATCTCTGGAAAATTGCAATGGTGCCAATCTAGAGGGCACAGTCCTGGGCATCAAGTACCCCGTTCCTGGCATTCCGAGGCGCTTCTCATGAAACCACTCGCCGTCCTCATCGGCATCGTGATGGGCTCGGCAGTTTCCCTGGCGGTGGGGCTGCTGCTCACCTGGGTCGTGTTTCTCTTCATGCCGGAACACGCCGACCGCCTTGCGGGCGAGCGAGAGCCGCTGCTGCAGGCGATCGCGCTCTTCACGCTGCTGGCGGTGGCGGCCGCCAGCAGCTTCTACGGCGAAATCCGTGAGCGGCGGTGGCGGCTGCCTGCGCATGTGGCCATGCTCCTGATGCTTGGCTTGGCCGTATGGGTGTACTGGCCGCGCTGAGCGCGGCCGTGCGCGGGCAGGCCGCGTGGCAAGCCGCTCTGCCGCACCGACGCACACCCTTCCGCTGGCGCCCGTAGCCCGGCTGGACACAAACGGCACGAGATCACGCGGTCGATGCGTTCGATACGCAGGCCAGCGGCGGGGCATGCGGCGACTGCCAACCGCCCTGCCTGATCTTCAGAGCTTGCGTCGGCTGGCGGCCCTGCGCGGGGCGCTTGCCTGCTTGTTGTAAGGGTCGTAGCCCCGAGTTCCGCTATCGATCGAGTATTCGTCGAGCAGTGCCAGGGTAATGGCACTCAGCTTCGGGGTTTCGGCTCTGGATTCGGTGTGTTTCTCGCGGCTGGCGTCAGTTGTTGTAGCCGGTGCAGGCCATTGCGGCCCGCGCGCGGTGCCCTTCATCTCGTCCCCGTTCTCATCGTTTGTTCTGGCGATGAGAAGCATGTCACAGCCTGAGCGTGACAATTGCGACGTGCATCACATTTGAGGCCCGGCAACGCCACGGACCTCGCTCGCAGAGCGCTCAGCCGGCGGTAGCCCGCTCGCGACGCGCGAGATACCAGACCCCCCGCAGCAGCATGACGAACACGTAGGGGCCGAAGACCACGGCCCAGTACACGGGCGAGCCGGTACGCAGACCCGCGAAGAAATCCACGAGCAGGGCGAAGGGGCCGCCGTTCGTGTACGGACCCAGGATGCCGCGACCCACCAGCCAGATGAGGAGCGGCATCACGAAGAGGCCGCAGGCGAGCAGGACCAGGAAGAGCAGCAGCTCCCGCTGTCTGCGCGGGGCAGCCTGGGTGTCCGCCTCGTGCGTGAGCGGACCGCGGGCGGTGTGGGGCAGGTCGGGCAGGGGCGGCCTCCTCAAAATGTGTCTCGGGCGGACAGGCCGGCCCGGCGGGCGGGCATAATAGCCGCAACATGCAAAAAATCAGAGCAGCAGTCGTCGGTGTCGGGTATCTCGGACGGTTCCACGCTCAGAAGTACGCTCAGGCGGAAGGTTGTGAGCTGGTCGGTGTGGTCGATGCGCGCGCCGAAGCGCGCGAGTCGGTGGCGAAGGAGCTGCGCACCGAGCCGCTGGCGGACCATCGGCCACTGATCGGTCGGGTGGACGCGGTCAGTGTGGTGACGCCCACACCCGCGCATTTCCCCATCGCAAGGGATTTCCTCGACGCCGGCGTGCACGTGCTGGTGGAGAAACCCATCACCGAGACCGCCGAGGAAGCGCGCCAGCTCATCGAGCTTGCCCGGGCGCGGAACTGCATCCTTCAGGTCGGCCACCTCGAGCGCTTCAACGCCGCCATTCTCGCGGCGGAGCCCTATCTCGCCGCACCCCGATTCATCGAGTGTCACCGGCTCGCTCCCTACAAGGAGCGCGGCACGGACGTGAACGTGGTGCTCGATCTGATGATTCACGACATCGACATCGTGCAAACCGTCGTGGGTTCACCCATCGCCACCATCGATGCCATCGGCACGCCGGTCTTCTCGGACGAGATCGATATTGCCAACGCGCGGATCCGTTTCGAGAACGGTTGCGTGGCCAATGCCACCGCAAGTCGCGTGAGCATGAAGACGGAGCGCAAGCTCCGGGTGTTCGAGGACGACGCCTATCTCTCGATCGACCTGCAGCAGAAGATCCTCACGCTCATCCGCAAACGGCCCGCGCCGATCGCGGCCGGGCAGCTACCCGTCACGATCGAAGAGCAGAGCTTCGATCACGGCGATGCGCTCAGAGCGGAGATCGAATCCTTCCTCGACTGCATTCGCAGCGGCCGGCCACCGGTTGTGGGTGGGGAAGCGGGGCTTCGCGCACTGGAGACCGCAATGCGTATCACGGAGCAGGTGCACGCAGGCGTGCGCAAGCGGTGAAGGTGAACAGGGCGGCCGGCTCGCGACACATGCTGCCGGTAAGTGCTTCGCCGATCCCGCAGCACCGGTCTCATCAAGGGCGCGGAGCAACGTTTCGCAGCGCCGTTTGTTCCCTTCGGTGTGCCACGGTCGTGCGTTCTGGAGTGGCCAGACCGGCTCCCGCTCGGTTCGCAGTGAGCTCAGGCGGACAATCCGCCTTCCGCCGCGCATGCCGATCGAACCAACCTCACCCGCCGCGGCCCAAGCAAGAGGCGCGCCGTCCGCCGTCGGCTTGAATCCGACAAGGTGCGCTCCAGATAGCGCCACATGGATACTCAAATCGTCAGTGCCACACCGATCCGCCCGATCCTCGAGATGGATCTGATCGCGGACTTCGCCTGCCCCTGGTCCTTCCTCGGCAAGCGCAGCCTCGAACGCGCGCTCGGAAACCTTTACGGTCTGCCCGTCCGTGCCTTGCGATGGCATGGCTTCCGCACGCAGGTCGAGCTGGCGCTGCCTCGCGGCGAGGGTCGCCGTTCCTGGCGGGACCACCTCGCCACCCGGCTTCCGCCCGGGGTATCGGTGGAGTTTGCGCAGAAGAGCCTGGCCGAGGCGGGTCAGGAGCTGGGGATCCGGTTCGACTTCAGTCGCGTCCCGGGCGTACCGGATACGCTCGAGGCGCACCGGCTCGTGGCGCTCGCCGCCCGCGAGGAGAAGCACAGCGAAGTCGCCGACGCGCTGTTCCGGGCCTTCTTCGAGCAGGGGCGGGACATCGGTGACCCCGCGGTCGTGCGCGCCGTGGGTGAGGAAAGCGGTCTGAGCGCCGAAACGCTCGCCGCGTTCGCCAACCCGGCTGAGGGGCGCGACGAGATCGCCGCGGACGAAAAGCGGCTGCGCGGTTTCGGCGTGGTGACCACGCCCAATCTGCTCATCAACGGCCGAGTGCTGGTGCCCGGCCCGGCGGATGTCTCCACGTACGTGCAGGCGCTCGATCAGGCACTGTTCCCCCAGCTGCCGGCACCCACGAGCCGCAAGCAGCTCAACTGATTCATCGGGACGACCGGCCCGCGCGAGCTGAAGACGACGGACAACGCTCGTTACCGCCGGCAGGTATCAGGACGCTTGCCGGC
>JADGHX010000283.1 GCA_019683695.1 Steroidobacteraceae bacterium
CCTGGACCTCTTCAATGATGTCCGTCTGGATCGGCGGGGCGATCACCTCGACGACCTTGCGTGCGAGGCCATTCGCGAGCCCATATCCGAGCAGGATGTGGGCGGCGACGATGACGACGAAGACGAGGCCGCGCCTCGTGAAGAAACTACTGTCGTGTGCGTAGGCTGCCATTTTCTCTCATCTGCCAGATGCGCCAGCCCCGCGAACGAGTCTGGTGCGAGAACGAACCTGATATCCCCCGGACAAATTCGACATTCGGGATGTGCGTTGACTACTTAAATGAACGAAATAGCACACCGCCGCATCGACGGAAAGCCCGCGGACTTTAACCGCTGCCCTGCGCACTGACAACTGCGCTCAAGCCCGTGATCCACGGGTGGATTCCTCCACTCGCGTCGTCACCGCACCGAGCGAAGCGCTGCTCACGAGCCGCGCGTATTTCGCCAGCACGCCCTCTGTCGCATGAGCCCTGCGTGGCTTCCACGCCGCGCGCCGGCGCCGCAACTCGGCTGCGCTGACGTCTGCGTGGATGACTTTTTTCTCCGCATCAATCGTGATGACATCGCCGTTGCGGAGCAGACCGAGCGGCCCGCCCACCGCGGCTTCGGGGGTGATATGTCCAACCACGAAGCCGTGCGTGCCGCCGGAGAACCGGCCATCGGTGATGAGCGCGACCTTGTCGCCGAGACCGCGCCCCATGATGGCGCCGGTGGGGCTCAGCATCTCGCGCATTCCGGGTCCCCCTCGGGGGCCTTCGTAACGGATGACGACCACGTCGCCGGCGCGCACGGCGCCACCGAGAATGGCGCGGGTGGCGGCTTCCTCGCCGTCGAAGACACGGGCCCGCCCTTCGAACCGCAGCCCTTCCTTCCCCGTGATCTTGGCGACCGCGCCTTCCGGAGCCACGTTGCCGTAGAGCACGACGAGGTGGCTATCCTTCTTTATGGGATCGGAGAGCGGCCTCACGATGCCCTGCCCAGCAATATATGTACCCACTCCGGAAAGGTTTTCTGCCAGGGTACGCCCGGTGACGGTGAGGCAGTCCCCGTGCAGCAGCCCCTCCTCCAGCAGCATTTTCATCAGCGGCTGGATTCCTCCGGCGGCAATAAGTTCCGACATCAGATAGCGGCCGCTCGGCCGGACGTCCGCGAGCACCGGCACCCGACGCCCGATGCGGGTGAAATCGTCGAGCCGCAACTTCACGCGCGCCTCGTGCGCGATGGCGAGCAGATGCAGCACGGCGTTGGTGGACCCGGCGAGCGCGATGGTCACCGTGATGGCGTTTTCGAATGCCTTGCGGGTGAGGATGTCTCGCGGACGGATGCCCGCCTCGAGCATGCGGACAACCGCCTCCCCGGCGCGCCTGCAATCATCGCGCTTGGCATCGCTCACGGCTTCCTGCGCCGAGCTGTTCGGCAGCGACAGGCCCAGCGCCTCGATGGCGGAGGCCATGGTGTTGGCGGTGTACATGCCTCCGCAGCTGCCGGGGCCCGGAATCGCGGTGCGCTCCACTTCGCGCAGCTCGTCATCGGAGATCTTTCCTGCGGCCCGCGCGCCCACCGCCTCGAACACCGAGACGATGTCCCGGTGCTGCGCGCCCGGGCGGATGGTTCCGCCGTAGACGAACACCGCCGGACGATTCAGCCGGGCGATCGCCATGGCGCATCCGGGCATGTTCTTGTCGCAGCCCCCGATCGCCACGAAGCCATCGAAGCCTTGCGCGCCGACCACCGTCTCGATCGAATCGGCGATCACCTCGCGCGAGACCAGCGAATAGCGCATGCCCGGCGTACCCATCGAGATACCGTCGGACACGGTGATGGTGTTGAAGAGCACACTCTTCGCGCCGGCCGCATCGACGCCCGCGGCAGCCTCGCGCGCGAGCTCGGCAATGTGCATGTTGCAGGGAGTGAGGTTCGCCCAGGTGGACGCAATGCCGATCTGGGGCCTGGCGAAGTCGGCATCCTGGAAGCCGACCGCCCGGAGCATGGCGCGCGCCGGCGCCTGCTTCGTTCCTTCCACCACGAGGCGCGAATGGGCGCGCGTGTCCCGGGCTGCAGCGCGCTTCGCGCGCTTGCCGCTCGCCCCGTTGCCCCTCATTGATCCCCGGTCTCTCGTCATCTGCCCGTTGCAGAACGTACTTCGATCGGCTGCTCGCCGCACGCGCGAGAATCGCACGCTGGCGCCGCGCCGGTGAATGTGTTCGCCAAAAAGATTTCCGGCGGCCGCGCTGCTACGCCGCGCGCCCCGGCTTCAAGTACGTGAACCCCCGTCTGCCACTCGTGCCAGGTGTGAATGCAAAGTGATGGGTCACCTGACACACGCTACAAGAGTAGCACCTGTATTCGTAACGCCAAGCCTCATCACGTACATCCGATTCGTCAAAGCCATTCTGCGGAACGGTAGCTAGGTACCGATCCTAGCGCGTTCCGCCCGTCTTGTGACAAGCACGCGCCGGACTCGAGTGGGTGGGACCCAGGTCATGTGCCCGTATCAACAACGCGTCGCTCGCACGACGTGATGAACAGGCCTGGCGGCATGTACGCTCGACGACAACATGAATGCAGCATCACGAGCTGACGCCGGAGCAGGAACAGATTGAACACGACGCGGAAGGTTCGAAGACGGCGTGGTCAGCGGTGGGCGTGCATCCCCGCGGCTTCTTCATCGCGACGAGACCGGAGGACGCGTTCGTTGCCGTTGCAATCCGGCAAGCCGAGCGCGAAGGCAGCGCGCCCATGCGCAGCGCCCGCCACGGCGAGAGCGTGCTCATGGGACCGTTGTTCATGCGCAGCAGCGGCGTCAACGCAACAGCCACGAGCGCGAAGCGCAGGATCACGAGCGTCGGCGGATTCCCGAGCCAGCGATCGCGACGAGCGCGAATCCCCTTGTGTTCTAAACGCCCGCCTTCGCTTGTCATGACTTGCTCGTCATGAGTTGATGCCCCGATGAACGGCATCCCGCTTCAGCGGGATCCGCCCTCTCGGGGCGGATTGCGATCAGCCGCAGCGGGCACGGATGAGCCGATAGAGGCTGCGCACGCACTGCGCCTCGGCACCCACCGGCCGCCCGGGTCGCTCCTTCGGATTCCACGCGAAGAGGTCGACGTGCAGCCAGTGCGGCGTGGCCGTGACGAATCGTTTGAGGAACAGCGCCGCGATGGGAGAGCCGGCAAGTGGCGACGCCGAGACGTTGCTGAGATCCGCGACCTTGCTCGAGAGCTCGTCGTCGTAGCCCGCCCACAACGGCATCGGCCAGACCGGGTCGGCCTCCTCGTCGCCGGCGTCGCGAAGCGCGGCGAGCAGCGCGCCATCCGGCGAATACGCAGCGGGCAGCTCCGGACCGAGTGCGATGCGCGCCGCACCGGTGAGCGTGGCGAGGTTGATGAGCAGGTCGGGCTTCTCCGAGTCGGCTTCCGTGAGGGCGTCGGCCAGCACGAGCCGCCCTTCGGCATCCGTGTTCGCGATCTCGACAGTGAGCCCCTTGCGCGAGGGGAGCACGTCACCCGGGCGATAAGAATGCCCGTCCACGCTGTTCTCGACCGCTGGAATGAGCACGCGCAGCTGGATCGGCGCATCGAGCTGCATCAGGAGCTGTGCCAGCCCCAGCGCGCACGCAGCGCCGCCCATGTCCTTCTTCATGAGCAGCATGCCGCTGGCTGGCTTGATATCGAGCCCACCGCTATCGAAGCACACTCCCTTGCCCACGAGCGTCACGCGCATTCCCCCGGCCCTGCCCCATCTGAGATCGATGAGTCGTGGCGCACGAGGGC
>JADGHX010000080.1 GCA_019683695.1 Steroidobacteraceae bacterium
GGCATCGGCATGGCACCGGAGACGCTGCCGACGATCTTCGATCTCTTCTCGCAGGCCGATGTGCCGCTCGCCCGCTCGCGCGGCGGGCTCGGCATCGGGCTCACGCTCGTGCGCACGCTCGTCGAGTTGCACGGCGGGCGCACGCACGCGCGCAGTGAAGGGATCGGCAAGGGCAGTGAATTCGAGATCGTGCTGCCGCTGGTCGTGGCGGAGATGCGCTCGCCGGATTCGGATGCGCCGCTTCGGCCGAAACGCCCATCCGCCCGCCGCCGCATTCTCGTGGTAGAGGACAATCCGGACGCGCAATCTGCCCTGCAATGCCTGCTCGAGATGTGGGGACACGATGTCACGGTGGCGGACGATGGCGCCGCGGGCTTGCAGGCCGCCACGCGGGATCGGCCGGAGATTGCGCTCATCGATCTCGGCCTGCCGCGCATGGATGGCTTCGCCGTGGCCCGCAGCATTCGCGCGAAGCTCGGTGATGCGTCGCCGCTTCTGATCGCGCTCACCGGTTACGGTGCGCCCGAGCAGCGCGCGCAGGCGCTTGCGGCCGGATTCGACCTGCACATCGTCAAGCCCGTGGAGCCCGAGCAGTTGCACGAGCTCATCGAGGAGTACGCGGCTACGCTTCGCTCTTCGGCGCAGGTTCTGTCCATTGCGGACGAGACCCGGGAACGGCGCGGCACGGGCTAGCGCACCGCAGATCGCTGCGTCCCGTTTTCGGCACTACGCCCTTGTTCTGTCAGCGTTCCCGATTGGCCGCGGCGCGCGCGGGAACACTTGATGCGGGCGGCGATGAGGCCCGGGCGCGTGGAGTGCCCTCTCGCTCCACGCCCGCAATCTCGCCGGAGGAGGGCTCATGAACGCGACGAGCTTCGCCAGAACCTCTCTTCTCAATCAGTGGTGGGCACTCATCGTGCGCGGTGTGCTCGCCATTCTCTTCGGCATTGCCGCGATCACGTGGCCGCGAGTGACGCTCGTCGCGCTGCTCGCGCTGTTTGCGGCGTTCGCCATCGCGGATGGCATCACGTCATTGATTGCCGCCGTTCGGACCCGAAGCTGGGGATGGGTGTTCTTCGGGGGCCTGCTCAGTCTGGCGGTTGGCGTCCTCACGCTGATGTGGCCCGGCGCGGCGACCCTGGCGCTGGTGCTGCTCATCGGCGCGTGGGCGATCGTCCGCGGCATCTTCGACATCGCAACGGGCATCGCCCTGCGCAGGGAGATCCGCTACGAGTGGCTGCTGATCTTGACCGGCGTCGTGTCGATCGTCTTCGGCGCAGTCATCGCACTGTTTCCGGTGGCGGGCGTCTTCGCGCTCATCGGCATCGTGGCGGGCTTTGCCATTGCGATCGGCGTGCTGCTGATTGCGGCCGGCATCATGGAGCGCAGACTCCAGCGCCGCCTCGGCCTGGACGGCGCCACCGCACCGGCCGTGTAACGGCCCGGCGCGTTCAGGCGCGCGGGGCAGGCAGCATCAGCGGATCGCGCAGAATCACGATCTGCTGTCGGCCCGCGCCGTCGATGATCTCGATGCTGGCGAGGCCTTCGGGTCGATCATCGACGTACAGCTCGCGCGGCTCGCGCACGAGATGGTCGAGGCCCTCGAGCACGATCTGGATCGTCCGCTGGTGCGGGTCATAGGCGATGCCGAGCAATGCCCGGCCGCTCGCCTCGATCTGTGCGCCGATATCGATCGCCGCCACCTCGAGCTCCGCGTGCTTGCCGACAAAGAAGCGGGATACGTGCATGCAGAAGCCGGACCACTGAGTCCGATCGAGCCGTCGTATCGCCATGTCTCGCTCCCGTGGTGCACGTGGTGAGTGGAGAGAACGGCTTGCCGCTCGCGTTGTTCGGCGTCAGCGGTGACGCGACGGAAGCCTCCGGCTCAATCTTGTTGCCCGCCTGAAAGAGGTCGCTTCGGTGCCCAGCGGCTGCCGGCGCGTCGCTGCGGGCATGCTTACAGTTGAGTCACGGGTCGAGTCCTCTTAGATTGCGCGCACCCAGCGCAACACTCGTACTGAAAGCGCACGCATGAAACAGAAGGCCACCTTCCGTGGGGCCGTGATCAAGCCCGGCACGGGCCGCGCGCCGCAGCCCTCCGCCGCCGGTCCCGCGCGTGTGCGCGTGGGCCGCGAAGTGGCCGGGCGCGGCGGCAAGGGTGTGTCCGTCATCTCCGGTCTGCCGCTCGCGGCAGGCGATCTCGAGGCGCTGGCGACACGCCTGAAAAAGCTCTGTGGCGCAGGCGGTGCCGTGAAGGACGGGCGCATCGAGATTCAGGGAGATCACCGCGACCGGCTGGTGGCGGAGCTCGTGAAGCTCGGATACGACGCGAAGCGTTCCGGCGGCTGATCGGATGTCCTTCGCCACACGCGTCGTCATCGGTCTCGTGGCCGGGCTTGCACTGGGCGCGCTGCTCGCCGCGGCGGACAGCCTGCTCGCCACTCGTGTCGCAGGTGTCGTGGAGCCTGTGGGATCGCTGTGGCTCAACGCCCTGCGCATGACGATCATCCCGCTGATCGTCACAATGCTGATCACCGGCGTCGCGTCGGCCGCCGAGACGGCGGCTACAGGCCGGCTCGCCGCGCGCGCGCTGCTGCTGTTCGTGATCGTGCTCACCGCGGCCGCCCTGCTCGGCTCGATCGTCACACCGCTGGCGCTTGCGTGGTGGCCCGTGAGCCCGGATGCCGCGGCCGCATTCCGTGCGGGCGCTCCCGGCGCAGACGCCATTCCGAAGCTGCCGGGGCTGCGCGATTGGCTGACGAATGTCATCCCGGCGAACCCGTTCAAGGCCGCGGCGGACGGGGACATGCTGCCGCTCGTCATCTTCGCGTTGTTCTTCGGGTTTGCCGCCGCACGGGTCACGGCGGACATGCGCACCCCGCTGCTCGGGTTCTTCCGCGCGGTGATGGAGACGATGCTCGTGATGATCCGCTGGATTCTCTGGGCCGCACCGCTCGGCGTGTTTGCGCTGGCGCTCGGTGTGGGCACCCGGGGCGGCGTCCATGCGGCCGGTGCGCTGGCGCACTATCTGGTGCTGATGTGCACGCTCGGCGTGCTGATCACGGTGTTGTGCTATCCGGCCGCTGTTGCGTTCGGTCGGGTGTCTCTCACGCGTTTCGTCAGAGCGCTGTTGCCGGCCCAGGCGGTCGCCATCAGCACGCAATCCTCGCTCGCTTCGCTTCCGGCGATGATCACCGGTGCGCAAGCGCAGCTCGGCCTGCCCGAGCGTGTGGTCTCACTCACGCTGCCTCTCGCCGTTTCGCTGTTCCGGATCACGAGCCCTCTTTTCAACATTTCAATGGTCATCTTTTGCGCGCACGTCTATGGCGTGGAGCTGGGCGCAACCCAGATCGCCATGGGCGTGATGCTGGCGGTGATCACGAATTTCAGCGTGGTGGGCTTGCCCAGCCAGCTCACGCTCTTCAACACGACGGTGCCCATTTCGCTCGCCATGGGAGTGCCGCTCGATCTCCTGCCGCTGCTGCTGGCGGTGGAGGTCATTCCGGACATCTTCCGCACCCTGGGCAATGTCACCGGCGACGTTGCCGTCACCGCCATCGTGGCGCGCGGAGCGCCGGCGGAAGCGGAACAGACTGCCCCCGCCACACGTTCCGGTGCATGATGCGGCTCGCATCCGCGGCCTGAGCCTCAACCTGAAGGTGGCAGGTGATGAAAGCACTCCGACTGCGCTTGTGTGCCGGCGCTCTGCTGGCTCTGGTGCTCTGTGCGTGCGGCGTGAACCCGGTGACGGGCAAGCGCGAGATCCAGTTCATCTCCCAGGCGCAGGAACTGCAGATGGGCGAGCAGTACTACGCGCCCACGCGCCAGAGTGAAGGCGGTGACTTCAAGCTCCTTCCGGAGCTGACGGCCTACGTCAACGAGGTCGGACAGAAGCTCGCCGCCGTGGCGGACCGCGACCTGCCCTACGAGTTCGTCGTGCTGAACAGCTCTGTGCCGAATGCGTGGGCGCTTCCCGGCGGCAAGATCGCCGTGAACCGTGGCCTGCTCACGGAGCTGAAGAACGAATCGGAGCTGGCCGCGGTGCTCGGCCACGAAATCGTCCATGCGGCCGCCCGGCACGGCGCAAAGGCTCAGGAACGCGGCACGCTGCTGCAGGCAGGTGTCGCCGTGGCGGCCATCGGCGCCGCGGTCGGTGGCGCGGACGAGAATGTGGCGGGCCTGCTCATCCAGGGCGCCGGTGTCGGCGCGCAGCTCGTGCAGATGAAGTACGGTCGCGAGCAGGAGCTCGAGTCGGACGAGTACGGCATGAAGTACATGAAAAAGGCCGGCTACGATCCCTGGGGCGCCGTCACGCTGCAGGAATCGTTCGTGCGCTTGGCGAACGAAAGTGGCGCGAAACAGCAGAGTTTTCTGGAAGGACTGTTCGCGTCGCACCCGCCTTCCGACGAGCGCGTGGAGCGCAACAAGCAAACCGCCGAGGCACTCGGGCGTGGCGGCGAAGTGGGCGCGGAGCGGTACGCCGCACACGTCAAGCCGCTGCTCGAAATGAAACCCGCGTACGACAAGTACGATCAGGCGTTGGCCGCCGCGAGCAAGAAGAACTACGCGGAGGCGAAGAAGCTCGCGAACGAAGCCGTCGCACTGCTGCCGAAGGAAGCGCGCTTCCACCAGGCGCTGGGCGAGATCGAGCTCTCGGAAAAGAACCCGTCCGCGGCCATTCCGCATTTCGAGAAGGCCATTCAGCTCGATCCCGATTACTTCGCCTCGTATCTCGGCGGTGGAGTCGCACAGTACCGCGTCGGCAACAAGGACCAGGCGGAACGCTGGCTCGCCCGCAGCGCAGAGCTGCTTCCCACGGCACCGGCAGCGTATTTCCTCGGTGAGATCGCGCGCGGCAAAGGCGATTTGCAAAGTGCAGTGAAGTATTACCAGGCTGCCGCCACATCACAGAGTGACATCGGCAAGGCCGCAGCGGGTGAGCTCGTGCGGCTCGAGCTGCCACAGAATCCTGGCAAGCATGTGGCAGCATTCCCGCAAATCATGGCGCAGGGGCAGCTCGTTCTCGTCGTCGAGAATCGCTCGCCGATCAGCATTACCGATATTCGGCTCACACCTGTGCTGGTGGATGCGGCCGGGCGCATCCTGCAAACCGGCGCGCAACAAAGAGTTCCACAGACTCTGCGATCCGGCGAACGCATCGTGATGTCTCCCGGTGTCGGCCAGCTCTCGCCTGAGCAACTTCAGAGGCTGCGCTATCGCATCGACTCCGCGCGCGCCGCCGAGTGAACCTGCGCGCCGGAGCGCGAACGCGTCCAACCCAAACGCGTGTGCGCCTTTAGAATGGATCCGTCTGTCGAGATGGAGATCGCGTATGGGCCGGGCACATTGGGCCGCACTCACCGCCGTTGCGTTTGCGTTGCTGCAATGGGGAACGCTCGTCGATGCGGTAGCGCAGACGTCCAGGATCGAAGCGACTGCGGCCACAGCACTTGCCCAGGCCGTCGCACCCGCGACACCCGATCAGGCCGCTCAACGCACACCAGCGGATGAAGCAACAACGCAGCCCGTCGCCCCGCAGGTGGAACTCTTCTCTCCACGAGGCACGGCGAAGCGAGTGCGCCAGGTCACCGCGCGTTTCAACACGCCGATGGTGGCGCTCGGTGATCCGCGCCTGACAGATCCGTTCGATGTGGCTTGCGATGCGCCCGGTGCCGGGCGCTGGGCCGACGCGCGCAACTGGGTGTACGACTTCGAATCGGATCTGCGTGCGGGCCTGCGCTGCACGTTCACGTTGAAGGCTGGCCTTCAGGCGCTCGATGGGCGCGCGGTGGCGGGCACGCGCGTATTCACGTTCGATACCGGCGGCCCGGCGATCGAGAAGTCCTTCCCGAGCGAGGGATGGCGCCAGCTCGATGAAGATCAGGTGTTCCTGCTGCGGCTGGATGCGCCCGCCGATCCGGCTTCGATCGCGCAGCATGCGTATTGCGTGATCGAGGGGCTGGCCGAGCGCGTGCCTGTCGCCGTGTTGACCGGCGCGGCTCGAGAAAGCGTGCTCGCGCAGCGAAAGCAGCTCGGATACGAGTACTTCCGGCTTCTCTGGAAAGACGGCGCGATGTCGCCGGCGCGCGTGCGCGACAGGTCGCTGGAGCAGCAGGAAGAGCTCGTCGTCGCGGTGAAGTGCCAGCGTCGGCTGCCGAACGCCACGCGAGTCCAGCTCGTGTGGGGCGCGGGAATCTCCGCTCCGGGCGGCATTGCCACGAAGCAGGCGCAAACCTTGTCCTTCGAAGTGCGCCCGACGTTCACCGCCACGCTCGAATGCACGCGCACCGAGCCGCGTGCCGGCTGCACGCCGACCCGCCCCATCACGGTCCGGTTCAGCGCGCCGGTGCCTCGCGATCAGGCCATGCAGGCGCGGCTGCGATTCGGGACGGAAGCACGCTCTCCGAATGCGGAGCAGAACGCGCAAGCGAAGATGGTGGAGTTCATCTCGTTCGAGGCGCCTTTCCCGGAAAGCACAGATGCGTCGCTGGAGCTGCCCGCGCAGCTTGTGGACGACGCTGGGCGCACGCTCGAGAACGCGGCCCGCTTTCCACTCGCGGTGCGCATCGATGAGTACCCGCCCCTCCTGAAGTTCTCGGGCGACTTCGGCGTGCTCGAGCGCGAGGAAGGCGGCGTGCTCCCGGTGACGCTGCGGAATGTCGATACAGCGGCCGCGGCTCAACCCGCCTCGATCAGGGGCCATCGCTTGCGCATCGGCAACGACCCCGCAGCCATCGCGCGATGGCTTCAGAAGGTGCGCGCCGCAAATGCACGTCGCGGCGAATACGTGCGGGATGCGAACGGGCAGAACCGATGGCGTGAAGACACCGGGTCCACGTCCGTCTTCGACGCAGCGGACGGCGCGTCTCCGTTGTCGATCACGAAGTCCGAGGGCGCTCGCCCGGCTGAGGTCGTCGGGATTCCGCTGGGCGAGCCGGGCCTCCACATCGTCGAGCTGGAAAGCGAACGCCTCGGCGAGTCCCTGCTGGGCAGAAAGGCGACGCGCTACGTCTCCACCGCTGCGCTCGTGACGAATCTTTCCGTGCATCTGAAGTGGGGGCGCGAGAGCTCACGCGTCTGGGTGACCCGGCTCGACAACGGTCGGCCGGTGGAGAATGCAGAGGTTGTTGTCGTGAGCTTCTGCGACGGGAGCGAGCGTTGGCGCGGAGTCACGAACAAGGACGGCATCGCGGTGATCGACGGCGCCCTTGGCCCGCACAGCGAGAGTGACACGTGCAACCAATGGAGCCCACCTCCTCTTCTCGTCACCGCTGCAGCACCCGCCTCTCGCGACAAGGGAGATGCCAATACACCGGCCGATTTCAGCTTCGTGCTGTCGAGCTGGAACGAGGGCGTCGCGCCGTACGAGCTCGGAATCCCGACGGGCTCGGAATGGGACGCCGCGATCGTGCACACGGTGCTCGACCGCGCGCTGTTCCGCGCGGGCGAAACCGTGTCGATGAAGCATTTCGTAAGGCGCCATGTGAGTGAGGGCATCGTCGTGCCGCCGGAAGCGAGCGGCACATACAAGGTGGTGATCTCTCATTCGGGCAGCGACCAGCAGTACACGTCTCAGGTGCGCTTCGGCGCAGATGGTGTTGCCGAGCAGACGTGGAAGATTCCGGCGGAGGCCCGGCTCGGCGTCTACACCGTGCAGATCGAGGACGCGAAGCATCAGATGCGCCGAAGCGCGCAATTCAGGGTGGAGGAATTCCGCCTGCCCACCATGCGCGCCAGCGTGCAAGGGCCGGTGCGCCCGCTTGTGCAGCCAAAAGATGCGACGCTCGATCTGCATGTGTCGTACGTGTCTGGCGGCGCCGCGTCCGGGCTGCCCGTGAAGCTGCGTACCGTCATCGAGCCATCGGCATTGCCCACGAACGGATACGAGGATTTCCGCTTTGGCGGCGAACCCGTGCAGGAAGGCGTGCAGATCATGGAAGGCGGGCTGTGGGACATGGACTTCGAAGGCGCGGCGGCATCGCAGTCCGCCAAGGCGCGTGTGCTGCCCGTGACGCTCGACGATCAGGGCGCGGCGCGCGTTACGCTCGCGGACCTCCCGCCGATCGACAAGCCCTCTGTCATGACGGCCGAGCTCGAATATCCGGACCCGAATGGCGAGCTGCTCACGGCTGTCGGTCGGGTGCGGCTCGTGCCTTCGGAGCTGAACGTCGGCATCCGCCCTGAAGGCTGGGCCGCCAGCACGGAGCAGATGCGATTCCGGGTGGTGGTGCTCGATCTGGATGGCAAGCCCGTTTCGCGCCAGCCAGTCTCCGTCACACTCTACAAGGCGGCGCGCTATTCGTATCGCAAGCGGCTCATCGGAGGCTTCTACACCTACGAGACTGCACTCGAGAACACGAAGCTGCCCGTTGCGTGTGAAGGCAAGACAAACGCGCAAGGCTTGCTTCTGTGCGAAGTCGCACCGGGCGTGTCGGGAGAGGTTGTGGTGCGCGCCGAAACGCGAGACAGCCAAGCGCGCATTGCGGGTGCCACCACGTCCCTCTGGGTGGTGGGCGAGGATGACTGGTGGTTCGGCGGCACCGCCGGGGACCGCATGGACCTGCTGCCGGAGAAGCCGGAGTACGAACCCGGTCAGGTCGCGCGCTTTCAGGTGCGCATGCCGTTCCGCTCAGCGACGGCGCTCGTGACCGTGGAGCGCGAAGGCGTGATGCGCAGCTCTGTCACGCGGCTGAGCGGACGCTCGCCCGTCGTGCGAGTTCCCATCGAAGCCACGGACTCGCCCAACGTCTATGTCTCCGTGCTCGCGGTGCGCGGGCGCGCGGATTCGAAGCGCGCCTGGCGAAGCACAGCGGACGGCACCCGCGAAGTGACGGCGCTCGTGGATCTGAACAAGCCCGCCTACCGCCTCGGCACCGCAGCCATTCGCGTCGGCTGGGAGCCGCATCGGCTGAACGTTCGCGTCACCCCGGAGCGCTCCACGTACGCCATTCGCGAGCGCGCGAACGTGAACATCGAAGTGAAGCCCGCGTCGGGCAAGCCACTGCCGGAGGGCGCAGAGATTGCGGTTGCCGCGGTCGATGAAGCGTTGCTCGAGCTTGCGCCCAACGCGACCTGGGATCTGCTCGACGCGATGATGGGCCGGCGCGGCCTGGAGGTGTGGACGTCCACCGCGCAACTGCAGGTCGTGGGCAAGCGCCACTACGGGCGCAAGGCCGTGGCCCATGGCGGCGGAGGCGGACGTGAGCGCGCCCGTGAGTCCTTCGACACTCTGCTCGCCTGGCAAGGGCGCGTGAAACTGGACCGCGCGGGGCGCGCAACCGTCGCCATTCCGCTGAATGACTCGCTCACCTCGTTCCGCATCGTCGCCATCGCAAACGCAGGCAGCGGGCTGTTCGGAACCGGCAGTGCGAGCATCGCCACGCGACAGGATGTGATTCTGCTTTCCGGCCTACCACCGCTCGTGCGCGAGGGGGATCGTTATGCCGCCAGCTTCACCGTGCGGAACACCTCAGAGGAAGCCATGGTCGTTGATGTTGCGGCCGAGGTCGCTCCTGCACTCGCCGAGCCGCTCGCGACACAACGTGTCGAGATTCCGGCCGGAGGCGCGCGCACCGTAACGTGGCATGTTGCCGCTCCCGTGGGTGCACAGACGCTCGCGTGGAAAGTAAGTGCACAGCAACTCGGAGGCAGTGCCCGGGACGCACTGAAAGTCTCGGAGAACGTGACGCCTGCGGTGCCCGTGCGCACGTGGCAAGCCACGCTCTCGCAGGTGACTGCGCGCCTCGAGCTTCCCGTCGAGCGACCAGCGCAAGCCATTCCCGGGCGCGGAGCGATCGAGGTGTCACTGCGCGCACGACTTGGAGACGGTCTGGACGGTGTGCGCGAGTACATGTCCATGTACCCGTACACATGCTTCGAACAGAACGTGTCGAAAGCCGTTGCGCTGCGCGACCGCGCGCTGTGGGACCGGTGGATGCAACGCGCCCCCGCGTATCTCGATGGAGACGGGCTGCTGAAGTACTTCCCGTCGGAGCAGCTTCAGGGCGAGGACGCACTCACCGCCTACGTGCTGGCGATTGCGCACGAAGCGGGCTGGACCCTGCCGGACGCCCTGCACACGCGCCTCGTTCAGGGCCTGACGAGCTTCGTGGAAGGCCGCATCGTCCGGCACTCCGCGTTGCCCACGGCGGACCTTACGGTGCGCAAGCTCGCCGCCATCGCGGCGCTCGCGCGCTACGACGCAGCTCGCCCGAACATGCTCGACTCCATCACCGTGGAGCCGGACCTGTGGCCGACCTCCGCGGTGATCGACTGGCTCGGCATTCTTCGTCGCGTGCAGGGCATCGCAGACGCGGCGCGCAAGCGTGAAAGGGCCGAAGGCATCCTGCGTGCGCGGCTCAACTTCCAGGGCTCGACCCTCACGTTTTCCACGGAGCGCGGCGACGCGCTCTGGTGGCTGATGATCTCGTCGGACTCCAATGCCGTCCGGACGCTCCTCGAAGTGCTCGACCGGCCGGCGTGGCGCGACGACGTTCCGCGGCTCGTGCGCGGCGCGCTGGGCCGCCAGCAGCGCGGGCACTGGAACACGACGGTCGCGAATGCATGGGGCGTGCTGGCGATGGAGAAGTTCTCCGCCGCGTTCGAAGCCACTCCCGTCACAGGGGTGACCTCTGTCCGATATGGCGGAGAAAGCCAGTCGGTGCCGTGGCCGCAAACCTCGACGAAGGAGCTCATCTTGCCGTGGCAGCAAGGTCAGCAGCCGCTCGTCGTCACGCACAGCGGCACTGGCGCACCCTGGGCGATGGTGCGCGCGACAGCCGCTCTTCCCCTCACGGAGCCCGTGTCCACCGGCTTCGCGATCAAGCGAAGCGTCACCGCCGTGGAACAGCAGCGCCCGGGCAAATGGAGCCGTGGAGATGTGGCGCGGGTGCGCCTTGAAATCGAGGCGCAGTCGGACATGAGCTGGGTAGTCGTGCAGGACCCGGTACCCGGCGGCGCGATGGTGCTCGGTAGCGGGCTCGGCGGTGAGAGCCGGATTCTCACGTCCGGCGAAGAGCGCGCGGGCGCTCTGTGGCGTGCGTTCGAGGAGCGCAGCTTCGAAGGCTTCCGTGCGTACTACCGGTTCGTGCCGAAGGGTCGCTGGGTCGTCGAGTACACCGTGCGATTCAACAATCCTGGAACCTTCTTGTTGCCCGCAACCCGTGTCGAGGCGATGTACGCCCCGGAGATGTTCGGTGAGTGGCCGAACGAGCCGCTCACTGTGGAGGAGTAGATGCTGCGAAGGCGTTTATTGCTGTGCGCGTGCGCGCTCCTGCTGCTGGCAGCAGGCAGTGCTGGCGCGTGGCTGCTCTCGACGCCGGATGCGCCCGCTTTCGCGGAAGTGAAGGCGCGGTGGAGGACATCCGACGCCTGGCTGCTCGACCGGAACGGACAGGTGATCGAACAACAGCGCATGGACTTCCGCGTGCGCAGGTTCGAATGGGTTCCGCTGGACAACGTGTCGCCGGCGCTCGTCGCAGCCGTGGTGGACGGAGAAGATCGACGGTTCTGGCAGCACGATGGTGTGGACTGGGTCGCGATCCTCGCTGCGCTTCGGGATCAGATCGTCACCTGCCGGCGCCGCGGCGCAAGCACTATCACGATGCAGGTGGCCGCGCTTGTGGAGCCGGCAGTGCGTGCGGGCTCGGCCGACGGCGCATGGTTCCGCAAAGCCGCGCAGATGCGCATGGCGCGCGCGATCGAAAAGCAGTGGACGAAGCAGGAGATCCTCGAAGCCTATCTGAACCTGCTCGGCTATCGCGGCGAGTTGCAAGGCATCGGCGCCACGGCATTCGTGCTGGCCGGAAAGTCACCGTCGGGGCTCACGCTCGCCGAAAGTCTCGTCCTCGCCGCATTGCTGCCCGCGCCGGGCGCCAGCCCGGAAAGCGTAACGACTCGCGCGTGCTCTCGCGCAGCGGCACGAGGGCTGCGAATCGAGTGTGCCGCGATCCGCTCCGCAGCGGCCCAGATACTCGGTAGCGACGTGCCGACGCCTGCACCCGACGCGGTGGCAGCTGCCCGGAAGGTTTCGGCGATGCCGCCGTGGCATAGCCGTTCCTCGCGCGAGATTCATCTCGCACCTCACCTCGCCCGCCAATTGTTGAAGCGCGCGGGCGATCGCGTGCGCACGACGCTGGACGCGCGGATCCAGCAGCTCGCGATCAACGTGCTTCACCAGCATCTTGCGGGCCTTGCTTCGCAGAACGTACGCGATGGCGCGATGCTGGTGGTTGAAAACGAAACCGGCGACGTGCTCGCCTACGTGGGCTCCGGCGGGCCGAACTCCACGGCGCGCGAGGTGGACGGTGTGCTTGCCCATCGTCAGGCCGGCTCGACACTGAAGCCGTTTCTGTACGAGATTGCGTTCGAGCGGCGTTACCTCACTGCGGCGTCGTTGCTGAACGACGCGCCCATCACACTGGATACCGCCAGCGGCATTTACCTGCCCCAGAACTATGATCGCGACTTCAAGGGGCTCGTCAGCGTGCGCACGGCGCTCGGCAGCTCGCTTAACATTCCCGCGATTCGCGCGCTCATGCTCGTGGGCGTGGAGCCGTTCAGGGCCCGGCTGCATGCGCTCGGGTACGCGAGAATCACAGAGCCTGGTGACTTCTACGGCTACTCACTCGCGCTCGGATCGGCCGAGGTAAGCCTGTGGGAGCAGGTGCAGGCTTATCGAGCGCTCGCGCGGGGCGGGCGTCTGTCCGTGATACACGTGCAGCACACAGATTCCTCGAACGAACAGGCGCTGCTCGATGAGAATGCCAGCTTCATCGTGGCGGACATTCTCAGCGACCGCGCCGCACGCACCGTGACGTTTGGGCTCGCGAGCCACCTCGATACGCCGTTCTGGGCCGCCGTGAAAACCGGCACGAGCAAGGACATGCGCGACAACTGGTGCATCGGTTTCTCGCGCGAGCTCACCGTCGGCGTGTGGGTAGGCAACTTCGAAGGCGACTCCATGCGCGACGTGAGCGGTGTCACCGGCGCAGCGCCCGCATGGCAGCAGATGATGCTCGCGCTACACCAGCGCATCCCGTCGCAAGCGCCGTCGCTGCCTGCGGGCGTCATTGCGACGACTGCCCGGTTCACGCCCGCCGTGGAGCCACCGCGACGCGAACTCTTCCTCGCCCGAGCGGAGCAGCCGGATCGCGATGCGCACGCGATATCGAAGGCGCCGGAAAGAACAATTGTTGCCGCAGGCGATATCGCGCGCATTGCGAGCCCCGCAAACGGTATGGTCATCGCGATGGACCCGGACATTCCTGCGGCCTACCAACGCGTTCCCCTGGCCGCGCGCGGCGTCGCGGACGGCATGGTGCTCAAGCTGAACGGCGCCCTCCTCGGGCCGGCCAACCGCAGCGTGATGTGGGCGCCCGAGCGCGGCACGCACACTCTGGCGCTCGAAGACAGCACGGGTCGCGTCATCGACTCGGCGCACTTCGTGGTGCGCTGAGTTGCAGGATCATCGGCAGCGGCGGGCGCCGCATGCCCGCCTCAGACCAGATCGCGTTTCGTCGCACGGGAGGCGCCGTCGGCGTGACCTCATCCGCGGCCGTGAAGTAGTCCGGCAGCTTCTCGGCCGGGTGGCGAGCGCCGGCGGACCATGCCTGTCCTCACCAACGTGCTGCTCTCCGCGCGGGATGAGGGCTCAGCATCACCGGCACGGATCTCGAAGCGGAGCTGGCAGTTGTGCGCGCCGTGCGCGATTGCCTGCGTGACGAGGGCGGATGTCTCTGACCGTCGATGCGTAGTGCTGCAGTTGTTGGCGGGGATGTCGCCGGGCCGCTTGTGTCAGCGAGGGGCGTAGAGGATGCGCCTGCGCTTCAGAAAGCGCATCGTGAGATAGAAGCCAAGCGCGATTCCCGCGATCGCGCTCACGAGTGTGAACTCGAACGGCTCCCATTCTTTCCCGTGCAGTCTCCAGGCTGCGAGCACCGTGGCGCAGACAGTGGTGACTGACAGGGTGCTGTACTCGCGCAGCAGGATCGCCTTTGTGTCGGCAGGCTTTGCGCGCAGAGCGTGGAGAACCGCGCTCACATTCAGCCTCCAGCGCGGCACGCGCGCGCAGTAGGCGACGAACTCCTCGGGAAAGCGGCCTCGAAGAAAAGCCTCCTCGCGACGGATAATGGCGGAGTACGCCGCCACGCAGAAGACCATTCCGGGCAACGCCGCTTCAGCGCGCCCGAACGCGAGAAGAAACCCCGCAACCAGCAGGACGTTTCCGAGGTACATGGGGTTGCGGCAGTGCGCGTACATGCCGGTGGTCACGAGACGACTCGCCGCGACGCGCCCCCGGTCACCGCCCCGCTCGATGTAATCCCAACCGATCGTCAGGGCTCGCAGTGCCTGCCCCGCGCACACGACCAGCAGGCCGAGAAGCAGAAGCCCACGCTCGACCCAGGTCTGCGCACGCTGGGGCGGAAAGGCGATGGCCAGCGCAACGATGACGGCGGGGAACACGACCCCGCGCCAGCGGAACAGGAATGCACCGACACGTTCCATCCTTGGGCCCCGATCGCCCCACTCCTGTGTGTGACGAGCGACGATGAATGGATCAATCGCCGGCGGCCGACCGGGCTGCACGGGTGCGCGCCCCTCCGATCCACCGAGGCGTAGCGACTTGCCCTTGCCCGGGGCGCCCGATAGCCTTCTGCGCCCCTTTTCCCCCTGCCGCTGTCACGCGCCTTCAGCCCGCCCATGCTCAATTTCTTCGACGTTGCCCTTCGCCGCGGACCGCGGGTGCTCTTTTCCGGAGCCACCTTCGGCCTGTTCCGCGGCGAAAAGGTCGGCATCACGGGCGAGAACGGCAGCGGCAAGTCGAGCCTGCTCGCGCTCGTGCGCGGGGAGCTGCAGCCGGATGCGGGCACGTTCGAGATGCCGGGCAATCTGCGGATCGCGCACGTCTCGCAGGAGCTCGCCGCCACCGATCAGCCGGCCATCGAGTTCGTGCTGGACGGCGACGCCGAGCTGCGCGCGATCGAACGTGCGATCGCCGAGGCCGAGGCGCGCGACCAAGGCAGCAAGCTCGGCGAGCTGCACGCGACGTATGCGGCCATTGGCGGTTACGACGCCCGCAGCCGCGCCGCGCGTCTGATGCACGGGCTGGGCTTCTCGTCAGCGGATGAGACACGTGCCGTGCGGGAGTTTTCCGGTGGGTGGCGCGTGCGATTGAACGTGGCGCAGGCGCTGATGTGCCGCTCGGATCTGCTGCTGCTCGATGAGCCCACGAACCACCTCGATCTCGATGCCATCCTCTGGCTGGAAGGCTGGCTGAAGGAGTATCCGGGCACGCTGCTCCTCATCGCGCACGACCGCGAGTTCCTCGATCGCGTCGTCAATCGCATCGTGAACATCGAGCATGGCAAGGCCCGCGCATATCGCGGCAACTACTCCGCCTTCGAGGAACAGCGCGCAGCGGAATTGGCGGAGCAGGCCGCTCTCTACGCCCGCCAGCAGCGCGAGATCCGGCACATGGAATCGTTCATCGAACGGTTCCGCGCCAAGGCGAGCAAGGCGCGCCAGGCTCAGAGCCGCATGAAGGCGCTGGAACGCATGGTGCGCATTGCGCCGGCGCACGTGGACTCCCCGTTCGAGTTCTCGTTCGCGGCGCCGGAGAAACTGCCGCGGCCGCTGCTGGCGCTCGACGAGCAATCCGCAGGGTACGACGGCCGCGCAGTGCTCCAGGGCGTCTCTCTCACGCTTTCGCCGGGCGATCGGGTGGCGCTGCTCGGTCGCAACGGCGCGGGCAAGTCCACGTGCATGAAGTTGCTCGCGGGCGAGCTGCCTGCGCTGTCGGGCACACGCACGGAAGCGCGGGATCTGCGCATCGGCTACTTCGCCCAGCATCAGCTCGAGCAGCTCTCCGCGGCCGATTCGCCTCTGACAAACCTTCGCCGATTCGGCGCAGAGCGCGCCGCGCGCGCCACGGAGCAGGAGCTGCGCGACTACCTCGCCACGTTCGGCTTCCGCGGCGATCGCGTGTTCGAGCCCATCGGCCCGTTCTCGGGCGGGGAGAAGGCGCGCCTCGTTCTGGCGCTGGTCTCCTACGTGCGGCCGAATCTCATGCTGCTCGATGAGCCGACGAACCATCTGGATCTGGAGATGCGTCAGGCGCTCACGGTGGCACTGCAGGACTATGACGGCGCCGTCGTGCTCGTGTCCCACGACCGGCATCTGCTGCGCACGGTGGCCGATCAGTTCTACGTCGTGCACGCGGGCCGCGTGCAGCCATTCGATGCGGACCTGGACGACTACGCGAAGTGGCTCGCCGAATCCGGCGCGGCGTCTTCAACGCCCGCTCCTGCGCACGAGCGCTCGCCCGCGACCGCCGCGAATGCGAAAGCGGAGGCGGAGTCCGCCGAAGCGCGCAAGCAGCGCAAGCGCGAGGAAGCCGAACGCCGCAACCGCCTGAGCCCGCTGCGGGCCGCAATCGAGAAGTGCGAGAGGGAACTCGACACGCTCACCCGCGAGCGCGCCGAAATCGAGTCCGCCCTGCAGGCCCCGGAGATTTACGCGGACGATGCGAAGGATCGTCTGCGACAGCTGCTTGAACGCCAGGCACGGCTGGCCCGCGAGATCGAACGGGTGGAGTCGGAGTGGCTCGAGCACACGGAGCGACTCGAAAGCGAGATGCAGAAGGTCTGATCCCGCGGGCGCCGCTCGCAAAGGCGTTTCCAGACGCGCGCAGGGGTGCGGTGGACCTCTCAGCCGATGCGCTCGTCGTAAACCGCTACCTCGCGGCTCGGTGACGCGTGCGGCCACGCCCCGCGGGTACACACCCTGCTACGTCCGGCGCGGAGTGGCCCTCTGCGCGCCCCGACAGGCCCCGGGCCGGCCGGTATGGCACACTCCGCCGCCCGAAATTTCACTGTACGAAATTTGACCTAACCTCCGCGAGGAAACCGCACCGATGTCCGCTGTCCCGACGCCCGTCCTGCCCTCATCCGTTGGACCGATCGTTTCACTCCAGGCGCACATCCTTCAGCAACAGGCGAGCTTTCCGGAGGCGACCGGCACGCTGTCCTGGATTCTCTCGGCGCTGTCCATCTCGGCCAAGATCATCGCCTCGAAAGTGCGCCGGGCGCGGCTGGAAAACGTGCTCGGTGCCGCGGGCGCCGAGAACGTGCAGGGCGAGCAGCAGCAGAAGCTCGATGTCATCGCGAACGAGGTGCTGCTCGGTACGCTCGGCGGGCGTGAGGGCGTTGCCATCGTCGCGTCCGAGGAAAACGAGGAGCCCGTCATCATCCGTGACACGGCGAGCGCCGAGCGCCGCTACTGCGTGTTGTTCGACCCGCTGGATGGTTCCTCGAATCTGGACGTGTGCGGGGGTGTGGGCACCATCTTCAGCATCCTGCGTCACGACCGTCGGGCGCGCGACAGCCACACCTCGCTCCTCCAGCCGGGTGCGCAGCAGGTGGCTGCGGGGTATGTGCTCTATGGCTCATCGACCGTGTTCGTGCTCACGGTGGGCCACGGCGTCGACATGTTCGTTCTGGACCCTTCGATCGGTGCGTTCATGCTCGTGGAACGCGGCCTGCGCACGCCCCCGAAGCACAAGAGCTACTCGGTGAACGAGGGCAACCGCCGCACGTTCCCGGAAGGCTATCAGCGCTACCTCGACTGGGCGCAGGAGAATGGCTATTCCAGCCGCTATGTCGGCTCGATGGTTGCGGATGTTCACCGCATTCTCCTGAAGGGCGGTGTCTTTCTGTATCCGCCCACGCAGAAGGCGCCGAAGGGCAAGCTGCGTCTCATGTACGAGGCGAACCCGATGGCGATGATCATCGAGCAGGCGGGCGGCAAGGCGCTCGCCGGGCCGGGGCAGCGCATCCTGGACGTGCAGCCCACCGACATTCATCAGCGCGTGCCTGTGATCCTGGGCAGCGCGGACGAGGTGGATCACGTCGTCGCGAAGCTGTAGTCGCCTCGGCTTCGTTCGCGAAGAGCGTGCTGTCGGGTGGGCGGCGTTGAGTGCGGCTTCGGTTGCGAGGCGCGTTACGCGGCGCGGGCCGTGGGCTGTGGCTTCGTTTGCGAAGATTCGGTCGCGAAGAGTGCTGCTTGTGGGGCGGCGATCGGCCGCGCGAGGGTGTGCCGCTCGCAACCGGCGCGCATTCGGCTGGTGCGCTTGATGGGCGCCGCCCGGTGCTTGCCTGAATGAGGGAGCGGGCGGGCGATTCGCGCACGAGCTTCGGTTATTGAGGTGCGCGGGCGGCTGCGTGCCTGGCGCGCCGGAAGCTCCCGTCACACCCTCGCACGTCCGCTCGCCTCGTGCCGCATTCGGGCACTTGCCTTCGTTCCCTGAGAGTGTTGCTTCGGATGGGCAGCGTTGACTGCGGCTTCGTTCGCGAAGACCGGGCTGTCGGGCGAGCGGCGTTCGGCGCGTTGGCTTCGTTCCCTGAGAGTGTTGCGTCGGTTGGCGTGTCAACGCGCTTTGACGTGGCTCGCAGGGAGAGTGTTGGGGGCGCGCGCGTTGGGGGGTTGACTTCGTTCGCGGGGAGCTCGGTCAGGCGTGCATCATTGCGCGCGTTTGTTCCGCCCAGAACACGGCGTCTACGTATGCAGCGCGGATCACGTGCTGCGGAAGGTTGCCGAACGAGACGTCCTGCCAATGGCCTCGCTCATAGGCGCGCACGCAGCGGAGCGCGGCGCCGAGCTCGCCTTCCTCGGCCACCAGTGCACGCTCCACCGGTTTGGCGAGCGGCAGCTCTTCCACCAGCTTCGAAAGTGGCACACCGGTAAGCACGTTCAGCATCGAGAACAGACCCGTGATGAAGAAGGGGCCGCTGTCCGCGGCAATGAGTCGCGCCAGCTGCTCGCACATACGGGCGCGCGCCATCGCCACGACGATGAGGCTTGGCGGGCGGTCGTCGAAGCCCTGCAGCGCCACGAGCGAGCAGAGTTGCCGGAGCGCGTCCATGCCCAGAATGACGATCGCCTGGCGAATCGAATCCACCTTGCGGGGCAGGTTGTAGTAGCTGGAATTGATGCAGCGGATGACGCGGTAGGTCATCGAGATGTCCTGCGCGACCACTCGCTCCACTTCCTCGATCGTGGCGTCTTCCCGGCTGAGCTCCGTGAGCAGGCGCAGGGTGCCGATGCGGTTCGAAGGCACGCGCTGCGCGCGGAACGTTTGCGGGTGCTGCAGGAAGTAGCCCTGGAAGGCATCGAAACCAAGATCGAGACAGCGCTCGAACTGCTCGACCGTCTCCACTTCCTCCGCAATGAGTCGCAGCCCGCGAGCTTTCAGCTCGCGTACGGTGCGCGGCAGATCCTCCGGCGCTTCGCGCGACAGCGCCACCTTCACGATGTCTGCCACGTCGAGCAGCGCGCGGTCGGTTTCGCGAGAACAGTAATCGTCCAGGGCAATGCGGTGCCCGCGGGCGCGCAGTGCGGAGATGCCTGCAACCACTTCACGATCCGCCCGCACGTCTTCCAGCACTTCGATGACCACGCGCTCGGGCTGCAGGGGCAGGTAGTGATCGCCGACCAGCAGCTCGCGCGGGTAATTGATGTGAACCGGCAGATCGCCCGCGAGCCGATCGAGGCCGATTTCGAGGGCGGCGTTTGCGATGACGCGCAGCGTGGCCCGGCGGCCATCGATGATCATCGCCCGCAGATCCGACTCCGCCTCACGGTACAGCAGCTCGTAGGCCACGACGGCCATGGCGTTGTTGTACACGGCCTGACGCGCCACCAGTGCGGGAACCTCGCCGGCTCCAGGGGCGCTCCCAGTGACCCCGGCCGGGCCGCGGGGTGGGCGGCTCTTCTCGTAGCTCATGACGCAGTGCAGCCTACCGAACGCGCCGCCCTGTGCCAGTGCGAGCCGCCGAAAACCCGGCCTGGATCACTTTTGCAGCGTGACGAGCGTCTCGTTTTGAGGCCACACGCGCGACAACCGAGCACCCCGCGAACGCCCCGGCCCACACGCGCCCCTACCCACCCGAAGC
>JADGHX010000284.1 GCA_019683695.1 Steroidobacteraceae bacterium
CAGTAGGGGGGCATTGCGTATTCACTTCTGAATACGACAAATGGTGTGTTCAAACCTACAAGGCAAACTTTCGCTCTGAGCACGCCATAGCGGGCGACATTCGAAAGATCGATCCTCAATCAATACCTGATCACGACGTTCTGGTCGCCGGCTTTCCGTGCCAGCCGTTTTCAATCGCGGGAGTCTCCAAGAAGAACGCACTCGGTCGGGCCCATGGCTTTGAATGTCAGACTCAAGGCACGCTTTTCTTTGACATCTGCCGGATTATCGATGCAAAGCGCCCGTTCGCGTTCATGCTTGAGAACGTGAGGAACCTCAAGTCACATGACAAGGGCCGAACGTTTCGCGTGATTGTCGACTCGCTAACGGAGCTAGGCTATTCATTCGACTACAGGATCATTGATGCGAAGTCGTGGGTTCCACAGCATCGTGAGCGCATTTTCATCGTCGGGTTCCGTGAGCCGACAGCATTCACGATGTCTCAGATCAAGATTCCCGACGCCCGGGGCATTACGCTGGATCGTATTCTTCATCCGGAAGATGGCAGCGAGCCACCAGAAGCACCCTACACGGTCGGCCCGGAAGGAAAGGTGAACGAAAAGTACACGCTCACGTTGCATCTCTGGAACTATCTCAGGGACTATGCGAAGAAGCACCAGAGTGCGGGCAACGGATTTGGATACAGCCTCTTCGACCGTTCTGGTGTTGCCAGGACGCTATCTGCGCGATACTTCAAAGATGGGTCGGAAATCCTCATTTCGCGCGGACCGCGCAAGAACCCGCGGCGGCTAACACCTCGTGAATGCGCCCGGCTGATGGGTTTTCCCGATGACTTTGTGATTCCGGTCTCTGACACACAGGCCTACAAGCAATTTGGCAACTCAGTAGTCGTTCCAGTTGTGTCAGCGATAGCGGCGGCTATGAAACCCTACGTGCTCTCATTAAAGGCCCAAGACTCTGAGCAGCAGCTTGCGATGGTCGTTTGATGGTCGATGTTCATTCGCCGGCGATCCGCAGCAAGAACATGGCTGCGATCCGCGGCAAGGACACAAGACCTGAAGTCCTGTTGCGGCGGGCACTCCACGCAGAAGGACTTCGGTACCGACTTCATGTCGGATCTCTGCCAGGACGGCCTGATATTGTGCTACCGGGGAAGAAGTCAGTCGTGTTCGTCCACGGCTGCTTTTTTCATGGACATGCATGCCCATCCTTTAAGTGGCCGGCCTCAAATGCCCAGTTCTGGAGATCGAAGATTGAAGGCAACAAAGCCCGGGATCTGAGAAACATCGCTGCCTTGAGGGCTGATGGATGGCGCGTATTCGTAGTATGGGAATGTGAGTTGCGCGGCACCGCACCTCGTGAGCGCGCGAGACGCCTGGCAAAGCGATTGGCTTCGGCTATCGGGGCGAGTAAGCGCCAACGCCTCGTTCTGTGAAGGCGCGCATGTCGCCGGGATATTGGTTTAGCGGGCGATAGAACGGCGTTGCGCGAAGATTCTGGCGTGCGCGCGCAACATCGTCCAGCGCGGCATACGTCGCTTCCGGCATGTAGATAGCGAGCGCCTGAGTATCAAGGAACTGCTGCGTGCGCTCGGCGTTGAACTCGTTTGCCTGCGTGAAGAATCCGACTCCAACCTTTGGCGGCTGAATGTCCTGAAGGCCTCTGAGCAGCCTTTCCCGAGCACCGAATGATTTTACCTCGACCAACAGGGTTGTACGTGGCGCATTACAGTACACAGCCAGGTCACCTCGGCTCTTGGTCCCCGTCACTTCGAAGTGGTCTCCTTCTACCAACCCCTCGTTAGTTAGCGCCCTAACAAGAATTGCTTCGTTCAGGCCACCCGCCTTGGACACCAGACCTTGATCCTGCTGCTTTACAAAGACCCTGTACTCCTCAAGTAAGAATGGAACCAGTTCCTCCACCTGCATAGAGAGGCGATCGGTGGCCGCGTCAATGTAGTCCTTGAGCTCCCTCCGGATGAAGGACGCATAACGCGGCCTTACAATGTTGTCGACGATTTCGATGCACGCACGATTGGCTTCTGACAGGTTCTGCGCAACAATCTGCTGCCCGAGCCGGGTCTCGATCATCGAGACAATGGTCTTGGTGCCTGGCATGAATTCCGCTGTTGAATCGAACAGACCCGGGTGGGCTGAAACAAGCCTCGTCAGCCAGACCCGCACCTGCTTCGCTGTGCACCCCAGGTCAGTAGCAAGCTTTTCCGGTGTATGAGTACCCGGCTGAGCGAGCGCCTCTAACAGGGGGCGAAACTTCTCCCTGACCTGTTTTGGTGATGTCTTCAGGGTCTTCGCGAGTTCTTTGTCTCCGCGTGCAGCCAAATAATCCGCAAGAGCCATTCGGGGTCCTCATCACTCCAACGGCGTGAGACTAGCACGAACACTCGGAGATATACCGTACTCCCGTGGCTTACTACTCCACATCCAGTACGCGAGCGCGATGGCATGGCACATGACTATGACGTCGAAGAGCAGATCACGCTGCCTACTGGCGCACTTGTATCGACTTCGTACGCGCCCCACGCTAGCGCCCCTCACGCACAGCCTGCCCGTACGAAGCGCCTCGCTTCCCGGTCGCGAAGGACGGCGCGCATCGGCCATGCGTGTCGCCGCGACCGGCCGGGGGAGGTCTCCGGCCGTCTTCCCACGCCGCCCATGCGCGCCGTGCCTGTCCGGGTCGAGAGAGGTGCCTCACCCCCTGTCTCTAAAACCGTGCGATCTTCTCGAAATCGCGCGAGCACTGCTCGCTCAAGCTGGACGCAACACTTGCCCCGGTTGGCTGGGCCAACGCTTTCACCACCTAGCGGCATACGGTCGTGGTTGAGGAACCGGCAAGTGCCTTGCGACTGGCGCGAACCGCTCGCGCGGGGTTTTCGCGCCATCGGGTCCCTTCCCCGCTCGCGTAGCGGCCGGCGCCCCTTGTCCCGCACAATGCGGCGCCGAGGCGTGGTCACTCCGAATACAATTCAGGAGGAAACGCACCCGTGCCGCGTCATCCTTGCCAAGCGCCGCACGCGTAACATCGCCTTCGAAATAAGGGCGGCAGGACGCAAAACAACTCGACTCATCACTGGGAGACACGAACGATGAAGCTCTTGGTACGAACCCTCGCGACGGCACTCTTGCTCGGATGCGCCGCGCTGCATGCGCAGGAGCCGGTGGTTCCTGCGGCCGACAAGGAAGCCCTGTTCACCGACCCGGACCCGAAGCTCCATGCCAACAAGCAAGTCGCCTACAAGATCATCGTGGAGCTGCTCGAGGCGGGCCACTGGGACCGTGCCGGGCAATACCTGACCGAGCGCTACATCCAGCACAACCCGCTCGCGGCCTCGGGGCTCGACGGGGTGGTCAAGTACTTCACCGAGGTCGCCAAGGTGAAGCCGAAACCCATTCCGAAGAAGATGCAGAGCCCCGTCGTCGCGGTGCTCGCGCAGGGCGACCTTGTGGTCGTGGCGTTCGCGCGGGAGATGAAGCACCCGAAGGATCCCTCGAAAACCTACACGACCACGTGGTTCGACATGTGGCGCTTCAAGGACGGCAAGGCCGACGAACACTGGGATCCGGCGACCCTACCCGCAGCCCCCGTGCCTGCGGCACGCTGAGCACACACCTGCGATGCGCGCCCGGCGCGGAGCCGTGCGCGCATTTCCCTTCTCGCGAGGACATCCATGAAACTCTTCAAGACACTGTGCGGCCCACTGGTCGTG
>JADGHX010000285.1 GCA_019683695.1 Steroidobacteraceae bacterium
ACCCACGGCGGCGGTCGCCGATCTGGGGCCGGCTGCTACCCCCGGCCCCGCCAACGGGGACGCAGGGCCATGTCCTTGTAGAGCAACAGTCCGCCGGGGCGTACGCGATCCATCGCATACGACAGCACACGCGACTGCAGCGTGCGCGGAATGTGATGCATCACATCAATTAGCGAAACCACGTCGAAGCACTCCGCGGCCGGCCAGGATTCGATCGCGTCCGCGACGACAAACTCGAGAGACACCTCCCGGGGCACATTCGGCCGCATCCGATTCGCGAGCGCGATGGCCCTTGGACTCGAATCGAACCCCGCGCCGCGCACAATCCCATGATCCGCCGCGAGAAGTCCGAGAAAGAGCCCCGCACCACATCCCACATCGAGAACCGCAGAACCGCGCGGAATGTGCTCGATCAGCCGCTCGAACGGACAGATGAACGGCCTGAGTTTCTGCAGTGCCACTGCAGATCCGCGCGCGCCGCCATACAACCGGCGTGCACGTCTTGAAAGCGACGCACCATCATGGGCAGACCGGACGCCGTCAGTCGCGGGCGCGATTTCCATGGAAGCACTCCGCAGCGCTGAATTTCCGCAAATCGTCTTGCCGGCGCTTGCATGCAGGCAGGAACGCTCGCATTCTACTCTCCGCTTGAGGGAGTTCCCGTTCATTCCCGCAAATCAGCCAGTCGCGCCTCGACAGGGGGTCGGCGATCGATGCGCCAATGGGACGATCTCACGGAGTCCGAGATCAGCCAGCGCGAGGCTGCGACCTCCGGCGCGCGCGCGGACCCTCAAGGCAAGACGTTCGCGTGGGTTCGCGCTCTGCGCCTGCATCAGTGGGCGAAGAACCTGCTCGTGTTCATTCCGCTGCTCACGGCACATCTCGTTCCCGATCGCACGCTCATCACCCAGGCACTGCTTGCGTTCTTCTGCTTCGGCGTCTGCGCTTCGGCGTCGTACCTGATCAATGACATCGTCGATCGCGAAGCGGACCGGGCACATCCGCGCAAACGCATGCGACCCTTTGCGTCCGGCGAGCTGGCGCCGCACCAGGGCGTCGCCGTCGCTGCGGTGCTGTTCGTGGCCGGCTTCTCAGCCGCATGGTTTGGATTGAATGTCCTCTTCTTCAGCACACTCGTGCTGTACGTGGCGAGCACGCACTGGTACTCCTTCGTGCTCAAGCGCATCGCCATGGTGGACGTGCTGGTGCTTGCCGGCCTCTACACGCTCCGGCTGCTCGGAGGATCGGCCGCCATGGGTATCGCCCCTTCGTTCTGGCTGCTGTCGTTCTCGATGTTCCTGTTCCTGAGTCTCGCCGTCGCGAAGCGCTATGCCGAATTGTCGATGATGCTCTCCGAAGGCCGGAGCAAGGCCGCCGGCCGGGACTACTCGACCGCGGACCTGCCTCTCATGCTGGCCGTTGGCGTGTGCTCCGGATTGATCAGCGTGCTGGTTCTGGCGCTGTACGTGCACGACGGCACCGCCGGTCGCTACAAACACCCGGAGCTTCTCTGGCTCATCTGTCCGCTGATGCTGTACTGGGTGTGCCGGGTCTGGCGGAAGACGCATCGCCGGGAGCTGCACGATGATCCCGTCGTGTTCGCCATCGTGGACCGGCCCAGCACGGTGGTCGCGGGCGCCATTGCGGCACTGGTCTGGGTGGCCAGCTGAGGGCGCCGGGCGCGCCCGTCTTCAGGATGGCCTTTCCCTTCGCCCGTCGGGCAACCCGCTGACGACGTCACTATCCTCGCAGGCCTCTGCACGTGCGAATCGCAAGAGGCACAGGTATGTCACGACGTGGTTGGGCTGGCTCGAGAAGACTTCGGCTTTCCATGCTGACCGGAGCGGCGTTGGGTCTTCAGGCGTTCGCAACGGTGACGCACGCATCGGTCGATCCCGCTTCCTGTAGCGCGCTCGCGCGCCCGAACGTGTTTCCGCAGACGACGGTCTCGTCGGCACGGGTCGTGCCGGCGGATGCGAGTGCCGGCCTGCCGGCATTCTGCGAGGTCGTGGCCTCTGTGAAGCCGGTGCCGGGCTCGGACATCGGCGTCGTGTACCGGCTCCCCGACAACTGGAACGGCAAGATGCTCGGTCTGGGTGGCGGCGGTTGGGCCGGAAACACACTGCTCGCCACCGCCGCGCCCGGTCTTGCGGCGGGTTACGCCACCGCGCAGACGAACGGCGGACACGAGGTGAGCAATGTGTGGGACACCGCATGGGCGTCGAACCCGGCGGCGGCGACGGATTTTGCCTACCGGGCCGTTCATGAGATGACCGTGCTCGGCAAGGCCGTGGTCGCGAGCTACTACGGCAAGCCGCACAAGCGGGCGTACTTCCAGGGCTGCTCGACGGGCGGCCGCCAGGCCCTGATGGAAGTCCAGCGGTTTCCGGACGACTACGACGGCGTCATCTCCGGTGCGCCGGTGTATACGCTCACGACGCAGACGATGAGCGTGGTGCGCAATCAGATCTTCAGCCGCCCGGGCGCGAGCCTTTCCGAGCCGCTGCTTCAGGCGGTGAACAGGGCGGTGCTCGCCGCCTGCGACGCGCAGGACGGGCTGGCCGATGGCGTGGTCACCGACCCGCGTGCGTGCCGCTTCGACCCCGGCGTTCTTCAGTGCACGAGCGGTAAGGCAGACGCTAGCTGTCTCACCGCCGCGCAGGTGCAGGCCGTGCGGGATGCCTACGCGGGCGTGACCAATGCGAGCGGTGAAACGGTGGCCTATCCGCTCACGCGGGGGAGCGAGCTGGGCTGGGTTCGATACATCTCGACGGGCGCGCCCCCGACGCGCGAACAGTGGCTGACGGGCGCGGCCGGCGCGGGCCTGGGCGGGCTGCGTGCGCTCGTGTTCAATGATGCGAACTTCGATCTGGCGAAGTTCGATCCCGACCGGGACTATCGCACCGTGCGCAACAGCGCCTTCGCGGGCGAATACGAGGCGAAGAACCCGGACGTCAGCGCCTTCATCCAGTCCGGCGGAAAGCTGCTGTTGTGGCACGGCTTCGATGATTTCGGGCCGAGCGCGCTCGGCACGATCGAGTACTACGAGCAGGTTCAGCGCACCACCGGACCCAAGGTGCCCTCGCTGGAATCCAGCGCGCGCCTGTTCATTCTGCCCGGCGTGTATCACTGCCGCGGCGGCCCTGGCGCGGATGTGTTCGATTCCCTGAGCGCCATCGACAGGTGGGTGGAGCACTCCGAACCGCCGGTGAACGTGATCGCGAGGCGTGCGGACGGCAAGATGTCGCGCCCGCTCTGTGCCTGGCCCACGCTGCCGCGCTACAAGGGAGCAGGAGATCCGAGCTCGGCCGCTAGCTTCGAGTGTCGGTAGCCGTGTTGGCTCTGGCGGGCGGAAGGCGCGAATGGCGTACATGCGCTCCTGACACCCGTCGGGCGTGACTACCTCACGCCAAACTTCGGATCGTCAGAGATGCCGACGGCGAAGTTCGCAATCGGGGCACGGCACCGCTGATACGGTGCCGTGTGCCCACGGCTCACTTCAAAACGACCCTGCACCGCACAGCGCCGGCGCCGGTTGTGCGAACAG
>JADGHX010000081.1 GCA_019683695.1 Steroidobacteraceae bacterium
CCCCGTTTGCGCTCAGCCATGGCGGAACCGCTCGAACAGCTCCACGGGCAGCGGCCGCGCCGCGATCCCGCCGGGCCGGCTGGCATCGTGGCCCACCCACACGCGGGTCTCGAAGCCCTCCACCGCCAGCTGGCCCGCTTTCATGAGGCGGTGATGCACCTTGAAGCTCGATCGGCCCCACTCCGGAATCGTCGAGTAGATCTCGACGTCCTCGCCGAACGCGGACGGGCGAATGAAGTTCGCGCGCACATCCACCACCGGGAAGCCGGCACAGTCGAAGGCTTTCAGCAGCTCGGGCTTGCGATAGCCCACGGCCTCGAAGAGCCCGACGGTGCTGATGTCGAAGTACTCGAAATAGCGCGGGAAGTAGACGATGCCCGCGGGATCGCAATCGCCCCACTCGATGCGCTGGCGGCGGCACACGGTGAGCATCACGCGCGCTCCAGCAGCATGGCGATGCCCTGGCCGCCCCCGATGCACGCGGAGGCGATGCCGTAACGCGCGCCGGCCCGCTGCAATTCCCGGGCGAGCGTGAACACGAGCCTCACGCCCGTGGCCCCGAGCGGATGACCGAGCGCAATGGCACCGCCATTCACATTCAGGCGAGCCTCATCGATACCCAGCTCGCGCACGCACGCGAGCACCTGCGCGCCAAACGCCTCGTTGATCTCGATGCGATCGATCTTCGCGAGCTTGAGCCCGGTGGCCGCAAGCAGCGCGCGAATGGCGGATACCGGCCCGATGCCCATCACCTCCGGCGGCACGCCCACCGCCGCCGCGGCGACAATGCGCGCAAGCGGCGTGATCTTGTGGCGTTTGACGAACTCGCCGGAGCCGACGAGCGCGGCGGCCGCGCCATCCACGATCGCGGAGCTGTTGCCGCCGGTCTGCACGCCGCCGAAGGCGGGCCGGATCTTTGCCAGGGTTTCGAGCGAGGTCGGGCGGATGTGCGTGTCGCGTTCCACCAGCATCTCCTTGCCGGTGAGCCGGAGCGAGCGGGGACGCAGGCCCTTCACCTCGAACGTCTCGTTCTTCACGGGGCAGATCTCGCCGGCGAGGAACCCGCTCGACTGCGCCGCCAGCGCACGCTCGAAACTGCGCGCCGCGTAGGCGTCCACTTCCGAACGGCGAATGTCATAGCGCCTCGCGAGGTTCTCCGCGGTGCCGCCCATGTTCGTGTCCACGGCCGGGTCCATGAGCGCTTCCCAGAGGAAATCCTTGAACTCGACGGGTGCGCCGAGGCGGAAGCCGGACCGGTGCGTGTACGCCGCGATCGGATTGCGGCTCATCGATTCCGCACCCGTGCACAAGGCGAGCGAGGCGCGCCCGAGCGCCAGGGTGTCGGCGGCGTGCCCGATGATCTCGATACCCGAGCCGCACACACGCTGCACGAGCTGCGCAGGCACGTGGGTGGGCACGCCCGCGTACAGCCCGATGTGCCGCGGCAACAGGTAAGCGTCGTAGCTCGTCTGGGCCATGGAGGCGGCGATCACCGTACCCACATCCTCCGGCGAGAGGCCCGAGCGCGCGAACACCTCGCGGGCCGCCTTGATGCCGAGATCGATAGGCGAGATCAGACTGAAGGCCTGCGTGTAATCGACGAACGGTGTGCGCACGCCGGCAAGCAGCCAGACGTCATTCCATTGCGAGACGAGGGCGCGTGGAGGGTTCGTCATCGGCATGTGTATCGTCCTTTCGGGCAGTTTCGCGACAGCGGCGCTGCCTTCCGTACGCGCCGCGCTGCGCCAGCGGTCGCCTTGCCCTGTCTGCGCAAACGGTTATAGATTATAACCAAGCCATGGGCATGCTGGAGGGGCGGCAGATGGCTCACCTTGAGACGTTTTCCACGAGCGGGCTCGAGATGCGCCGCAAGCTCGAGTTCTGGAACGACACGGCGTGCTCCTCGTTCACCCCCATCGTTTCCGATCCGGTCGATCCCCGTCATTTCCAGGGTGAGCTCACGCGTACGCGCGTGGGCGATCTCACTGTCGCCGAGGTGTATTCCGACGCGCAGATCGTGCGGCACACGCGCGCGCACGTGGCGCGCTCGCGGGCCGCCATGTTCTTCATCCACCTGCAGCTCGAAGGCGAAAGCACCACGCGGCAGGATGGACGCGATGCCCGCCTCGGCCCGGGCGATTTCACGCTCGCGGACACGCAGCGCCCGTACGAGATTCACTTCGACGGGCCCAATCGCATGTTTGTGCTCGGCATTCCCGAAGCGCTGATGCGCCGGTATATCGCCTGCCCGGAAAGCGTGGTCGCCGTGCCGATGTCCGGCTCGAGCGGCATGAGCGGCCTGCTGTCGAATTTCCTGCGTGGCTTCTGGCGTCAGTGCCGGCAGGAGCTCGACCCGAACGTGGTGCCGCGCGTCACGAGCGCGATTCTGGATCTCGTGGCGAGCGCACATGCCGTGCTTCCGCAGGCGCAGCCAGATCGCTCCTCGCTCGCCACCGCGCATCGCATTCGCATCCTGAACTTCATCGAGGCTCACCTCGGCGATCCGGACCTCACGCCCATGCGAGTGGCGCGCGCGTGCAAGATCACGCCGCGCTATCTGCATCACCTCTTCTCGAACGAGAAGGAAACCGTGGCGCGCTACATCCTGCGCCGCCGGCTCGAGGAATGCTCGCGCGCCCTCACCGTCCCCTCCCAGCGAGGGCGCACGCTCACCGCCATTGCGTTCGATTACGGCTTCAACAGCCCCACCCACTTCGGGCGGGTGTTCCGCGCACGCTTTGGCTGCACACCGCGGGAATACCGGCGGCGCGTCGCCAACTCATGACTCCGTGATGAACTTCGTCACGAGGCAGGCTTCGAGTCCCTCGATGCCCTCCTCCGAGCCGTGCCCGCTCTCCTTCACGCCGCCGAACGGCGATTCCGGCACGGAGATCTGGTAGCTGTTGATGCCGATCATGCCGGCCTCGAGCTGCTCGCCGAGCAGGTTCACCGTCTTCGCCGAGCGCGTGAACGCGTAGGCCGCAAGTCCGTACGGCAGGCGGTTCGCCTCGCGAATGGCGGAATCGAAATCCGAGAAGGGATTGATGATCGCCACGGGGCCGAACGGCTCCTCGTTCATGATGCGCGCGCTGTTCGGCACGTCCGAGAGCACGGTCGGCGAGTAGTAGAAACCGTTTGGCCGCCCTTCCACCTTCGCCGGCGTGCCGCCCGCGTGCACCTTGCCGCCGTGCGAGCGCGCATCGGCAATGAACATGTCCATCGCAGCCGTGCGGCGCGGATTGGCCATCGGCCCCATCTGCGTGCCTTCGACGAGCCCATCACCCACCCGCCAGGCCTTCGCGCGCGCGGCAAAACCTTCGACGAAGCGGTCGTAGATGCGCTCGTGCACGTAGTAGCGCGTGGGGGACACGCACACCTGGCCGGCATTGCGATATTTCGCCGCGACGGACAGGTCGAGCACCTGATCGACGTCCACATCGTCGAACACGAGCACGGGCCCGTGGCCGCCGAGCTCCATCGTCGTGCGCTTCATGCCTTCGGCCGCGAGCTTCATGAGCTGCTTGCCCACCGGCACGGAGCCGGTGAACGAGATGGCGCGGATCACCGGCGAGCTGATGAGGTGCGTGGACACGAACGCCGGCACGCCGAAGACCACCGAGAGCACGCCTTTCGGCAATCCCGCATCCTCGAGCGCACGGGCCACTTCGAGCGCCGAGCCGGGCGTTTCCTCGGCGGGCTTCACGATGCACGTGCAGCCCGCGCCGAGCGCGGCGCCGATCTTGCGTGCCGGATTGCCGATGGGGAAATTCCACGGCGCGAATCCGGCCACGGGACCGACAGGCTCCTTCACCACCGTCATGCGCACACCGGATGCGCGCTGGGGCAGCACGCGGCCGTATGCGCGGCGCCCTTCTTCCGCATACCACTCGAAGATTTCCGCGGAGAGCCCGACTTCCCAGCGCGCTTCCGCGAGCGTCTTGCCTTCCTCGATGGTGGCGATGCGCGCGATACGTTCAGTGCGCTCGCGCAGCAGGTCCGCGGCCTTGCGCAGAATCCTGCCTCGCTCGTGTGGGGCGAGCGCGCGCCACTTCGGGAAGTTGTCGCGCGCGGCCTCGAGTGCGCGGTCGAGATCTTCGGTGCTCGCGTGCGGCAGCTCGCCGATGACCTCGCCCGTGGCCGGGCTCACCACCGGCTGGCTCTTGCGCGAGCCCTTCGCGACCCACTCCCCCGCGATGAACAACTTCAGATCCGCATACGGCTCCGCGCCGCTGACGGGGGCAAGCCCCGAGGTTGCCTTGCTCGACTGCACTTTCAATTTCTCCTCAGCAACTGGTCCAGATCGTCTTCGGGCGTGAGATAGCGCCCCGAGAGCGCATCGTAGCGGCCGGACGCCAGCTCCACGCAGCGCCGCGCGCAGCGCTCGAGACCCTGCGCCGGATCTTCGCGCCCCTTGAGCTCCGTCAGGAACTGCACGAGCCCGGGCGCCCAGCGCTGCGCGTCCGGACTCCGGATGGTGGACTCGGCCATGTCCGTGTACACGGTGCCCGGCTCGATCGCGAACGCGGCAATGCCGTACGACTTCACCTCGGCGGCCAGCTGCTCGGTGAGCCGGATCTCCCCGGCCTTGCCGAGACAATAGGCCGAGAGGCCCGGCTCGACGCGTGTGCCCCCGAGGCTCGCCACGTTGATGATGCGGCCGGCGCGCTGCCGGATCATCTCGGGCAGCACGTTGCTGATGTACAGGAACGGGCCGAAAACGTGCACCGCTTGCGCGGCCCACCACTCGTCCGGGTCCACGGTGCCGATTGGTCCGAAGGGCCCGGCAAGCCCGGCATTGTTCACGAGCAGCGTGGTGGGCCCGAAATGCTTGTGGGCGGCGGCCACCACGCGCTCGACGTCCTTCCGATGCGTGACGTCGCCCGGCACGGCGAACGCCCGCCCGCCGGCTGCCTTGATTTCGGCAACGGTCTCATCGATCTGACGCGTGGTGCGTGCGGTGACGGTGACCGCCGCGCCGGCGGCCGCGAACGCCTTGGCAATCGCCTTGCCGAAACCCCGTCCGCCCCCGGTGACCAGTGCGACGTGGCCCGCGAGCTCATTGGCCATGTGAGTTCTCCCCTGCGGTGTTCCTCCAGCATGCCCAGTCTGGTCGCGCGCGTCTCGCGCATGTGCAGCCGGACGGCGCGAGCGTGCGCGCTGGCCGTCGTGCGGTCAGAAGCGGCGCGCCCGCAGGCCGTGCGCCATACTTCGGCCGAGGAGGACTCAACGTGACTGAAATCAAGAAAGACCCCGGCTACCGACGCATCGCGACCGAGGAAGCCTGGGCACCGCCCGAGCTGATCACCGAATTCCGCCGCGTTCTCGAGAAGAAGCTCATCAACGATCCGGCCTTCGAGAGCCTGTGGGGCTACTACGGCGGCCACCCGAGCGAACGTGCGCAAAACCTGCTGCGACGGATCCAGCGCATCGATGAGAGTCGCATTGCCGACATGGATGCGACCGGCATCGATATGCAGCTCCTGTTGCTCACCGCTCCCGGCGTGCAGGTGCTGGAGCGCGACACCGCGGTCTCGATGGCGAAATTCAGCAATGACGTCGTCGCTGAAGCCGTTCGCAAGCACCCGACGCGCCTTGCGGCCCTCGCCGCGGTGGCTCCGCAGGCGCCCGCGGAGGCGGCGAAGGAACTGGAGCGCGCGGTGAAGACGCTCGGGCTCAAGGGCGCCGTCATCAACTCGCATACGCGCGGGGAGTTCCTGGACGACCCGAAGTTCTGGGACATCTTCGCCGCCGCCGAGGCGCTCGATGTTCCGGTTTACATCCACCCCTCCGGGCCGCCGCCGCAGATGGCGCAGCCGTTCCTCGAGCGCGGTCTCGAGGGCGCGATCTTCGGCTTCGGCGTGGAGGTGGCGCTGCACGTGCTGCGTATCATCGTGAGCGGCGCCTTCGACCGCTTCCCGAAGCTGAAGATCGTCATCGGCCACACGGGCGAAGGGCTGCCCTTCTGGCTCTATCGCATCGACTACATGCACGCGGCGTCCGTGCGCTCGCAGCGCTATGCGCACATGAAGCCGCTCAGGAAGAAGCCGAGCGACTACATTCGCGAGAACCTGTACATCACGAACAGCGGCGTGGCGTGGGAGCCCTCCATCATGTTCTGCCACAAGGTGCTGGGGCCGGACCACGTGCTGTACGCGATGGACTACCCGTATCAGTTCGAGCCTCAGGAGGTCGCCATCGCCGATGCGCTGCCGATGAGCGACATCGACAAGAAGAAGTTCTTCCAGCTGAACGCGGAGAAGCTGTTCAAGCTCTGATGCGGTGAATTGCCGCGGGCGGCCGGAAAGCACCTCCGGCCGCCTCGTTCACCTCCGGCTCACACCCTTGCGTCGACGACGGCGCAGCGCCCCTCTTCGCGCACGGCGCGCACCGCGCGTTCCAGCGCAGGCTCGACTTCTTCCGCACGGCTGATCCGCTCGGCATGCGCGTTGCCCGCGGCAGCGGCGATGCCTGCGTAATCCGGCGGCGGCTCGAAACTGATCCCGATATCGTCGCCCTGGCTCGCAAGCCCCTGCGGGTGCACGCCAATCGCCGAAAAGCGTGGCGCGCGCCAACCGCCGTTGTTGTAGATCACCTGCAGGAATGGCGTGTTGTAGCGCTTCGCCATCCAGTGCACCGTCGCCGGGATCGAGAACATGTAGGTGCCGTCGCCCGTGAGGGCGGCGACGAACTTGTCCGGGCGCGCGAGCTTCACGCCCACGGCGGCACCGCCATTCCAGCCGAGCGATCCGCCGCCACTCGTCATCAGCGTGCCGGGCTGCGTGCGACCCACGTGATTGGCGATCACATGGAAATTTGTCACGCCCTCGCTGAGGACGATGGCGTCTTTGCCGATGGCGCGGCCGACACACGCTGTGAGGTATTCGGGCGTGATGGCATCGCCGGAGGGCTTCTCCAGGCGCCGCAGCTCTTCGGCGCGCTCCGCGTGCCGGCGCTCGTAGTGCCCGCGACGTTCGCGGACGAGCGCTTCGTCGATCTGCAGGCTTTCCACGGCACGGTTGATCTGGCTCAGCGCGATCTGCGCATCCGCCCGATACACCTGCTCGGCACCGATGTACCAGAGGGGCATCTGCTGCTTGAGCGGATCGACGTCGATGTGAATGATGCGCGCCTCGCGGCTCGGCCGGTTGATCTGCGGGATCCACGGCACGTCGCTGTCCACGACCAGGATCACGTCGGCTTCGGCGAGCGCCACGTTCTGCCGCTTCTCGTTCCACTGCCCGCCCTGATACAGCGCGTCATCGTGCGGGTAGCTCAGGTGGTTCGGCACGGACTCGAGCACGCCTATTCCGAGCCGGCGGCACAGCCGCACGAGCTCCTCCACGGCGGCGGGATTGCGGCCGAGATACGAAGTGACGACCAGGGGCCGTCGCGCCGAGGCCAGCATCTTCGCGATGGTGGCGGGCGCCTCCGGTGGCAGGGCTGCCGGGGCGATCGCCGGCCAGCGCGCGCGATCGAGCGTCACGGGCGGAATCTCCGCTTCCATGATTTCCCGGGGCGCGGTGACGTAGACGGGACCACGGGGCTCGCTATGCGCGAACTGCATGGCCCGGTGCACGATCTGCTTCACGTTCGCGCCCACGCGGATCTCGTTGTCGTAGCGCATGTACCCGCGCACGAGCCCCCGCTGGTCGAAGACGTCCTGCAGCCAGTGAATGAACTCGTTGCGGCTGCCGCGCGCCTCGCCTTCCATCGTGGCGGGCGACATCCCCGCAAACACGAACACCGGCACGCGCCCCTTGGCGGCGTTGTGGACCGCGCCGGCCAGGGACTGCGTGCCGCATTCCACGTGCACTACCACGGCCTGCGCGCGGCCGGTCACCTGCGCATACCCATGCGCGGCCGTCATGGCCACCATCTCGTGGGGCGCGGTGATGATCTGGGGCACCTTGCGGCCCGCGCGGCGGGCGGCGGCGTAGGCTTCCACGATCGAGGTATGGTCGCTGCCCAGATTGGCGAACACATACTCGACGCCTGTCTCGAGCAACGCCTCGAGGAATGCGGTTCCGGTCGTATACATAGGCCGCGAATGCTAGCGCAGTCGGGCAGGCGACACGCGGGGCACCGCACGAGAGGGCTGAAGCGTGGCGGCTCCCGCAAAAGAGGGATGGGTGTCCGTCTCCGCCCGCCTTACACTGCGCGCTGCGTGGCGCTTGCCGGGGTCGCGCCGCGCTGAATGCCCTTCTCCTTGAACGACGACAGCCGCTCACATCGCCTGCAGGGGCTCGCGCTGGCAGGCGCGGGCGCAATCGCCTTTTCCGGCAAGGCCATCATCGTGAAGCTGTCCTACCGGTACGGCGTGGATGCCGTGCAGGTCATCACCTACCGGATGCTGTTCGCGTTGCCGCTGTTCGTGGCGCTCTCCTGGTGGGCGGGCCGCGGGAAACCCGCGCTCGGCCGGCACGACTGGCTCGTGCTCACGGGGCTTGGGGTCACCGGCTATTACCTTGCAAGCTATCTGGATTTCGCGGGGCTGCAGTACATCAGCGCGAGCCTCGAGCGGCTCATCCTGTACCTGAACCCCACGTTCGTGCTGATCATGGGTGTGCTGTTCTTCGGGCAGAGCGTCACACGCCGGCAATGGGCCGCGCTGGTGTTGAGCTACGCAGGCATCGCCATCGTGTTCGGGCACGACGCCTCGATCAGCGGCAACAACACGCTGCTCGGCGCGGCTCTGGTGTTCGGCAGCGCGATGAGCTACGCGACGTATCTGCTCTTCAGCGGGCAGGCGGTGAAGCGGCTCGGGGCGCTGCGCATCACAGGCCTCGCCACGGGCATTGCGTGCGTGCTCTGCATTCTGCACTTCTTCGTGGTGCGGCCTGTGTCGGCGCTCGTCGTGCCGCCCGAAGTCATCGGGCTTGCCATTCTGAACGCCACACTGTGCACGTTCCTGCCCGTGCTCTTCGTGATGCTGGCGGTGGAGCGCGTGGGTGCGGGCGTTACGGCGCAAACGGGAGCGATCGGCCCCCTCTCCACCATTTTCCTCGGCGTGCTGCTGCTCGATGAGCCTTTCACGCCGTGGATCGCGGCCGGAACGGCGCTCGTGCTCTCGGGCATCTGGCTGCTCGCGCGCAAGTAGACGCCCGCCAGCCGCGGGTTCCTCACGCGATCCTGAAGATGCGCTCGGCGTTGCGGTGGAAGATCTTTTCCTTGTCGTCTTCCGCGATCGGCGCCTCGTCGAGCCAGCGCGTGGCTTCCGCCGTTTCCTGATACGGATAGTCCACGGCCCACATGATGTTGTCCGCGCCGAGCACCTTGATGCACAGCTCGAGCGCGGGCAGCCAGTTCACGCCGCTCGTCGTGATCGCGAAATTGCGGCGGAAGTACTCACCGGGCGTGAGTTTCAGCTTCGGCCGGTCGAATGGGTAATGCGCATGCATCCAGTCGAGCCGGTACAGGGCGTAGGGAATGTTCTCCCCCATGTGCCCGATCACCACCCGGAGGTTCGGATACTGGTCGAACACGCCGCTCATGAGGAGCTTCACGGCGTGCAGCCCCACCTCGACGGCGTATCCCCAGATCGCATGCTCCAGCTGGTACTTGCGATACGGCGCCGCCATGGCCGGGGATGGCGCGCGCGGGTGGATGTAGATGGGCACGTCGAGCCCGGCGGCCGCTTCGAGAATGGGCCAGTATTTTTTCTCGTCCAGGTACTCGCCGTTCGTGTGCGAGTTGATCATCACGCCATTCAGCTTCAGGCGCGTGATCGCACGCTCCATCTCCCGGATGGCGCGCGGCGGGTCCTGCACCGGAATGGTGGCGAGCCCGGCATAGCGCGTGGGGTGCCGCCGGATGATGTCGGCGAGCCGATCGTTACCGGTTTCGGCGATGTGAGCGGCTTCGTCCGGCTCGAACTGCTGCACGCCCGTGGACGTCATCGCGAGCACGGCCATGGAGACGCCACATTCGTCCATGATGCGCAGCCGCTCGCCGTCCACATCCAGCAGCCGCCGGGTGATCTGCCCTCCCGAGGTCTGCATGCCCGCGAGGAAGGTGTCCGGGTCGTACGTGCTCGAGCGGGCGATCAGCCTCCGCAGCGCTTCCATCTGCTCCGGCGTGGCGAAGGCCTCTTCGGTCGCGATTCGTCTGTACTGCTTTCCGGACACCTGCGCTCCCCTCTCGTGTCAATGCACGCCCGACGTTGCCGTTCTCCCGCTACCCTTCTGCGCGGCGGCATCCTCGTTCGCGCGGTGGATCACGTAGGCGCGCACCGCGTCCGTCTCGGACTGGCTGAGCACCGGCGCGAAGGACACCATGCCGTTCATCTTCAGCACGCCTTCGCGAACGATCTGGTTCCACGTGGCCTCGTCGGCGAGCGCCGCGGAATAACGCAGGTCCGGCAGCACGCCGCCGCTCACCGCACTGTCGCCGTGGCACGTGCCGCAGAAGCGGTGGAACTTCGCCTTGCCTTCCGCGATCACGGCGGCACTCGCCGTGCTCGGCGGCGGCCGCAGCTCACGGGCCGGCGCGACTTGCGGAGCCGGAAGCGAAGCCGTGCCGTTCAGCTTGAACGCAAGCACGCGCGGCGTATTGCCGGCAACGTGTGACTCACGCGCGAGCGGGCCTGCGGCGAGCCCGTACGCACCGCCCCAGCCCACTTCGACTGCAATGTATTGCTCGCCATTCACCTGATACGTCACTGGAGCGGCCAGAACGCCGGCCTGCGTCTGCGCTGACCAGAGTTTTTCTCCCGTATCCGCCTTGTATGCAAAGAGCTCGCCGAGCCCCGTGCCGGCGAAGACGAGCCCACCTGCCGTGGCGAGCGTTCCTCCATTCCACGGGTGCTCGTACTGCACGCGCCACACTTCCTTCTGAGCCACCGGATCCCACGCCGCGAGATGCCCCTTGGCGCTCTGCTTGACCTGCTCGAGCGCTTGCGGCTCAACGGGCAGCGATCCGGCTCCGAAGTCGACTCCGACGTTGAAGCTGAGCGCGGTGGGCTTGAACGACGCGTCCGGCACGTACACGAAGCCGGCTTCGTTGATCGGCACGTAGACGAGCTTCGTCAGCGGGCTGAACGACATGGGTTGCCAGCTGTGCGCACCCATGGGCCCCGGCATGGAGACGAACGTTTTGCCGGTCTCGCCGTAGCGCGCCTCGGGATTCTCGACCGGCCGACCTGTCTTCATATCGATGCGGGTCGCCCAGTTCACCGGCACGACGGGCTGCGCCGAGAGCAGCTCGCCGGTTGCGCGGTCCAGCACGTAGAAGAAGCCGTTCTTCGGCACTTGCATGATCACGTTGCGCACGCGCCCGCCGATCTCGAGATCCGCGAGCATGAGAGGCTGCGTGGCCGTGAAATCCCAGCTTTCGCCTGGAGTGGTCTGGTAGTGCCACACATACTCACCCGTGTCGGCGCGCAACGCGACGATCGAGGAGAGATAAAGGTTGTCACCGCCACCCGGACTGCGCAGGGCATGATTCCAGGGCGATCCGTTGCCGGTGCCGATGTAGAGGAGATCGAGCTTCGGGTCGTAGACGATGGAATCCCACACCGTGCCACCACCCCCGAGCTTCCACCACTCGCCCTTCCACGTGGCCGCAGCCTTCTCGAGCGCGGGCGACTCGAAGCCCTTCGCCGGATCCCCGGGCACTGTGTAGAAGCGCCAGACCAGATCACCGGTTTCCGCATCGTACGCCGACACGTAGCCGCGCACGCCCATCTCCGCGCCACCGTTGCCGATGATGACCTTGCCTTTCACGACACGCGGTGCGCCCGTGATGGTGTAGCGCAGCTTCGGATCGACGGTGAGCTTTTCCCACACCACGTTGCCTGTGGCGGCATCGAGCGCGATCAGCCGGCCGTCGATGGTTCCGACGTAGATCTTGCCGTTCCACGCCGCCACGCCGCGATTCGGCACGTCGCAGCAGGCATCGACGGCGCGCTCACCCGGCACCTTGGGATCGAACTTCCAGATCTCGCGGCCGGTGGTCGCATCGAGCGCGAAGACCTTGCTCCACGCGCTCGAAACATACATGACGCCATCGATCACGAGCGGGGTCGCTTCCTGCACGCGATGCGCAGTATCGAGGTCGTAGTACCAGGCGAGCTTCAGTGACGCGACATTCCCGGTGTTGATCTGCGTGAGAGGACTGAAGCGCTGCTCGTCGTACGTGCGACCGTAGCTCATCCAGTTCGCGGCATCCTGATCCGCCGTCGTCAGGCGCGCGGCATCCACCGCTGCAGCCCGCCCCGCAGCGCCCGCCGCGCCGGCTTGCGGAGCCTCGCTCTTGCCGCGCCCGCATGCGGCGAGCACGAGCGCGATGCTCGCGATGAGCACATGTGATGACTTCATGAAAAGCGACCCCCGATTGTGAGCGCGCCAGCGCATCGGACGCGCTGGCGCAACTTTCCTGACCGTTTCGACTGATGGGCTCAGACCGCCATGCAGACGGACTTGATCTCGGTGTACTGATCGAGCACGACACGTCCGTGCTCGCGCCCGAAGCCGGACTGCTTGAAGCCACCGAACGGCATCGCCGGATCGACGAACCCGTGGCAGTTCACCCAGACCGTGCCCGCGCGCAGCTTCGGCACGATGCGATTCACGGTGCGCACATCGTTTGACCAGACGCTCGCGGCAAGACCATACGGTGTGTCGTTGGCCATCGCGGCGATCTCGTCGATGTCCTCGAAGCGCTGCGCAACCAGCACGGGCCCGAAGATTTCCTCGCGCACGACTTTCATGTCCGGCTTCACGTTCACCATCACGGTGGGTTTCACGTAGTAGCCCTCGTGCGGGGGCGCCTCGCCACCCGTGACGATCGCGGCGCCTTCCTTGCGACCGGACTGGATATACCCCAGCACACGCTCCTGCTGCTCGCGCGAGACGAGCGGGCCCATCTGCGTCTGCGGATCGAGCCCCGGGCCGAGGCGAATGGTGCTCGCCGCGTTGCTCACGCCCTCGACCACCTTGTCGAACACGCTCTTGTGCGCGAACAGGCGCGAGCCGGCCGCACAGACCTGGCCGGAGTTGAAGAAGATGGCGTTCGCCGCTCCGCCGACCACGCTGTCGAGGTCCACGTCCGGGAACACGATGACCGGAGATTTTCCGCCGAGCTCGAGCGTGACGCGCTTGACCGTATCCGTGGCGGCCTTGTTGATGATCTTGCCCACCTCGGTCGAGCCGGTGAATGCGATCTTGTTGACGTCCGGGTGCGCCACGAGCGCGGCGCCGGTCGTCTCACCGTGGCCCGTCACGATGTTCACCACTCCCGGCGGGAAGCCCGCCTCGATGATGAGCTCACCGAGGCGCAAGGCCGTGAGCGGCGTTTGCTCGGCGGGCTTCAGGACGACCGTGCATCCGGTGGCGAGCGCGGGGCCGAGCTTCCAGGCCGCCATCGCGAGCGGGAAGTTCCACGGGATGATCTGCGCGACCACGCCCACGGGCTCGCGGGTGAAGTACGTGTGGAACTTCATCCCGGGCGGGCCGTGAATCGACGTCTGGAACGTCGAGCCCTCGATCTTCGTGGCCCAGCCCGCCATGTACCGGAAATAGTCGCGGGTGCTCGGCACATCGATGATGCTCGCCATGAACTTCGTCTTGCCGTTGTTCAGGCTCTCGAGCTCGGCGAGCTCATCGGCATGCTGGTCGATCAGATCCGAGAGCTTCCAGAGCAGCGCCTCGCGCTGCGCGGGCAGCATGTCCGCCCACGGGCCCTTCTCGAACGCGGCGCGCGCGGCCGCCACGGCACGATTCACGTCCTCCGCGCTCGCATCCGGAACGGATGCGATTTCCTTGCCGGTGGCCGGGTCCATGACGGGAATGCGTTTGGACGATTGGGCTTCGACCCATTCGCCGCCGATGAGCAGACGGCGTGGGCGCTTGAGGAATTCCGCTACCCTGGCCGAAGGCGCCGGCTGGGCAGCGATGGTGGATTGAGGAACAGCGTTCACGGGTTGCCTCCGAAAAGAAGGGTTCCGCCCGGCGTGGGACGAAGGACTTTATTCTCAGCCCATGCACCGCGCAAAGGGCTCAACCATCGAAGACACCAGTCTCGACCGAGAGTGAATCGCGCACTGCCCGCTCAATGCCACGCACCACCTTGCGGTTTGCGCTCGCCCCCGGTCCGCCCTGTGTGAATTCGCGGTTATGATCACGCCATCGCAAGGGGGCACGAGATGCGCGACGTTGAACTGATTGCGTCCTACTGGACGGTGTCTGGCGGGGCCATCCCTCACAGCGACAAGGAATACAGCACCTTCGAGTTTCGCGAGCGCGTCGGGGCGGTGGCGCGCGCCGGCTTCAAGGGCATGGGCTTCTGGCATGCGGATCTCGAGCACGTGCAGAAAAGCTACTCGCTGCAGGAGATGAAGCGCATCCTCGATGACAACGGCATCCGCCACATCGAGATCGAATTCCTCGCGGACTGGTTCCTCGAGCCCGGCGAGCGCCGCACGGCGGCCGAAGCGCGCAAGCGCCTGCTCTTCGATGCGTGCGAGGCGCTCGGCGGCCGCCACATCAAGGTCGGGGACTTCTACCGCACGGCGTGCCCGATGCCGCGCCTCATCGACGAGTTCGCGCAGCTGTGCCAGGAGGCGGCCAAGCGCGGCATCCGCATCGGCTACGAGCTCATGCCCTTCTCCGTGATCGAATCCCTGCCGCTTGCGCGGCAGCTCGTGGAGGGCGCCGCGCAGAAGAACGGCGGGATCATTTTCGATCTGTGGCACATCGTGAAGCTCGGCATCCCGTACGACGACGTCGTGAGCTTCCCAAAGGAGTATCTCGTCGGCGTCGAGATCAACGACGGCTGGATCAGGACGCCGCCGGGCATGGACATCGTCACCGAGACGACCGCGCACCGGCAGCTCTGTGGCAACGGCGAGTTCGATATCAAGGGTTTTCTCGCGAAGCTCGTGAGCTCGAGCTACGACGGCCCCGTCGGCATCGAGGTGCTGAACGCCGAGCTGCGCTCGTGGCCGCTCGAGAAGACCGTCACCACCGCTTTCAACACGACGCTCGCGCAGTTTCCGCGCTGAGCACGCCCAACATGGCTCAACACACGGAGTCGCAACCGTGACGACGCAACCCTCCGGCGGGCCGACACCCGAACAGTCGCTCGCCCTTTACGAACGCATGCTGCTCATCCGGCGCACCGAGGAAAAGCTCAGTGCCGACGCCGCTGCGGGAGTACTACCCGGCGCCGTGCATCTGTACATCGGCCAGGAAGCGGTGGCCACCGGCGTGTGCATGCAGCTCAAGGACTCGGACTGGATCACCAGCACCCATCGCGGCCACGGCCACTTCCTTGCGAAGGGCGGCGACGTCAACGCCATGATGGCCGAGATCTGGGGCAAGAAGACGGGCATCTGCAAGGGCATGGGCGGTTCCATGCACGTTGCGGATCTCTCGAAGGGCATTCTCGGCGCGAACGGCATCGTCGGCGGCGGGCTCGCCATCTCGGTGGGCGCCGCGTTCGGCTCGAAGCTGAGCAACGATGGCCGCGTCACCGTGTGCTTCTTCGGGGATGGCGCGGCGAACCAGGGCGTGTTCATGGAATGCCTCAACGTGAGCTCCCTCTGGGAGCTGCCCGTGGTGTTCGTCTGCGAGCACAACCACTTCTGCGAGTTCACGCGCGCCGAGCAGGTGACCTCGGGCGAGATCATCAACCGCGCACGCGCCTTCGGCATTCACGCCGTGAAGGTGGATGGCAACGATGTCGAAGCGGTATGGCGCGCGACGGCCGAGGCCGTGGCGCTCGCCCGCAGCGGCAAGGGGCCCTGCTTCATCGAAGCGGAGACCTACCGCATCAAGGGTCACATGGAATTCGAGAAGGAGCTGCTCGCGGGCGGCAAGTATCGCGAGCTCGATGAGATCGAGCAGTGGCGCGCGCGGGACCCGATCACGCGCCATGGCGAGCGGCTCGTGAAGGCCGGCATCGCCACCGCCGCACAGCTCGAGGAGATCGGCGCGCGCGTGGCGCGTCAGGTGGAGGAAGCGGTCGCATTTTCCCATCGGAGCGAGCCGGCGGATGAGAGCCTGGTGTTCGATCTGATGTTCGCCGGGCAGAAGCCCTGAGGTTCGACGTATGGCACGCAAGCGGTACACCCAGGCGATCAACGAAGCGCTCTTCGAGGAGATGGAGCGCGATCCCAAGGTCATCGTGTTCGGCGAAGACGTCGAGCTCGCCATCTTCGGCGACACGCGCGGGCTGCTGGACCGATTCGGACGCAACCGCATCCGCAATACGCCGATCTGCGAGGCCACCCTCACCGGCATGGCGGTGGGCGCGGCGGCCGCAGGCTATCGCGTGGTGCTTCACATGATGTTCTCGAACTTCCTCTACACGGGGTTCGACGCCATCGCGAACCAGATGGCGAAGCTGCGTCTCATGACCGGCGGCCAGCTCGAGCTGCCGATCACCATCCTGTCCGGCTATGGCGGCGGCCGCTCGAACGCGGCTCAGCATTCCGACACGCCGCACCCGCTGCTCATGAATCTCGGCGGTGTGAATGTCGCGGTACCCGCCACGCCGGCGGATGCGAAAGGCTTGCTGAAGACGGCGATTCGCGGTCGCAATCCCACGTTCTTCATGGAAGCGAGCGGCCGGGGCGGCGACAGCGGCGAAGTGCCGGATGGCGATTACACGGTGCCCTTCGGCAAGGCGGCTATCGCGCGCGAGGGCAGTGACGTGACGCTCATTGCCATCGGCACGATGCTCAAGCCGGCGCTCGGGGCGGCGAAGCAGCTCGAAGCGAACGGCATCAGCGCAGAGGTCATCGACCCGCGTACACTCGTGCCCTTCGATGAGGACACCATCCTGCGCTCCGTGCGCAAGACGGGCCGCGTCGTGGTGGTGGATGAGGCGCGCGACCGGTGCAGCGCCGCGAGTCACATCGCCGCCATTCTGGCGGACAAGGCGTTCGGCTCGCTGAAGGCGCCGGTGAAGCGCGTCACCGTGCCGGATGTGGCGATGCCCTACGCGCCCAATGCGGAGGCGAAGGTGTTCCCGAGCGAAGCGAACATCGTGAGCGCGGCGTCCGCGGTAGCGAAGGCGGCCTGACGCATGAAGGTGAACATGAAGCTCGCGCGCGTCGGCATGAACATGGCCGAGGCGACCATCGCGAAGTGGCACAAGCAGCCCGGAGAGCACTTCAAGGCGGGGGACGTGCTCTATGAGATCGAGACGGACAAGGTCACCCAGGAGGTGACCGCCACGTCCGATGGCACGCTGCTCGAAATCAAGGTGCCGGCAGGCGAGATTGCTGAAGTCGGCGCCACCGTGTGCGTGGTGGACGCGCAGCTCGGAAGCTGATTCGCGGCGATTACGGCGAGGCGGGAGAGGAGCCCCTCCCCGCCTCGCGGGTTTGCACGGCTTGTGTGGAAGGGGCCGCCGCGCGTGCGTTGCCGAGCGCGCACAGCATGGAGCCGCCCACCACCACCAACGCGCCTCCCACGCTAAGCGCATTCAGCTGCTCCGGGCGCACGACATGCGGCGCCCAGTGCTCGAGCGCCCACATCGACACCATCGTGAAGAGCGGCGTGAGAGTGAGCGTGGCGCCCACTCGCGACGCTTCCCAGTGTCGCAAGGCTTCCGCGAATGCGCCGTACGCCACGACGGTATTGGCGCAACTGAACGCGAGCGTGCAGGCCTGAAGCACGTTCACCTTCAGCAGGTGCGAAGGATGCGATAGCGGCAACAGCACCACGGCCGCTCCCGCGTACAACAGCACGAGCACCTGCTGCGACTGCAGCTGCTTGAGAAGCATCTTCTGGGCCAGCCCGTAGATGGCCCAGACGGCAGATGCGAGCACCAGCAGCGCCACCTCATGCCCGAGCCCGGAGTTCAGATGGGCAAGCTCCGGCAGCCGCCGGTTGAAGAACAGCGGCAGCCCGATCAGCAGCAGCAGGAAACCCGCCCACTGCCTCGCGCTGAACCGCTCGTGAAACACGGCAATGCCCCCGAGCATCAGCAGCAGCGGCGACAGCTGCGTGACCACCTGGTTGATGGTGGGCGACGTGTAGAGCAGCGCGACCAGGTACAGCACGAAGTTGCCCGTGAGCGCGGCGAGCGCAATGAGCAGCAACAGCCAGCCGCGCCGGTCGATGCCGCCGAGCCGAGGCATGCGGCCCATCCACGCGAGAATCGCGCCGAGCCCGAGCGCCGCCGTCAGAAACCGGAACCACGTGAGCGTGAAGGCATCCACCGCCTCCAGCGTGATGGCGAGCGCGATGGGCAGCAGCCCCCACGACACGGCGGTGAGCACAGCGAGGAAAAACCCGAGTTTCCAGCGGCCACTCAGTTGATGCACGGGAGAGATCGAGCGTATGGACGGACGAGACTATGACGAACAGAACGGCGTGCGCGCGCGCCGGCAGGCGCAAGCGCTGGCGCAGACGCTGGACGATGCTGCGCGCCGGGGCGGCGGGCTGGCAAGACCCGAAAGCGAGATTGACAGGTGGTGCACTTGGGGGCTTGTGGTCTTGCGGGCTTGTGCTCTCGCAGGTTGTCTTCTCGCACGCTTATGGGCTCGCCGGACCGTGCTGTCGCCAGGGCGAGCTCTCGCCGCGGCCTGCTCTCGCCAGGGCGTGCCCAGGCACATCTCTTCCGCCTCGTTTGCATGAGACGCTTTCCGCGTTCGAGCGCCATGTTCCGGCGGGAACGCATGGCGAACTTTGATGCAAAGAGTGCGTCCGGGCCGCGCTCGTCCACGTTGAGCGACACGCAACTGGGCCGCCTTCTCTGCAGGGCCGCCGGGCACCGCACGGACGTGTCATCGTCGAAGCTTCTCTGCTCTTACCCGTTCCCTCTCTTCTCCCCTTCCTCTATCTCCCGTTCTTCTTCCTCCGCCTCCTCGGGTCTTCTCTCGCGCTCTTTCCTCCTCCGTTCTTGCCTCCTCTTCTTGCCTTCCGCTCTCCTCTTCCGCTCTTTCGCTTTCGCTCTTCGATCGAAATGGCGACGTCGCCGGAGGCGACGGGGCCCGATGGGCGCAGTGCCACAATGAATGCAGATAAAGTTTGGCGAAGGGGATGTGCGGTTGGTCGATGGCGTCGCGCGGGATCGGGTGCAGCAGCTTCGTTCGGCCTCCGAGTGAAGAGGCGCGCGCTGCCGCCTGCACGGAACCAAGCGTGTGCCTCCCCGGACGGAAGTGCACGTTTCAGGCACGGGTTTCCGCGGGAACACCCGGCACAGATTCCACGCGCACGGCTTGCCGCGCGGGCCCATCCCGCCCCGATGTTCGGCTTCTTCTCTTCGCTTCTTTCATCTTCATTCTTCAACCGCAATGGCGACGTCGCCGGAGGCGACGGGGCCCGATGGGCGCAGTGCCTCAATGAATTGCAGATAAGGTTTGGCG
>JADGHX010000082.1 GCA_019683695.1 Steroidobacteraceae bacterium
TTCTGCAGCAATGCAAGCCCACCCACGGTGGCCGCGGCCGCCACCAGATACCCCATGTGCAGCTCACCGGAATAGAAGATCGCGACGACCACGATGGCACCGATGTCGTCCACGATGGCGGCGGCTGTGAGGAAGATGCGCAGCTCCACCGGAATGCGCCGCCCCATCATCACGATGAGCGCAACGGCGAACGCCGTGTCCGTGGCCATCGGCACTCCCCAGCCGTGCGCCCAGGGGCCCTCCGGAAGCACCACCCGGTAGATGAGCGCCGGAACCACCATTCCGCCCAGCGCCGCCGCAATCGGCAACGCCGCGGACCTGCGGCTCGCGAGGTGCCCGACGGTCAGCTCGCGCTTGATCTCGAGCCCCACGACGAGGAAGAAGATGCTGAGCAGCCCGTCGTTGATCCAGTGCACGAGCGAGAGCAGAAAGGTGCGGTCGCCCAGCACGAGACCGAAGCTCTGGTGCCAGAGCGCCTGGAACGCAGGTCCCCACGCCGAGTTGCTGATGAGCACCGCGAGCACCGTGGTGAAGAGCAGCATCACGCCCGTTGATGGCGCCCAGCTCGCGAAATCCACCGCGGCCGCACGCACGCGGTGGCCGAGCGACCCCAGCAGCGCATCTTCGAAGGAGCTTTCATCCCACGGCCCGTCATAGCGCCGCCCGTTGATGAAGAACGTCGGCGTGAACCGGACACCGCTCGCGTTGGCGCTTTGCTCGTCGGTCTCCACACGCTTGCGGGCGCGCGCTGCGGCCTGTTCGCGCGCGCGTTCGTCGTCCGGCATCAGATCGAAATCCTGGGCGACGGAAACGAGATCGTCTTCGGTGAGCGAAGGCGAGCGCGTCATGAGCGCCACGTGCGCCTTCCAGAACTGCTCCGGGTCTTGAGCGTGCTCGACGAGCTGCGCGGCCCGCTTCGCGATGTCGACGCCCGTGAGCGGCCGATGGCGGAACACGTATTGCAGACGCTCGCCGAGATGATCCCGGACCTGCGCAATGCGTTCATTCGCCGCCCGGCAATGCGGGCACGCATAGCTCCCGTACTCCACGAGCGAGATGTCGGCACGCTCGGGACCGAGAATGTGGTCGTACGCCGGATCCACTGGCCGGTCGAGCCGGTTTGCGGTTTCTGGGTCGGACACCCGATCTCCACGCCTGCAAGGGTCGAATCATGCTATCCGAAATGGCGCGAACGGCTTGTGTGGATGCGCCGTTCCGCACTGGATGCGCTGCTACGCGAAACCTGAGCGGCGGCGGGTGCGCAGCTTGTCTCACCAGAGGAGACTCACTACCATGCCTCGCCGTGCGCGCTTTCGCGCGCCGGGCAAGCCAGCCACCCGCGTCCCCCTCCGCGCGGCAGCCCGCCAGCCGATCCACACGTGTATGGAAAGGTGGCCCTCGTGACTCCACGGCAACCGGTCTGGTTCACTCGCACGGTGCGTGTCGTTCTCGCACTCGGTGTCATCTCGACCGCGGCGGTAACGCTGCTGCTCGCGTCGATCGCCATCGCCGATGAGCCCGCGAAAACGAGCTCATCCCCGCGATTTACGTTCTCCTGGCCCATCACGTCCGACCCATCGCTCGCGCCGCGCGGCGGCACCACGCGCGGACCGGACCTTGCGCTCGACCGCAGCGAATCTCCGGCATGGCGCGCGCACCAGGAGCCCGGGCTGTCGGCATTCGAGCGGGATCGCCGCGCCATACTCGCCATGGCGGGCAGCTTCCGCGTGACGTTCGATTTCCTCGAGGTCGTGCCGTTCGAGGCGGATGCGAAGCGCGAGCAGCCGTATCAGTCCTGGGGCACCGAGCGCGTGTACGTGGATCGGGACGACGGCAAGTTCATCAGCCTGTCGCACATCCTCGAGATGCGCATCGTGGACGAGAACGGCAAGCTGAGCGAACCGTTCGTCACCAAGCACTGGCGGCAGGACTGGCAGTACGAGCCCGGTGAGATCGTCGAATATCTCGGGCGCGAGCGCTGGGGCCGCCGCGTGCTCGACCGCCGCGAGGTTGCCGGCAAATGGTCGCAGACGGTGTATCAGGTGGATGAGTCGCCGCGCTATGCGAGTCTCGGCAGGTGGGAGCACTCGCCGAGCTTTTCCACCTGGCTGAGCGGCGATACCTGGCGTCCGCTGCCACGGCGTGAATGGAGCGTGCGCAAGGACTACCAGGTGCTGATCGGCACGAATCGCCACACCATCACGCGCACCGGCTGGGTTCAGGAGGAGAACAATCTCAAGGGCGTGCTCACTCCCGTTCGCGCGCTCGCCCAGGAGCCCTTCCTCGCGCGCGAATACGGGGTGGCGCGCTATGAGCGACTCGCGTCGCCGGACTTCGCCGCAGCGGACGAGTACTACCAGCGCACCCGCGAGTTCTGGGATCAGGTGCGAGATGAGTGGCGGGCGCGCTTCCGCGCGACCCCCCAGATCACGCTGCGTGCGCAGGTGGATCAGGCTGGCCTGTTCCGCCCCTTGTTCGAGCACGCAGACAAGCTCGCGGCGGGCGAGCCGGTGAGCGGCCAGAACGCGGCGATCATCAAGCAGTCCCTGGACAACATGCGCGCCGGCGCGAGCGCTGGCGCCAGTCCCTAGGACGGCACTCGCATCATGATCCGGACGCGTTCCTGACGCTCACCCCCAGCTCGCAAGCTCGCTGCGAATGGCGTTCACGGAGTACGACGCAAGCTCCTTCGGCACTTCGGCCGCGATGCGATCGAGCACCTCCTTGTGGAGCGCCTTGCGCAGATTTCCGAGCACCTTCGGCGGCACCACGATGATCAGCCGCTCGAACTGCCCTGCATGGGCCGAGCGATACAGCGCATCCGCGATCTCGCTGGCGAAGCGCTCCTCGGCAAGCTGGTGCCAGTCCGTTTCCTCCCTCGCACTGCGCAGCGTCCCGACGTGGCTTTCCGCGCGCCGGCCCGGGCGGTCCGTGCCCTGCTCGTGCGTGGGTGGGTTTTCCGCGAGCAGCAGCGTGCGTTCCACCACGAGCTCGGGCCGCTGAAGGCTGCCGTTGTTCCTGAAGAATACCGCGCGTGAGCCGTCGCCCACGAGAACCAGCGCGTCATGGGGAATGGCAGGTTTTTGCATCGGTGCTCCTTATTCAGTTCCCCTTTTCGCGGCAAGGGTGCAAACCACGCCTCTCGCAAGGAACGCGCCAGTACGCCGGAGAATGATGGACGGACGACCTGCACCGCAAGCGGAGCCTGGGCGGAGGGCTATCACGAAGGCGAAGATGGAGCTCGCGCAAGACATCACCATCGACCCTCGATCATCGATGCGCACGCGCAATTCCGGTCAAATGCCCCGCCCCGCGGGCAGGCATGCTGCGCGCGTGCCATGTGAGAGGCCGAATGAATCCCGTACAGAAAGCGCTCTGGTTCGTCGAGAGTCATTTCGCTCAGGAGATCACGCTCGAAGATCTGGCGAGTCATGCAGGTGTGTCCCGCTACCACGTGACGCGGGCATTCAGTGACGCCACGGGCCAGCCCCTCATGCGATACGTGCGAGGCCGAAGACTCACCGAGGCGGCGCGTGCGCTCGCAAACGGAGCACCTGACATTCTCGCCGTGGCGCTGGAGGCGGGCTACGGCTCTCACGAGGCATTCACACGCGCGTTCCGCGAGCAGTTCGGCGTCACGCCGGAAAGCGTTCGCGCACGCGCATCCGTTCAATCCCTGCAACTCGTGGAGCCCATCCGTATGGACCAGTCACTCCTGACCGATCTGGCGCCGCCCCGCATCGTGGATGGCAGTCCCCTGCATCTCGTCGGGCTGAGCGAGCGCTACACCTGCGAGAGCAGCGCCGGCGTGCCAGCGCAATGGCAGCGCTTCCTGCCGTACTTTGGACATATCCCGAAGCAGCTCGGCAATGTGGCGTATGGCGTCAAGTACAACTTCGATGAGGCCGGCAACTTCGAGTATCTCTGTGGCGTCGAGGTCCCGGACTTCAGCGATGTGCCGGACAATTTCAGCCGGCTGCGGGTTCCGGCCCAGCGCTATGCCGTGTTCGCGCACAAGCGCCACATTTCGGAGATCCGTCGCACCTGGGCCACGATCTGGGCGCGCGGGCTTGGTGATGCGGGGCTCGAAGCGGTGGAGGGCCCGGAGCTCGAACGCTACGGGGAAGACTTCGACGCGATGAGAGGCATCGGCACGGTCGACATCTGGATTCCGATCCGCTCGTGAGATTCAAAAAATGAACGGCTGAATTTCCGCCGAGGCACGGGGCCCGTTTCTTGCGAGACGTGGTGATACACTGCGTGCGCCATCGCAGCTGCGGCCCCGATGTCAAACCCCGCTCTCCACCGGAAGTCCCGACACTGGCTCACCAGTATTCTGCTGGTGGCGGTCGCGTTCCGTGCGCTCATTCCAGTGGGCTTCATGCCGTCGGGCGAGCGGCCATTCACTCTCGAGTTGTGTCCGGACTGGTTCCCGGCGCATCTCTTCCAGCCGACAGTTGAGCATTCGAGCCACGGCGCCCACGCAGAGCACGCGATGGCGCACGATGCGCACGCAGCGCATCACGCACACCCGGAATCGTCCTCGCATTCCGCCGAAGATGGTTCCGGAACAGACGAGGCCCCGGGCACTGGCTCGATGCGCGCCGACTACTGCGTATTCGCAGCAGCAGTCGCGAGCGCCGGCCCTGCTCCGCACGTAACGCTCCTTCCGGCGAACGTCGGGCACACCTCGGTTTCTGAAACAGCGCTGGCGCTGCCGCGCCCACTCTCCCCAGAACATCGCATCCAGCAGCCCCGCGCGCCTCCCGCGCTCTCCTGACGAATCCACAACGCTTCTGAATCAGCCGGAGCTCGCGCCCCGGCCCGGGTTGGTTTCGTTCCGGAGAAACGTATGAGCGCTTTCTCGTCCGGTGCGCATGTCCTGCGCGCCGTTCGTCATGCATTCCAACAATCGCCCGCGATACGAGCGGGCATGGCTGCTGTCTTCGTTTCGGCAGGTCTTGTATCGCAAGCGGTCGCCGATCAGGCGAGCCCGAAGTGGCTCGAACAGATCACGGTGACCGCGAACTCCGTGGCTCCCTCCGCCCCCGGCGAAGGCGCCGCGCGCGCCGAGGCGGCGCGAGTGCCGGGCGGCGCGAGCGTGGTTGGCGTATCCGAGTACGCGGATGGCAGAGCCTCCACGCTCGCCGACGTGTTCGCCTTCACGCCAGGCGTGTTTGCGCAACCCCGCTTCGGCGCCGAGGAAGCCCGGCTCTCGATCCGGGGCTCCGGCCTGCAGCGCACGTTTCACATGCGCGGCGTCTATCTCCTGCAGGATGGCATCCCGATCACGCTCGCGGACGGCAGCGGCGACTTTCAGGCGGTCGAACCGCTTGCCCTCGCCTACACGGAAGTGCGCCGGGGCGCGAATGCGCTGGAGTACGGCGCGACGACGCTCGGCGGCTCGGTAAACTTCGTCTCGCCCTCCGGCCACGATGGTCAGGGCCTGCAGCCGCGGCTCGAAGCGGGCAGCTTCGGGTACTGGCGCGCACAGCTCTCGGCGGGAGACGTGCTGCCGGGCGGCGACTATTTCGCCTCGGTTTCGGCCTACGCTCAGGAAGGCTTCCGGGACTGGTCCGCGCAGCGCAACGGGCGGCTGTTCGCGAACGCAGCCCTGCGTCCGCGGGACTTCATCGAAAGCCGATTCTTCATCAGCGCCGTCCACTCGGATTCGCAGCTCCCGGGCTCGCTCACCAAGGCGCAGCTCGCCGATGCGCGCGAGCAGGCCAATGCCGCCAATCTCGCCGGCCGTCAGAAGCGGGATTTCGATTTGTACCGTCTCGCGAACCGGACCGTGATCGAGCTGAGCGACGCCACGCTCGAGCTGTCCGCCGGCTACACGTACAAGGATCTGTGGCATCCCATCTTCCAGGTGCTGCAGCAACGCTCCGGCGATTCCTTCGTGGGCGTGCGTTACGTGAGCGATCACACGCTCGCCGGCCGCCAGAACCGCGTTGTGCTGGGCCTCAGCCCATCGTGGAACCACGTGCAGGACGATCGCTTCGTGAACCTCGGCGGCGCGAAGGGCGCGCGCACGGCGCAGAGCCTTCAGCGTTCGCAGAACTGGACCGTGTATGGGGAAAATCAGTTCGGCCTCACGGCTCACTGGACACTCGTCACCGGCGCGCAGTGGACCGACGCGGAGCGCCGCTACATCGATCGCTTTCTCGCCAACGGCGATCAGAGCATCGATGCGGCGTACACGCAGTTCTCACCGAAGATCGGCCTGCTCTGGCAAGGCGGGCCCGCCTGGAGCGTATTCGCCAATGTGTCCGACAGCTTCGAGCCGCCGAGTTTCGGCGAGCTCTCCGGTGGCCCCAACGTCACGCCTCTGCGCGCGCAGACTGCGCGCACGCTGGAAGTGGGCACGCGCGGCAAGATGCCCCGCGTGGAGTGGGATATCGCGGCGTACACGGCGCGCGTTCGCGATGAGCTGCTCGGGCTGAACGCGCCGGACGGCACGCCGCTCGGCACCGTGAACGCACCGCGCACAGTTCATCGCGGCGTGGAGCTCGGCGCGCAGATCCAGATCACTCGATCGCTTGCGTGGCGCTCCGCCTATCTGTGGAGCGACTTCCGTTTTGACGACAACGCCACCTACCGCGACAACCGTCTGCCCGGCCTGCCGGAGCACTTCTACCGGGGAGAGCTCACCTGGACCGTGTCCGGTGACGGGTTCGTCACGCTCACCACGGAATGGTCCCCCAAAAAGTACGCGATCGACATGGCGAATACGTGGTTCGCGGATGCCTACGCGCTGCTCGGCCTGAAGATCGGCCGCACGCCCGATCAGGGCCTGTCGTGGTTCATCGAGGCGCGCAACCTCACCGACAAGACCTATGCGGCCACCACTGGCGTCATTCCGGACGCGCACGGCGCCGATGCCGCGCAGTTCCTGCCCGGTGATGGCCGCGCGTTCTACGTGGGCATCGGGTGGAGACCCTGATGACCTGGCATTCCGATGCCCTGCCCGAGCAGGACGAACAGTCCCATGACGAAGAACACCACGGCCGCGATGCCGTGGATCAGCTTCAAGGGCAGCCTCTCCGCAATGCCGTTGCCGATCACCACGGCGGGAACATTCGAGATCATCATCCCGAGCGTAGTCCCTGTGACCACCGCCACCAGCGACGCGTACTTCGCGGCGAGCGCCACGGTGGCCACCTGCGTCTTGTCGCCCATCTCTATGAGGAAGAACGCGACCAGCGTGGTGAGGAACGCGCCGAAGCGCGGGGCGCGATCCGGCTTTTCGTCGTAGCCATCCGGCACCAGCATCCACACGGCCATGGCGATGAAGCCGATGCCCAGCACCCCGCGCAGCAGGTCGGGCCCGAGCGCCGCGGCGACCCAGCGCCCCACCACGCCCGCGAAGGCGTGATTGAAGAGCGTGGCCAGCAGGATGCCGAGGATGATCGGCAGGGGCTTCCGGAACCGGGCAGCGAGAACCAATGCGAGCAGCTGCGTCTTGTCGCCGATTTCGGCGAGCGCAACCACACCCGTGGAGATGAGAAGGGCTTCCATCCAGTGCTCCAGAGCCGGCAACGAGCCATGACCACGCCGCCCCCGGCTCCGAAAACCGGACGGCTGTGGTCAAAGGTCTCGCCAGACTCTGAAGCTGCCTGCACCATGGCGCCCGCCGAATGCGGCAGGCGGCCAAGTCTGTTGATGCAGGCCCCTCTCGCTTGCACCGGAGCCAGGGCTTGGCGCAAGGGAGGTTGGCTACTCCCCAATGACGGCGCGAAGTCTACACGACTTTTCGCCGGGGGAAGTGCTCGAGATCAGCGCATCCCCGCTTCGGTCTCCGCGACGAGGAAATCCACGACAGCCTTCAGTGCCTCCCGATCGCTTGCTCCGCCGGCGCGCGCTTCGTTGTAGACGGCCACCTGCCGATGCGCGCTCGTCCCGCGTTGGACGATCGTGCGCGCATGCTCCACCTCGCGCACGCAGTTGAGCGCCTCCGCGTCCTGGCGCACGAGCGTGATGAGCTCTTCGAGCAGCTCCGGAAAGTCGACGAGCTCGCCCCTGGCCATGTCCAGAAGCTGCGCATCGAAGCTGTACCGCATGGCGCGCCAGCGGTTCTCCGAGATGAGCAGGTTCGGATACCGGCGCCAGCACTGATTCGCCCGCCGCAGGCGGTAGAGCATGCGCACGAGGCACACATTCAGCGCGGCGAGGCAGATCGAATCGTCGATGCTCGTGCACACGTCCATCACGCGCGTTTCGAGCGTGGGATAGCGGGCGTTGGGCCGCAGGTCCCACCAGATGCGTGTGGTGTCCTCGATGAGGCCGTTGCGGATCAGGGTATCGAGGTGCCGCCGGAACTCGCCGTAGCTCTCGAAGCGCTCCGGCAACCCCGTCCGGGGCAGCGCGTCGTAGACCGTGAGCCGGAAGGATTTCAGCCCCGTGAGCTCCCCTTCCCAGAACGGCGAGGAGCAGGACAGCGCGAGCAGATGGGGCAGGAAGTACGAGAGCTGGTTCATGATGTCGATGCGCAGATCGTCATCATCCAGCCCCACGTGCACATGCATCCCGCAGATCATCTGGCGTCGCGCCGCGGCCTGCATTTCCTGCGCCAGGGCCGAGTACTCATCCTGCTCGGTGGGCTTCTGCACACGCGCGCGTGAAAACGGATGAGTGGATGCGGCGATCGGGGCGAGCCCATATCGCCGGCTCACATCGACGATGATGCCGCGAAGCCGTGCAAGGTCCGCACGGGCCTCCTGCAACGTGCGGCAGACGCACGTGCTCACTTCCACCTGGGAGCGCAGGAATTCCGGCGCGATCTGCCCCTCGCCCCGCTCCGTGCAGTCCTTCAGAAGTTGCGGCGGTGGGTCCTCGTCGACTGCGCCCGTGTGCAGGTCGACCAGCAGATATTCTTCTTCGATGCCGACCGTAAACGGCGGCTCGCGACTCGTCATGCCAGCACCGACTCGGTTGCGCGGTGCGATCAGTTTAGCTGTGTAATCGGCAGCGGACGAGCAATGAAGTAGCCTTGAGCGAAGTCTACGCCGAGACGCTTCAGCTCCTCGAGCACCACGGCGGTCTCCACGCACTCGGCGATGGTGGCGATCCCGAGCGCGCGCCCCACCTTTCCGATCGCCTCGACCATGCTCCGATCCACCGGGTCCGCCGCGATCTGCGCGATGAACTGGCCATCGATCTTGAGAAAGTCCACGGGCAGCGTCTTCAGGTACATGAACGACGAGAGCCCGGTGCCGAAGTCATCCAGTGCGAACTTGCACCCGCGGGTCTTCAGCTCGCGCATGAAGCGGATGGCGTCCGCGAGATTCGTTACGGCCGCGGTCTCGGTGATCTCGAAACAGATGGCGCCGGCGATCACCGGGTCCGACAGGGTCTGCAGCGCCAGATCGACGAAGCCCTGCTCGTTGAGCGAGGTCCCCGAGACGTTCACCGCCAGCGTCGGCAGCGGCGCGCCCCGCTGCCGCCGCTCCTCAAGCAGCGCGACGGCCTGCTGCATCACCCACCGGTCGATGATTGACATGGCGTTGTAGCGCTCGGCCGCGGGGATGAACTCGCTCGGCTGCACCAGCGCGCCATCCTCGCCCCGCAGCTTCACGGTGAGCTCGTGGAAGCTCGGCGGGCTCTGCGAGCCGATTGCCGCGATCGGCTGGAAGAACAGCTCCAGCCGGTTTTCCTCCGCCGCACGGGTGACCCGCGCCACCCAGTGCATCTCGCGATGGCGTCCGGAAACGCCATCCGAGTCGTACACGTGAATGCGGTTGCGCCCGCCGTCCTTGGCCGCATAGCAGGCGATGTCCGCCGCGCTCATGATGGCCGCGACGTTTTCCGTCTCGCGCCGGATCGAGACGACGCCGATGCTGGCGCCCACCGAAAGCGTCGTCGCGCCCCAGACGAACCGGTAATCCCGGATGGACTGCCGCACGCTTTCCGCGATGCGCAGCGCCTGATCAAGCGTGCAGTTCTCGAGCAGCACGCCGAACTCGTCGCCGCCGAGACGCGCGATGGTGTCGGATGCGCGAACACGCGTCTGCAGCAAACCCGTCACGTCCCGCAACAAGCGGTCGCCGGCCTGGTGGCCGCAGGTGTCGTTCACCACCTTGAACTGATCGAGGTCGATGTAGAGCAGCGCGTAAGACCCTTCACCGCGCTGCGCATGCTCGACAGCCGCGTGCAGCCGGCTGTCGAACTCGCGGCGATTGATGAGCCCGGTGAGCGCGTCGTGCGTCGCCTGATAGGCGAGCGCGCGCTTCAGGCGGCGCTCCTTCGTCACGTCGTGGAACACGATGACGGCGCCGATCATGCGGCCCTGCCGGTCGCAGATCGGCGCGGCGGATTCCTGGATGGCGAGCTCCTGGCCCGAGCGCGTGATGAGCACGGAATGATCGGCCGCATTGCCCTCGCCGCGATGCTCACCGCGCCCGAGCGCGCGCAGCAGCGGATTCTCGAGCGGCTCGTGATCGAACTCCGTCACGAGATTGAACACCTCACCGATATCGCGCCCGCGCGCCTCCTCGACACTCCAGCCCGTGAGGCTCTCCGCGACGGGGTTCATGTAATCGATGCGGCCCTGCGCGTCGGTGCTGATGACGGCATCGCCGATCGACTGGAGCGTGACCTCCGCCCGCTCCTTCTCCTCGAACACGGCCTGCTCGGCGCGCTTGCGATCGGTGATGTCGTTGATCGTGCCTTCGTAGCCGATGAGCCGGCCGAAGCCGTCCTTGATGGCACGCGAGTTCTCGAGCACGACGAGCTGCTGCCCGTCACGCCGCCGTGCGATGAACTCGTGATTGCGGATCTCGCCTTCGCGCTCGACGCGGCGCATGAACTCCAGGCGATCGAGCGGATTCCAGTAGAGCTGCTCGGTGCTCCGCAATGCGTACAACTCTTCCGCGCTCGAGTAGCCGAACATCCGCACAAAGGCCGGATTCACCGACAGCAGCCGCCCATCGCGCGAGGCCTGGTAAACCCCTTCCGCGATGCTCTCGAACAGTCCGCGGAATTTCGCTTCGCTGCTGCGCAGGGCTTCTTCGGAGAGTCGCCGCTCAATGGCAATACCGGCGAGTTGTGCGGCGTGCGCCATGGTGTCCGCCTCGCTGGATGTGGGGAGCCCCACGTCAGCACGAAACACGCCCAACGCACCGAGCACCTTCCCGCTCGCCGCCTTGATGGGCAGCGACCAGGCCGCACGCACGCCCGCAGCAAGCGCAACTTGTCTGCGTTCCTCCCAAAACGCGTCCGTCGCGATGTCCGAGACCAGCACCTGCCGTGCGAGATGAACCGCTGCCGCGCACGACCCATGACGCGTGTCGACGGGAACGTTTTCGAGCGCCGTGCGCAAATCTTCCGGTAGTCGCGGTGCGACGATGTAATTAAATCCACGCCCGTCCTCGGCGAGCACGCTCACCGAGCACATCGTGCCCACGCCTTCGGATTCGATGAGTCGCGTGATGGACTCCAGAACGGCGGGCAGCGGCGCATTGCCCGTGAGCTTCTCGAACACGGCGTGCTCGGCCGCCGCGACCATCTCCTGCCGCTTGCGCTCGGAGATATCCGTGATGCTTCCGCGCACCAGCCGGCGCGTGCCGCTCGGCAAGCGCACAAACCGTACTTCGCACATCAGCTCGCTGCCGAAGGCATCGCGGTGCAGCCATTCGAAGATCTGCGGCTCGCCATCGAGCGCGCGCTGCACGCGCTGGCGCAGACTGTCCTGCGACGAGGAGCCGTCCGGCTGCGTCGGCGGACTGAGCTCGCCGAGGCCGTGTGTGAGGAGTTGCTCGCGGCTCAAGCCAAAGAGCCCCTCGGCGTTCTCGTTCACATCGACGAGGCGGTTGGTATCCGCGTCCAGCACGACGATGGCGTCGGGCGCGTGATCCACGAGCAGCCGGTAGCGCGCCTCGCTTTCCCGAATGGCCTGTTCGGATTCGCGCCGCTCCGTCACGTCCCGCAGGCAGACGACGTACATTTCGCGCCGGCTCATCCGCGCGTTGCTGACGGCGAGCTCGAGCGGAAAGGTGCGGCCGTCCTTGCGCAGACCCCAGGACTCGCGCGACGCGAGATCCATGTGCGTGTCGCCGGAGCTGGCCGCCATGCGCTGCAGCGCCTGGGGAACGGACTCGTGCTGTGCGATGCGCGGGATCAGCAGGTCGATGCGCTGCCCGACGACTTCCGCTTCACTGTAGCCGAAGACCCGTTCGCCGGTGGGGTTGAAGGTGCGGATGACGCCCTCTTCATCCACCGTGAGCACGACATCCTTGATGTGATCGAGGATGACCTGCAGCTGCTCGGAGCTTTGCGCGCGCGCCTCGTGCGCCATCGCGCGCGCTTCGTCCGCCATGAGGCGCATGGACTGCACGATGCCGCGCCGCTCATCGTCCACCGCCTGGTAATGCGCGCTGACCATGCGCAGCAGCGCCGACAGGTCGATGATGGGCGAGCCGCTGCGCGCGCGCAGCTCACGCAACTGGGCGCGCAGATGAGGATGGAGATCCGGCCCGTCCTCGCCCACGGCCAGCGTGTCGATGCGCACGACGGTCGTGGCAGTCGATGCGGGATCGGCGACACGGCCGGAATCCGCATCCTGCGAATCGATGCGCGCCCGGATGTTCGACGTTTTTGACATAAACGGCGGCACCCAAACCAGCAGAGATCATAAGAGCGCGGCCCGCACGGGCCGCGTGATCCGCCTCCCGCTTTTGTCCAGGCTTGGCAGTTGGAGGCCAAAGAAAACGCGGTCGCGCGTTCTCTATTTCTGTGCCGGGATCTCGGCGCGCGAGGTGTTGGCTACCGCGGGTGGGGTCTTCTTCGGGTCCTGCAGCCCCTCGCCCGCGATGATCGGCACGGCGTAGCTCCGCGCGAGCGACTGGGTCGCCGAGTCGGTGAGCACCACGGCGGAGACGTAGAAGATCCCGTCCTCCTTCGGAATCACCGTCACCGTGTGCTCGATCTGGGTACCCGGGGCGGGATTGTCGAAGCGTTCCGTTTCGGCTCCGCGCACCAGCTCCAGACCTTCGCTCGCCTGGAAGCGCGCCAGCAGCCGCTCGAGCGCCTCGGTGGGCGTGATGGCGAACTGGATATCGACAGGCTCCCCCACCTTGGGTCGCTTGCGAATGGCGAACCTGAGCTCGGCGGGACCGGGCTCGGTGCTGGCACTGACAGCGGCCACCATGTCTGTTCGGGCCTGTTTGGCCTGCGCGTTTCGCGCCGGAGTCTGCGCGGAAGAAGATGCGGTGGCCTGGGGTTCCGGCTCCGACGGCGTGCACCCCGCGAGACCGACCGCCACGGCCAGGAGCATCAGCCTGACGGCCGCCCCGCCCCATTCACGACTTGATGTTCGCATGCGCCCTGGACCCAAGACCCCGACTCGCGGCCGCCCCAGTTGTTATCGGAAAAAATGCGCCCGGCCGCAGGCGGCCCGAACAATACCGCCTCCCGGCCCGGAAAACACACGCCGGAGGTCTCAACATTCGCGAAATGAGGGGTCAGCCGGTGAGCAGGGGTGGGTCGTCCACCGCTGCCGCCTGCTCCAGCAGGTCGTTGATGTGCCCCTCCCAATACCGCATGGTGCCGAACCACGTGAAGGCGCGCGGGAACGCCGGGTCGCTCCAGCGGGTGGCGAGCCAGGCGGCGTGGTGAACCATGCGCAGCGCCCGCAACGGCTCGATGAGCCGCAGCTCCCGGAAGTCCAGCTCGCGGAACTGCTCGTATCCCTCGATGAGCTCGCGCCACTGCCGCCGCTGCTCCGCCTCGGACCCGGACAGCAGCATCCACAGGTCCTGGATCGCCGGCGCCATCTGGCAGTCGTCGAGATCCACGAACACGGGGCCGTGCGGGTTCCACAGGAGGTTGCCGAGATGGCAGTCGCCGTGGACGCGCAGCATCGTCAAGGGCCCCACCTCATCGAACACGCGCTCGACCCGCTCCAGAACGGTTTCGGTGGCGCGAAGGTACGATTCCTCGAGCGCCGCCGGCAGCAGCCCGCTCTCGATCACCTGATCGCGCGCGCCGAAGCCCATTCGCTGCAGCGAGAGCCGCTCGCGAGCCACGAACGGCCGCACGCTCCCGATGCGATGCAGACGCGCTAGCGCGCGGCCCAGCATCGCGCGCGCTTCGGGCGCATCCAGCTCCGGCGCACGCCCTCGCATCCACGGGAACACCGCGAAGCGGAAGCCCTGAAATCGGAACAGCGTGGTGCCGTCCACCTCAAGCGGAGCCGCAACCGCAAGCTCGGCGGCCGCAAGCTCGGCCGTGAACGCGTGCTCCTCGAGGATCTGGGCATCGCTCCAGCGCGCCGGGCGGTAGAACTTCAGCACGAGCGCCCCTTCGGGCCGGCCCAGCTGGTATACGCGGTTCTCGTAGCTGTTCAGCGCGAACAGCCGCCCGTCGCTTTCAAATCCGAGCGAGGCCGCGGCATCGAGCACCACATCGGGCGTAAGGCCGGCGAAAGGTTTCACGGCAGCATCGGCAGTTTTGTCTATCATCGGCGGCGGCAACTTCGCCAGTCACCCTCTTCAAGGCCTACAGGAAAGCAGCACGTAATGACTCGGGGCTCCATCTTAGTGACCGGCGGTGCCGGCTACATCGGCAGCCACACCGTCCTTCAGCTCCGCGCCCGCGGCGAGCAGGTCGTGGTCCTGGACAACCTGTATACCGGCTTCCGCCAGGCCGTGCTCGACACGCCGCTCGTCGTCGGCAGCATCGGCGACCCGGAGGTGGTGAGGGCCACGCTTCGCGACTACAAGGTCGACACGGTGCTGCACTTCGCTGCGCACACCATCGTGCCCGAATCCGTGCGCAATCCGCTGAAGTACTACGGCAATAACACCTGCGGCACGCGCAATCTCCTCGAGTGCTGTGCCGAGGCGGGTGTGAAGCACTTCGTCTTTTCCTCCACCGCGGCGGTTTACGGCATTCCGCCCACGCCGTACGCGGATGAGAGCACGCCCACCGCCCCCATCAACCCGTACGGCGCATCGAAGCTCATGTCCGAGGGCATGCTGCGGGACCTGGCCGTGGCCACGCCCATGCGCTACGTGGTTCTGCGCTACTTCAACGTGGCCGGCTCGGACCCTGCCGGCCGCATCGGCCAGTCCACGCGCGAAGCGACCCTGCTGGTGAAGGTGGCCTGCGAGGTGGTGGTGGGCAAGCGCCCGTACCTCTCGATCTTCGGCACGGACTACCCGACGCCCGATGGCACCGGCGTTCGCGACTACATTCACGTCGATGACCTCGCCGCCGCGCACCTCGATGCGCTGTCGTACCTGCGGGAGGGTGGCGAGTCCACCATCCTCAACTGCGGTTACGGCCATGGTTACAGCGTGCGGGAGGTGATCCGGAGCGTCGAGCGCGTGTCGGGCCGTCCCCTGCCCGTGCGGGAGGAGGCTCGCCGCGAGGGCGATCCCCCGGTGCTCGTCGCGCGGGCGGACCGGATCCGCTCCACGCTCGGCTGGACCGCCCGGCTCGACGACCTCGATACGATCGTGCGCACCTCGCTCGACTGGGAGCGCAAGCTCCTGAACGCGCCCTGGTAGGCGCCGGGCGCACGATGCCCGGGTGCTGGCGCGGCCGGACAGGATTCCATGAAACACCCGAGCAAGCCGCTACAATGGGGGATCATGCGTTGGGCGCGACCCAAGTCCTTGAGCGGCTTGATGCTGCTCGGTCTGGCACTGATCGCTGTGCCACTCGTCGTCGCGCTCGTCGACGCCGGGCTGCAGATCCGCGTGCTCGCCAGCACCGGGCAGAAGCTCGTGGACGAGGGAGTGAGCGCCGCGCGCGCCACCCAGGACATGTTCGCCAAGATCGATGAGCTCGAGCGCGCTGCCAAGTACTACGGCCTGTTGAAGACGGACGAGCTGCTGGCGGTGTACCGCTCGAAGGACGAGGCGCTCACGACCGTGCGCGAGCAGCTCTTCAGCCACCTGCGCACGGAGGAGTCGCGCCAGACGCTCGAGGCGCTGGGCGACCTGCAGGGAACGATCCGGCTCAGCGTGCTGTCGATGCCTCGCGGCACCGCCGACCCGGACGAGCTGTCCCAGCGCTTCAACGAGCTCACGAACCTGGCGAACAAGGTCACCGAGCAAAGCAACGCCGAGATCGACGCGGAAGTGGCGGCACTCGAGGAGCGAACCCAGGCGGCCAGGCGACGCCTGCTGTGGCAATCCGCCCTGCTGCTGCCGCTCACGGTGATCGCGATCATCGCCGTCACGCTCGCGGTGGGGCGGCCCCTGCGCACGCTCGACCGGGCGATCAGCGAGCTCGGCAGCGGCATGTTCTCGCGGGAGATCGTCGTGACGGGGCCGCAGGACCTCGAGCGCCTGGGGCGCCAGCTCGAATGGCTGCGCAACCGTCTGCTCGAGCTGGCGCAGGAGCGCAGTCGCTTCCTGCGCCACATGTCGCACGAGCTGAAGACGCCGCTCGCCAACATCCGCGAAGGCACCGAGCTGCTGATGGACGGAGCGGTCGGCGAGCTGGATAGCAATCAACGGGAGGTCACGGGGATTCTTCGCGAAAACGGTATCAAGCTGCAGCGGCTCATCGAGAACCTGCTGTCCTTCAGCGCCTGGCAGAGCTCGAGCTCGACGCTCGACATCAGCGAATTCCGCCTGCGCCCGCTGGTCAAGCAGGTGCTGGAGAACCAGCAGCTCACCCTGCTTTCGCAGCGCGTGCGGCTCGACGTGAAGATCGAGGATGTCACGCTCGTCGCCGATCGCGGCAAGGTGCGCCTCATCCTGGAAAACCTGCTCTCGAACGCCGTGAAGTACTCGCCGAAGGGCGGCGCCATCCACATGAGCGCCCAGCGCAATGGCGACCAGCTGATCCTGGACGTCGCCGACAACGGCCCGGGCATCGCGCCGGAGGATCGCGCCCATATCTTCGAGGCGTTCTACACCGGGCGGGCCGCGAAGAGCGGCAGTCTCAAGGGCACGGGCATCGGTCTGTCGGTGGTGCTCGAGTTCGTGAACGCGCATGGCGGCACCGTGCAGCTCATCGACGGTGAGTTCGCGGGTGCCCACTTCCGCATCACCATGCCCATTTCCGCCGCCTCCGGCGGGGACGGCACCGCGAACAGCTCCCCCAAGGAACACGCGCATGCCGCCTGAGTCAGCCCGATTGCGCGCAGGCCGACGTGCGCGCGTGCTCGTGACGATCTTTACTGCGGGGGCAACGGCTGTACTCAGCGCCTGCGCCACGGATTTCCTCACCTCCGGCCGCAGCCGGCAGGGTGAGATGACGCCCGTCATCGATCGCACGGCCGCGGCGGCGACCGTGATCACGGGGTACCTCGATGGCCTGCAGCGCCTGCTCGTCGCCCCGCCCGCGGAGCAGGCCGAGATCGTCGCGGCCGCGCAGCGCGAATACGAGCTCGCCCCGACGCCGAGTCATCAACTGAAGTTCGCGCTGATCCTCGCAACGCCGGGCCATCCCGCGACGGACCAGTTGCGGGCGCAACGCATGCTGCGCGAGCTGATGGCCTCGCCCGCCGCGCTGCTGCCCGCCGAGCGCGCGCTGGCGTTCGTGGAGCAGCAGAAGGTGGATGCGCAGGTGTCCCTCGCCGCGGAGAACAGCCGCCTGCAAAGCGAGTCCGCTCGCACCCAGAGCGAGCGGAACTCCGCGCTCGCCAGGCGCCTGCAATCCGAGATCGAGGAGAACGCGCGCCTGCGCAAGGAGCTGAGCGCCGCGCAGGCGAAACTGGATGCAATTGAAGACATCGAGCGCTCGCTGAGCGAGCGCAAACCGAGCGCTGAATCACGCCAGCCTTGACTCCAAACGGCGACAGCCCGCGGACGTATTACTATCTGCAGCTGGTCGCTTTTTTGAGGTGAGTCGCAGTGCTTCAGCCCGCTCTTTACACCGACAATCGAAGGACGCCGATCGTGAATCAGACTGGCAAACGCAAAGCGCGCATCCTGGTGGTCGATGACGATCCGGGCCTGCTGCGTCTGCTGACCATCCGGCTGCGCGCAGAGAACTACGATGTCGAAGCCGTCGAGAGCGGCGCGCAGGCGCTCGCCGCGGCGAGCCGCTTCCGCCCGGATCTCGTGATCACCGATCTGCGCATGGATCAGATGGACGGCATCGGTCTGCTCAAGGAACTGCAGAACCGCTGGCCGGGCCTGAAGGTGATCATCCTCACCGCGCACGGCACCATTCCCGATGCGGTGCAGGCCACGCAGATGGGCGCGTTCGGCTTTCTCACCAAGCCGGTGGACAAGCAGGAGCTGCTCGATCAGGTGCAGAAGGCACTGCGCATCTCCGGCTTCGGCGCCTCGGACGAGGACTGGCGCGCCGAGATTGTCACGCGCAGCTCGCTCATGGAGGAAAAGCTCGCGCAGGCGCACATGGTCGCCGGCACCGATGCGCGCGTGCTCATCACCGGTGAGAGCGGCACCGGCAAGGAGCTTCTCGCGCGAGCGATTCATCGCGCGAGCCCGCGCAAGCACAAGCCGTTCGTGGCCATCAACTGCAGCGCCATGTCCGAGAACCTCCTCGAGTCCGAGCTGTTCGGGCACGAGAAGGGCTCCTTCACGGGCGCCACGCGCGCGCATCGCGGCCTCTTCCAGGCCGCCGATGGCGGCACGCTGATGCTCGACGAGATCGGTGACATGCCGCCGCGTCTGCAGGTGAAGCTGCTGCGCGTGCTGCAGGAAAACGTGATTCGTCCCGTCGGCAGCACGGATGCCATCGCCGTGAACGTGCGCGTGATCTCCGCCACGCACCGGGATCTGCAGCAGCTCATGCAGTCCGGCCAGTTCCGTGAGGATCTCTACTACCGGCTGAACGTGGTGCACATCGAGATGCCTCCGCTCAACCGGCGGCGCGAGGACATTCCGCTGCTCGTGGCGCACTTCCTTGCGCAGATCGCCAAGGAAAGTGGCGTGCGCAAGATCTACGCGCCCGAGGCTGTCGAGCTGCTCGCCACGGCGGACTGGCCCGGCAACATCCGGCAACTGCAGAACGTCGTGCGCCAGAACGTGGCGTTGTCACAAACGCCGATCATTCCCGTGGAGCTGGTTCAGCAGTCCCTCGGCGGTGGGCCCGGCCGTCTGCCCTCCTTCGACGAGGCGCGCGACGAGTTCACGCGCAGCTACCTGTCACAGATCCTGCAGATCACGGGTGGCAACGTGAGTCAGGCCGCGCGTCTTGCGAAACGCAACCGCACGGACTTCTACAAGCTGCTCGGGCGTCATCAGTTGACTCCGGAAGAATTCAAGCAGCGCTGACGGCCCGGATGGGCGTCGCTTTCGCCCGGCAAAGCTGCGCGTTTACGGGCCGCCCCCCAAGAGTTTCGCCCGCCCGGGCGCCCCGCGCGCCAGGGA
>JADGHX010000083.1 GCA_019683695.1 Steroidobacteraceae bacterium
GCAATCTGGGCGTTCAGAAACTTCTTGCGCTCATGGCCTGAGTCGCATCGCACACTCATCGGTCCAGTCGCGCAATAGCTCGCGTTCTCACACAGTCTCGGCTGAATCGCATCCGTTCGGTGGACCCGCTCAACTGGTCGCTGGTCGCCGAAGCCGGCTGCATTCTCGCGGAGGTGCAGCGCGCGGCGGATGCGGCCGATCGCTTCTTTCCGCTCAGCCTCGGGTCGGAAGGCACGTGCCAGATCGGCGGCAACCTCTCGACGAACGCCGGCGGCACGAATGTGGTTCGTTACGGAATGATGCGGGATCAGGTGCTCGGCCTGGAGGTGGTGCTTCCGGACGGGCGCGTGCTGTCCACGCTCACCTCCCTGCGCAAGGACAACACCGGCTACGACATCAAGTCGCTGTTTCTCGGTGCGGAAGGCACACTCGGCGTTATTACGGCAGCAAGCCTCAAGCTCTATCCGAAGATCCGCTCGAGTGCCACGGCATTCGTCGCCGTGCCGGATGTTCGCACCGCTGTACAACTGCTGGCGGAGCTGCGCGACGCAAGCGGGGATTGCGTGAGCTCCTTCGAGCTGATTCCCCGCATCGGCGTGGAGCTGACGACCACTCACATCGAGGGCGTGACAGACCCGCTCGATGAGCCTTATCCGTGGTACGTGCTGTGCGAGCTCACTTCCTCTCGCCTCGTCGATACGCTCGATTCCGTGCTGGAAGGCGTGCTCACCCGTGCGATGGAACGCAACCTCGTGCTGGATGCCGCCATCGCGCAGAGCGAGCGCGAGCGCGAGTCCTTCTGGAAGCTGCGCGAAACGATCCCTGAGGCGCAGCGGCTGGATGGTGCAAGCCTGAAGCACGATGTGTCCGTGCCGATCGCCGTGCTGCCGCAGTTCGTCGAGCGCGCGTCGGCATGGGTCGCGGAGCACGTGCCCGAGGGCCGGCTCGTGGCGTACGGGCACGTGGGTGACGGCAATCTTCACTTCAATCTCAACCAGTCACCCGATGCGGATCGGGATGCATTTCTCGCGCGCGAAGCCGAGACCAAACGCGCCATTCACGATCTGGTGCAGGAGTTCGGGGGCAGCTTCAGCGCGGAGCACGGCATCGGTCGGCTGAAAGTCACCGAGCTGGAACGGTATGCACCTGCGGTGGAGCTGGAACTGATGCGCGCCGTGAAACGCGCGTTCGACCCGCACGGAATCATGAACCCCGGCAAGCTGCTTCGCGCTGGTACGGTGTGATCGTCAGGATGGCGGATGCCGGTGTCGCTCGCCTGCTGACAAAGCGCGGCTTCGCTGGGCGGCGATCGGCCGCGCGAGGGCGTGCCGCTCGCAACCGGCGCGCGGAATCGGCTGATGCGGTAGAGGGCCGCCTCCCGGTGCCTGTCTGAATGAGGGAGTGGGCGGACGAGTTGCGCAGAGGCTTCGGTTACGAAACGCGACGGGCGGCTGCGTGCCTGCGCGCCGGAAGCTCCCGTCACACCCTCGCGCGTCCGCTCGCCTTGTGCCGGCGTTTGGGGGCGTGGCTCGTTCGCGAAGAGGTGCGTGCTTCGGTCACGAATGCATGGGGCTGTGTGCCTCGCGCCGCCGGAGACGTCTGTCACACCCTCGCGTCCGCTCGCCTCGTGCCGCGTTGGCGGGCGTGGCTTCGTTCGCGAAGAGGTTGCTTCGGTCACGGAGCAGGGCTAGCTGCGCGCGCCTCGCGCGGCGGAAGCTCCCGGAACACGCTCGAAATTACGATCTGCGCACTGCGCTCGCGCCCGCAGGTATGATGCTGCCTCATTGCATCAGCGGGATTTTCAGCGTGCGTAAATCAGCCTTTCAGCGCGTGGGCCTTGTCATCGCCCTGTCGCTCGCTTTTGCCGGTTGCAGCAAGCAGGAGCCTGCGGGCACCACCGCGGCACAGGCCGCCAGCGCACCATCTGCACCTGCAGAAGGCGCTCCGCGCATCGTCACATCCGGCGACGGTGTGCACATCGAATATCACGTGCACGGTTCCGGTGATCCGGCGGTCATCCTCGTGCACGGTTGGTCCTGCGACGGCAATTACTGGAGCAAGCAGATCGATGCGCTGAAAGCGAAGTACACCGTCGTGACGGTCGATCTCGCGGGACACGGCGCCTCCGGGCGCAACCGCACGGACTGGTCCATCGGCAATTTCGGTGAAGACGTGGCGTCCGTTGCGCGGCAATTGCAGAACAGCAGGATCGTTCTCGTGGGGCATTCGATGGGCGCACCGGTTGCGCTCGAAGCGACACGGCGCATCGGGGATCGCGTCCTCGGCGTGATCGCGGTGGATTCCCTGAAAACCATTGGCGAGCCCTCTCCCACCGAAGCGCAGATCCAGCTCCGTCTGAAGCCCTTCCGCGAGAACTTCATCGAGCACACGCGCGAGTACGTCAGCAGCACGTTCTTCGCGCCCGGCACGGACCCCGCATTCGTGAGCAAGGTGGCCTACGACATGTCCCTCGAGCCACCGGAAATTGCCGTTCCCGTATTGGAAGCGCTTGCGCGCATGGATTACGCGCAGCTCCTTCCGGACATCCACGTGCCCGTGGTCGCCATCAACTCCGACCGGGCGCCGGTGAACGAAGACCGCATCCGCAAGGCCCTGCCGGACTTCAAGGCGATCACGCTCGAGAACACGGGGCACTTCCTGATGATGGAAGCGCCGGAGCGCTTCAATCCCATTCTCCTCGAGGAGATCGAAGCACTCGCCCATCGCTAGCGCGCAAGGGCGAAACGCCTCGCATCAGAACGCAAGCTCATCCGTCTCGGGCGCGAGCGGCCCGCAGCGAACCTGCATCCAGCCGAGATCGATGCCGATCTGGCGAGCCTCGAGCCCTGCCCACGCCGATGCGACCGGATGGGGCAGCGAAGGGTCGGACAGCACCAGGATGAGCGCGTCGCGCTCCGCCGCGAACGCCCAGTCCTCACTGTGCAGGGTGAGCTCGAATTGCCGTCCGTCCGGCGCGGTGAAGCGCGCGCGCCCGCCCTGGTCGTGCAGATCCACGCGTGCGAGCCGATGCAGGTCCGCAGGCTTGCCCGTGGCCGACCAGTCCACGCGACACGTGAACAGCCGCGCGTCGTAGGGCTGGAACCAGTTGTAGCCCATCACTTCCTGCACGAGCGCATCGTCCCCATCGCGAATGAGGCGTCGCCGATACCAGTACACGTCCTCTCCGATGACGACGCGATACTCCACGTGCAGGCGCGCTTCGCCGGACCCGCTCCGGCAGCTGCGCCCGACGGTGCTGCCGCGGAACTGCTCGCCTTCCCGCACGAACAGCAGATCGCATCCCGGCGCGTGTTCCAGGTCGCTTTGCCGGAGCATGGCGGCGCGCGCCGGGCTGAAGCCGAGTTGCCTCCACTTCTCCGGCTCGCGAAACGTGTAAAGCGCGGCGCGCACACGCCTGGGATCCTTCGCATCCGGTGAAAGCGTGAGCAGCACCTGGCGGCGCATGTTCGTGGGGTCGTCGTGGAGGAATTCCTCCAGATACAGCACGCGTGAGCCGAGCCAGGACACCTGCACCGGCATCACGACGGTGCGAACGCGCTGCTCCTCCTCGTTTGCGAATGCCGCCGGTGCTTCGGGTTCCATCTCGATGACCTGCTCGCGCGAATCCCTCACGCCAGGCCACACCTTGAGCAGCAGATCCGCTGCACCTTCCCCATCGGAACCGGCCCTCGCAGGCCGGCTGACGAGCGCACTGAAACACACGAGCACCAGCGCGAATGCCAGGTGCGCGAACCCTGCTCGTGTGAAGCGAATGACCATGAAGGCGGGAGACTCAGTCGTGACCGCGTCTCGTCCTCGAATGGCGAGCGCGTCCGGGCGTCACCCCTGCCGACTCACTTCCGGATGACGCGGACGAGGCCTTCCTGCGCGGTACTTGCGACGAGCCGCCCGTCGCGCGCAAACACGCTGCCGCGCCCGAACCCGCGCGCGCCGGATGCGCTCGGGCTGTCGATGGCATACAGCAGCCAATCGTCGACGCGCAGCGGACGATGAAACCACATCGCGTGGTCGATGCTCGCCATGATCACCTTCGAGCTGAAGAACGACATGCCATGCGGCAGCGCCGACGTGTCCAGCAGGTAGTAATCTGATAGATACGCGAGCAGACATCGATGCAGCGCCTCGCCATCGGGCAGGCGGTCGACCATGCGGAACCACACCTGCCGGGCCGGCGGCTGCTTGCCCGGCGCAAGCGGGTTTACCGGCTGCACCATGCGGAATTCGAAGGGCCGCGGCTGGTTGATGAATCGGCGCATGCGTTCGGGCAGGCGATCGATGAGCGGACGCAGCGCCTCCACCATGTCCGGCAGCTCCTCGGGCGGCGGCACCTTCGGCATCTCGACCTGGTGCTCGAGCCCCTCCTCCATCACCTGGAAGGAGGCCGTCATGTTGAAGATCTGCTCACCGTGCTGGATCGCGATGACGCGCCGGTTCGAGAAGCTGTGACCGTCGCGGCTGCGGTCCACGTGATACACGATGGGCGCGTTGAAGTCCCCGCGCCGCAGGAAATACGCATGCAGCGAATGCACGATGCGTCCCTCGACCGTGCGGGCGGCGGCGGTCAGGGCCTGGCCCAGCACCTGACCGCCAAAGACCTGCGCACTGCCGATGTCGCGGCTCTCGCCGCGGAACAGGTTCACCTCGAGCGGTTCCAGCTCGAGCAGGGCCAGCAGATCGGACGTGTGCGGCTGCATGCGCGGAGCGCTCAACCGAACTTGAACGTGCCCTTCATGAGCGCGCTGTGGCCGGGGAAGGAGCAGAAGTACTCGTAGGCCTCACCCGGCTTGAGGGCGGACGTGGAGAACTTCACGCTCGTGCTCTCGCCGCCGCCGACCACCTTGGTATGCGCGATCACGCGCTTGTCACCGGGCTTGATGTAGTTGTTTGCAAGGCCGGCGCCGAGCCCGTCGTTCGCCACGGCCTGGAAATCCGCCTGCTTCGTGAGCACCCAGTTGTGGCCCATGGTCGAGGCGGGGAGCTTGCCGGTGTGCTTCAGGGTGAGCTCCACGGTCGTGCAGTCCTTCGAGACCGACAGCTCCTTCTTGTCGTACTGCATGAGATCGTTGCCGGAGATCTCGAGCTTGCAGACCTTGTCGGCCGCCTGCGCCGGGGCGGTGAAGAGGAACGCATTCGCACCGATGAGGGCGGCGGCCAGTAACGTCGTACGCGTGAGTTTCATTTAGAGGACTCCTCGGGGGTTAATCAGGAACGCCGAGCCGCTTGTGCATGATCGGGCTCGTCGTCGTGTATTGCAGGAACTGTTTCTTCTGGGGATACAGGTGATGCTGGATGGCGAAGGCCGCCAGCGCCGCCTCGTGAAACCCGGACAGGATGAGCTTCTTTTTGCCGGGATAGGTGTTGATGTCCCCCACTGCGAAAATGCCGGGCACGCTCGTCTGGAACTTCTCGGTATCCACCTTCAGCGCGCGCTTCTCGAGCTCCATGCCCCACTCGGCGATGGGCCCGAGCTTCGGGTGCAGCCCGAAGAACACGAGCACGTGATCGCACGCGAGCGAGATCAGCTCGCCCGTAGCGCTCTTCACAGTGATGCCGCTCATGGTGCCGTTCTCGACCACGAGCGCGTGCGGAATGCCTTCGATGTGACGCATGCGCCCGGCGGCCACGAGCTCCCGCATCTTTGCCACCGACGCGGGAGCGCCGCGAAACTCGGGACGCCGATGCACGAGCGTGAGGCTCGCCGCCTTCGGCGCAAGCTCGATGGTCCAGTCGAGCGCGGAATCGCCGCCGCCGAAGATGACCAGATGCTTGCCGTGCAGGAGGTGCGCGTCGCGCACGCGGTAGCGGATGGTCGTGCCCTCGAACGCTTCGGCGCCCTCCAGACCGATGCGGCGAGGCTGAAACGAGCCGACGCCGCCGGCGATGACCACGGCGCCCGCATTGAATGTGGTGCCGGTAACCGTCCGCACGAGGAAACGGCCGTTTTCGAGCCGGGTGAGCTCGTTCACCTCCTGACCGAGATGAAACTGCGCGTTGAAGGGCTTGATCTGCTGCAGCAGCCGATCGATGAGCTCCTGCGCGCCGCACACGGGCAGTGCCGGAATGTCGTAGATGGGCTTGTCCGGATACAGCTCGGAGCACTGGCCGCCGGGATGCGGAAGTGAATCCACCACGTGCGCGCTGATGCCGAGCAAACCCAGCTCGAACACCTGAAACAACCCGCAGGGACCGGCACCGATGATCACGACCTCCGCCTCGATGGGTGCGGCGGAGGCTGATGTGGTTTGGCTCAAGGTGATGAACGCCTCAAGTCGCGACTACGCTCTCGGAAAGGGCGGGGATTATATTACGACTCGCGGCAGCCGCCCCGCGCGGGGAAGGAGGTCTCGCCCATGATCACGCTCAACGTCAACAACAGGGATGTTCAGGTAGATGTCGAATCTGACACACCACTGCTGTGGGTGTTGCGGGACACGCTCGGTCTCACCGGCACGAAATACGGTTGCGGAATGGCCCTTTGCGGCGCGTGCACCGTGCACCTGGACGGAGTGCCCACCCGGTCCTGTGTCACGCCGGTGAGCGCGGCGGCGGATCGGAAAATCACCACGATCGAGGGTCTCTCGCCCGATCGCAGCCATCCGGTCCAGCAGGCCTGGATCGAGCTCGATGTGCCTCAGTGCGGCTACTGCCAGTCCGGCCAGATCATGGCGGCGGCCGCGCTCCTCGAGCAGAAGCCGCGCCCGACCGACAAAGATATCGACCAGGCCCTGTCCGGCAACATTTGCCGGTGCGGCACGTACCAGCGCATCCGGGCGGCCATTCATCGGGCCGCGGAACTCCTCACGCCGCGCGCGACCCAGTCTTCCTGATCGGGCGCGTGGCCATGCCGAAGGGAGGATCCAGCATGAGTCTCGCCAGACGCGAATTCCTCAGGAACACCGCCCTGCTCTCGGGCGGCCTGGTGCTCGCCATCCACCTGCCCGGCTGCAGCAAGCCGCAGAGCGTGATGCCCGGAGGCAACCTCGATGCGAATGCCTGGCTCAAAATCGGCGCGGACAACAGCATCACCTTTCTCTGCGGCCGCTCGGAGATGGGCCAGGGCGTATACACGGCGCTGCCCATGCTCATCGCCGAGGAGCTCGGCGTTGCGGTGAGTCGCATCAAGGTGGAGTTTGCGCCCGCCGGTGAGGCGTACACGAACAACCTGCTCGGCTCGCAGATCACGGGTGGAAGCACCAGCGTGCGCGACGCGTGGGAGAAACTGCGAAAAGCCGGTGCGCAGGCGCGCGTCATGCTCGTGGGCGCTGCGGCCGAAGCGTGGGGTGTTCCCGCGAACACGTGCCGTGTGGAGGAAGATGGCACCATCGTGTCCCCACACGGAAAGCGTTTCACCTTCGGTGACGTGGCGGGCGCGGCGTCGAAGCGCCCGGTGCCCGAGGACGTGCCACTCAGGGACCCGAATGAGTTCAAGGTGATCGGCACGGCGACCAAGCGCCTGGATACGCCGGCCAAGGTGGATGGAAGCGCACAGTACGGCATCGACGTGAGGCTGCCAGACATGCTGTACGCGGCGCTTGCGCAGCCTCCCACGCTCGGGGGCAAGCTCGTGAGCTTCGATGACAGTGCGGCGAAATCCATGCCGGGGTTCAAGGCCGCGGTGAAGACCGCTTCCGGCGTCGCTGTCGTCGCAGACTCCTGGTGGCGGGCGCGCAAGGCGCGGGACGCGCTGAAGATCCGGTGGGAGCCGGGCCCGAACGCCACGTTGAGTAATGCGGCCATTTTCGGCGGTCTGGAACGCGCCTCGCGGCAGGAGGGGAAGGTCGCGCGCCAGGAAGGCGACGTCGCGTCCGCTCTCAAGGCGGCACACAGAACGATCACTCGCGAATATCGGCTCCCGCTGCTCGCGCATGCCACGCTCGAGCCGCAAAACTGCACGGCGGATGTGCGTGCGGACCGCTGTGACATCTACGTGCCCACGCAGCTGCAGCTCATCGCGCAGTCCACTGCTGCGCAGGCGGCGGGCCTGAAGCCCGAACAGGTCAATGTGCACACCACGTTCCTGGGTGGCGGGTTCGGCCGGCGCCTGGACGTGGATTTCATCCCTGCCGCGGTGGAAGCCTCGAAAGCCGTGGGCAAGCCCGTGAAGCTGCTCTGGACGCGCGAAGACGACACCACGCACGACACGTATCGTCCGCCAGCCTTCGACACGGTGACTGCGGGGTTCGACCGCGATGGCCGCCTCACTGCCTTCAGGCTGCACCTCGTCGGCCCATCCGTCACCGCACGGCTGTTCCCGGCGGCGGTCGAGAAGACGATCGATCCGTTCGCCATCGAAGCCGCGGCCAATTATCCGTACGACGTGCCGAACATTCTCGTGGATTACGTGCAGCACGAGATCGGCATCGATGTGGGCTATGTGCGTTCCGTAAGCCACGCGCTGAACTGCTTCGTGGTCGAAAGCTTCATGGACGAGCTGGCGCACGAATCGAAAAAGGATCCGGTGGAGTTCCGCATGGGGCTTCTGGCGAAGCAGCCGCGCTACCGGGAAGTGCTGCGGCTCGCAACCCAGGAGGCGCGCTACGGCTCACCCCCGAAGGGCCGCACGCATGGCGTCGCCGTGATGGAAGGGTATGGCACCTACATGGCCCAGGTGGCCGAGATCTCGCTCGAGGGCGGCAAGGTGAAGGTCCATCGCATCGTGTGCGCGGTGGACTGCGGCCAGGTGGTGAATCCGGATACGGTCGTGGCGCAGGTGGAGAGCGGCATCGTCTTCGGCCTCACTTCCACGCTCTGGGGCGACATCGACGTGCGGAACGGCCGCGTCCAGCAAACGAACTTCGACACCTACCGCCTGCTGCGCATGCAGGAGATGCCTCGCATCGATACGTACCTCGTGGATAGCCGCGAAGCGCCCGGCGGCATCGGGGAGCCGGCCACTGCACTCGTGGCTCCGGCGATATGCAATGCTATCCACGTGGCCACGGGGCGGCGCTTGCGCTCGCTCCCACTCGCACGCCACAAACTGGCGTGGCGCTCGACTTGAGGAGATTCCCTTGAGCACGAATGCCGACCTTCACGCCCGCCGAATGGCGGCGGTTGCACGTGGCGTGAGCAACTCGCTCGCGGTGTATGCGGAGCGCGCATCGAATGCCGAGCTGTGGGACGTGGAAGGCAAGCGTTACATCGACCTCGCGAGCGGCATCTCCGTCCTCAACACCGGGCACGTGCATCCGAAAGTGAAGGAGGCGGTGGCCCGGCAGCTGGACAAGCTGATGCACGCCTGCTTTCAGGTGACGCCGTATGCCGGGTACGTGGAGCTGGCCGAGCGACTGAACGCACTCGTGCCCGGCAGCACGCCTCGCAAGACACTCTTTCTGACCACCGGGGCCGAGGCGGTGGAGAACGCCATCAAGATCGCGCGCTTTCACACGAAGCGCTCGGCCGTGATCGCTTTCGGCGGCGGGTTTCACGGGCGCACGCTGGCGTGCATGAGCCTCACCGGCAAGGTGCAGCCGTACAAGGCGGGGTTCGGGCCGATGTTGCCCGATGTGTTTCACGTGCCGTACCCGATGGCGTATCACGGCATCACGGTTGAGCAGTCCCTCGATGCGCTCGAGCACCTGTTCAAGGCGGACGTGGATCCCGCACGCGTGGCCGCCCTCATCATCGAGCCCGTGCTGGGCGAAGGTGGGTTCTACGCCGCGCCGGCGGAGTTGCTGAGGAAACTGCGCGCGCTTTGCGATCAGCATGGCATCGTGATGATCGCGGATGAGATCCAGTCGGGCTTCGGTCGCACGGGACGGATGTTCGCCATCGAGCATTCGGGCGTGGAGCCGGATCTGGTCACGATCGCGAAGAGCGTGGCGGGTGGCGTGCCGCTGTCGGCGGTCACCGGCAAGGCGCAGATCATGGATGCGCCGGGACCCGGCGGGCTCGGTGGAACCTTCGCCGGCTCGCCGCTCGCGTGCGCGGCGGGGCTCGCAGTGCTGGACATCATTCGTGAGGAGCGGTTGCTGGAGCGTGCTCAGCAGATCGGCAGTTTTCTCGTCGGCCGGCTGAAGGCGCTTCAGGCGCGCTTTGCCTGCATCGGAGAAGTGCGCGGGCTCGGCGCGATAGTGGCGATCGAGCTCGTGCGGAATCGGCGCCCGGACTCACCCGATACAGAGCTCACCCGCGCGCTGGTTCAGGCGGCGGCGCGGCGCGGGCTCGTGATCCTGGCGTGCGGCGTGTACGGCAACGTGATCCGGTTCCTGCCGCCGCTCACGATCACGGACTCGCTGCTGAGCGAGGCCATGGGCCTCTTCGAACAGGCGCTCGCGGATGCTGTTCAGGGCTCGCAGAAGAGCGCCGCCTCTGCGTAACGCGGGCGCGTGACGCCATTTGCCGCGCGCCGCGTTGGCGCGCGGACCATCAACGCCTGCTGTCAGGCCGTGAACTCACGCCCGGCCGGCGTTGGCGTCGGTGGGCGTGTGGAAGTATTCGCTTTCGGCGGCGAGCTGTTCGACCAGCTTCTTGAGCTCCGCCATCCGCCCCTCGGCGGTGCTGATGGGCATGCAATCCTGGCAGCGGGGATCACCGCAGGGCTGCCGGGAATACAGCCAGTACTGGAGGGCACCGGCGAGGAGTCCGTCGGCGATATCCCAGAGGTCCGCGTCCTTGTCGCGATCGGCAAGTCGATTGCCGAGGTCCACAGCCTTTGTGAAGGCGGAATCGAAGGTGTCCGCAATTTCTGTCATGCGGCTAGTATAAGCCAAAGACCTGCGAAACCCGCTGCACCCTCGCGGTGTTCGCGCGGCCACCCAGCAGGCATCTTGTCACGGTCGACGGCGCTCAAAATGGCCTCCGGCGGGCGCGAGCTCGGCTTCGCGCTCACGACTCCGCCTTCGCTGATCGATATTCGAACGGCCGGCGCCCGGCCTGGGCCGGACCGGGTTTGCGACAGGCCGAAGCGAAGCAGCGGATTGAGGTCAACGCCAGGCTGAAGACACACCCGGCTTTCAGCATGCAACCCCGGTGACCGCTGGCGAACCGCAGTACCGCCGTCGCCCCTCGCGTGATCGGGATACAGCCCGGTCCGGCGCGGGTTCCCGGAGCAGCTTGGCAGCATTCGCTGCCGATACCCTTCACGTGCCCGGCAGGTGGAGTCCGGTTTTGCCGAGGGCTCCCCGAAACCGCTGCGACCGCGTCCGCTGCGGATGACCCTTCACGCGCGGCGGATGCAGCCCGGTGTGGCCACGGATCCCCAGAACAGCTGCGGCCTCGTCCGCTACCGATCACCCTTCACGCGCGTGGCGGATGCAGTCCGGTGTGGCCACGCACTCCCCCAGAACAGCTGCGACTGCGTCCGCTGCGGATGACCCTTCATGCGCGGCGGGTGCAGCCCGGTGTTGCGCACGGGTTCCGAGACCTCTGCGAAAGCATTCGCTCCCGATCGCCGGCGATGCGGCCCGGTGTTGCCGCGGGCTGCCCGAACAGCTGGCCGCCTCTGTTTTCGATCGCCCGTCACGCGCACGCGGGCCGAGTCTTGGCGCGCGACCCTCTGCGTGCACCGCAGAACCTCCGCCGACGTCCGCTTCTGCGAAGGCCACCACGGAAGCTGAAGCTTTGCGCACGCATCATTCGCGGTCTCGTTCACGCATTGCGCGGCAGCGCAGGCCGAATCCGCAGACACCTTATGTCCTATGCAGGAAAGATCGGCGCAAGCGCCTGACACCCCTTTCGCGAGCTTCCGGCAAAGACTGGCAGCGCTCGCGCGCCGCATCCCCCGCCTCGGCATCGGCGGACGGCTGGCGCTTGGGCTGGCGGCGGTCGGCATAGTCATTCTCATCGGCCACACCCTCGCGACCGAAACAACGCGCAAGGCCGTTGAAGCCGTGCGCAGCATGCAGCAGGACCACGAGCCCATCGCGCGGCGTGCCGGCACCGTCGTGGAGAAGCTCGTGGCCTACGACCGCGCGGTGTCGGGCTACCTGCAGGCCGCGCGTGCGCCGGATATTGAAGCCATCACCTCAGCGCGCAACGCGCTCGAGCAAGCACTCGCCGAGTACTTCAACAGCGAACACACGCGAACCCTCATACCCCCGACGCAGGAGCTGCGTGAGCGCATCACCGCCCACGTCGCTCGCGGGCAGGCCCTCGCGCAGCAAGCGATTCAGCGTGCGGACTGGGTGGCCACGCGTCATGCCGCGATCGAGCGCCTGCAGAAGCGCGTGGTCTCCGCGGGCGGCGCCGGCCTGCGCATTGATGAGGACCAGGTGTTTGCACGCCGGTCGCTGGCCGAGCTGACCACCGCCGCGAACGCGCTGCGCGGGTTCGGCGAAGCAGGTTCCGGCGCGGCGGAGGAACGGCAATTTGCAGCCGTGCTGGCGCGACACGCGGAAGAACTCGCGCGCTCACCTGGCGAGGCGTGGCTCGATCTCGTGCGGGAGGACTTTCAGACCGCGAGGCGACTGCGCAGGTCGATCGCAAGATTCGATGCCATCAACGGGCCGGCGAAGCGCGAGTTTCTCGATGAAGGCGTCGTGCTCACGGGCCAGGCGCTGCAGGAACTGCATGGGCCGGCGCGACGCGGCGTGCTGTTGGCAGCCGAGAATGCCGCCGCAGCGGCAGAAGCGGCCGAAGCCACGCTGGCCCGCACGGGCATTGCCGTGATGGCGGTGGTGTTGATCATCGCGTGCGTGCTGATGGTCACGATCACCACTCCTGTGCGGCGACTGACGGCGGCGACTCGCCAGATCGCTGCAGGGAACCGCAACGCGCGCGTTCCTCGCGGCGGCTCCGCGGAGTTCGATGCGCTCGCCGAGGCGTTCAATGCGATGGCGGATCAGGTGGTCGCTGCCGAAACCGAGCTGCGCGCGCATCAAGCGAAACTGGAGCAGCACGTCGCGGAGCGCACGCGCCAATTGCATCATCTCGCGCACCACGACTCGCTCACGCAGTTGCCGAACCGTCGTCAGCTCGGCTCCCGTCTGGCCAACGCGCTGTCGCGCGCGAGCGCGAATAACCAGAAGGTCGGGCTGCTGTTTGTCGATCTCGACAACTTCAAGTCCATCAACGACACGCTGGGTCACAACTTCGGAGATCGCGTGCTGCAGCTCGTGGCCGAGCGGCTGCGAACCGCCGTCGGGCCGCAGGCGTTGCTCGCGCGCCTGGGCGGCGACGAGTTCACGGTGCTTGTCGAAGACGTGAAGTCGGACGACGAGGTGATGGCGCTCGCGAACGACATCGTCGAAACGCTGCAGCAGCCTCTTTCGGTAAAGGGTCGCGTGCTTTCCACGAGTGCGAGCGTTGGAGCGAGCCTGTTTCCGGAGCACGCCTCGGATGCGGATGCGCTGCTGCGCGCAGCCGACGTAGCGCTGTTCCGGGCAAAGGAGCTCGGCAGGAATCGATGTGCGATGTACCGCCCGTCCCTGTACGACGCTGCGGCACAGAGGTTCCGTCTGGAGCAGTCCTTGCGGCGTGCGGTGGAAGCGGGCGATCTCATGCTCGTGTACCAACCGCAGATCGCGCTCCACTCATTCGAGCCCATCGGCGTGGAAGCGCTGCTCCGCTGGCGCAAGCCGGATGGTCGTGTTGCCACGGCAACCGAGTTCATTCATATCGCCGAGAAGACGGGCCTCATGCACGAGCTCACGGAATGGGTGCTGCGCGGGGCCACTTCGGCCGTGGCGGCGTGGCGCGCACAAGGGTGGGCGCGCGCATCGGTATCGATCAACGTGTCGCCTCAGCAGCTCTTCGAGGGCTCGTTTCCGGATCAGGTGAAACAGGCGCTCGAAGTCACCAGCCTGGCGCCCAATGCGCTCGAGCTGGAATTGACGGAGAACGTCTTCCAGACCGGCGCCACTACAATCGACGCCCTCACCCGCCTGCGTGACATGGGCGTGGCGATTGCGCTTGATGATTTCGGCATCGGCTATTCCTCTCTCACCTCTCTCGAGCAGCTGCCGCTCACGCGCGTGAAGCTGGACCGCATGGTCATCGACTCGGTGGACACGAATGCCCGCTCCGCTGCGATCGCGCGCTCGATCATCGCGCTGTGCCACGGACTGGGACTGCAGGTCGTGGTGGAAGGCGTCGAACGCGAGTCGCAACTCGTGTTTCTGTCGAAGTGCGGACCACTGGGTGTGCAGGGTTATCTCACCGCGCAACCCGTGGCGGCGGATCTCGTTCCGGCAGAAGCGGCTGCAGCCGCGGCGCGCGCACGCAAGATCCTTGAAGAAGCCGCGGCGCGCGGCGACAGTGACAATCCGGACCAGGCCTCACTCGTCTTCGTCGAAGCCAATCCGCGGCGCATCCGCGGATGAAAACCGGCTGCACGTCGCATACCTCGGCATCCGCACCTCCTGAAAATCGGCCGCACACGCCGGCAACACTGTCGATGACATCATCGGCTGCGTGCTCGTCGGCCTGACGCGCACGGAAACTTCCGACTGCACAGACTCCACGGAGCACTCCGAGCAGACACCGCGCAACTCACCATCCGCGCCTCCGCAGCGCCCTTGCGCTCGGGCCACCGTCCACCGCTTATGCCACACGCGTCGCCCCGGCACCGCGGCCGGCCGGTATTCCCGTCTTGATAAGATCAGCGCCCGCCGCAACGGGCGGCGAACCTCGGCAGACTTGGGGACAATCATGCGGAACCTGCGGGTGAGTGCGATGGCGGCGTTGCTGTGCGCGGGCGGACTGGGGGGTGGGCACGTTTCGGCGGCCTCGCTGGAAATGCCCGAGCTGCAGGCCAGGATCGCGCGGTACGCACCCGTGGATGTGCGAGTGGACGTGTCGCACCTGCCGGAGAACGAACGGCAGGCGCTCGTGCGCATCATCCAGGCCGCTCAGATTGTCGATGCGCTCTACATGCGCCAGACCTCGCCGCTGAGCGAATCCCGATTGCTCGCCCTGCTCAACGATCACTCGCCGCTCGGTCAGACGCGCCTGAAGTATTTCCTGATCAACAAGGGCCCCTGGTCCGAGCTGAACAACGACGAGCCGTTCCTACCGGATGTGGGCCCGAGACCGCCGCAGTCGAACTTCTACCCGGCGGATGCCACGCGCAGCGAGGTGGAAACGTGGATGAGCTCGCTTCCGAAGGCCGAACGTGAGGCCGCAACGGGCTTCTTCACCACGATTCGGCGCGGCCCCGACGGCAAGCTCCGCGCCGTGCCCTACTCCCTCGAATACCAGGGCGAGCTCATGGAAATGGCACGCCTGCTTCGCGAGGCGGCCGGCCTCACGAAACAGCCGACTCTGAAGGCGTTCCTCGAAAAGCGCGCGGCCGCGTTCATCAGCAACGACTACTACGACAGCGATGTCGCGTGGATGGAGCTCGATGCCACGATCGAGCCGACCATCGGCCCCTACGAGGTCTACCAGGACCGGTGGTTCAACTTCAAGGCGGCCTTCGAAGCCTTCGTGACCCTCACGGACGAAGAGGAGACCCGCAAGCTCGCGCGCTTCAGCAGCGAGTTGCAGGAGCTGGAAGATCATCTGCCCATCGACCCGAAGTACCGCCGCGCGAAGCTCGGTGGCTATTCGCCGATTCGCGTGGTCAACGTCGTCTTCAATGCCGGAGACGCGAATCACAGCGTGCAGACCGCGGCCTTCAATCTCCCGAATGACGAGCGCGTGGTGTCTGCCAAGGGCTCCAAGCGCACGCTGCTGAAGAACTTCCAGGAAGCGAAGTTCGACAAGGTGCTGGTGCCGATTGCGGGCGTGGCGCTCGCACCGGCGGATCGGGAGAGCGTCTCCTTCGACCCGTTCTTCACGCACATCCTGATGCACGAGCTGATGCACGGCCTGGGGCCGCAGACCATCCGCGTGAATGGCCGCGAGACGACGGTGCGCCAGGAACTGAAGGAGCTGAACGGCCCGCTCGAGGAAGCCAAGGCGGATGTGTCCGGGCTCTGGGCCCTGCAGTACCTCATGGACAAGGGCGTGCTCGACAAGCGCCAGGAACGCTCGATGTACGTGACGTTCCTCGCTTCGAGTTTCCGCACCTTGCGATTCGGGCTCAGCAGCGCGCACGCGCAGGGCATGGCGTTGCAGGTGAACAACCTGTTCGATCACGGCGCCATCAAGGTCGCGAAGGACGGCACGTTCAGCCTGGACGTGCCGAAGGCGAAGAAGGCCGTGACGAACCTCACGCGTCAGATCATGACGCTGCAGGCGACGGGAGATTACGCGGGCGCGCAGGCGCTGCTGACCCGCAAGGCTGTCATTCGCCCGGAGGTGCAGGCCGTGCTGGACCGGCTGGGTGATATTCCAGTCGACATCGTGCCGCGCCTCGTCACGGCCGAGGAGTTGCTGCGGCAATGAAGATCGAGCTCTCGCCCATGGAGGCGCGCGTTATCGGGTGCCTCATCGAGAAGCAGATCACCACGCCCGACCAGTATCCTCTGTCGCTGAATGCGCTGGTCAATGCGTGCAATCAGAAGAGCAACCGCGATCCGGTGATGGACGTGGACGAGGCCACTGTGCAGGCCGCCGTGGACTCGCTCTCGAAAAAGCACCTCGTGCTGGAGCGATCCGGGTTTGGCAGCCGCGTTCCGAAATACCAGCACCGCTTCTGCAACACCGAGTTCGGCACCCTCAAGCTCAGTCCGCAGGAGTTGGCGATCGTCTGCGAGCTGATGCTGCGCGGGCCGCAAACGCCCGGTGAGCTGCGCTCGCGCGCAAGTCGCTTGGCGCCATTTGCAGATGCGAGCGAAGTGGAAGCGACACTCGAGTCGCTCCAGAAACGTGAGGATGGGCCTTTCGTCGTGCGCCTCGCGCGCGAGCCGGGCCGGCGCGAGTCACGGTACGCGCATCTCTTCAGCGGGCCGGTCGACTCTGCGGCTTCAGAAAACGAAGCGCACCATTCGGGCCCGAATGCGAACGCGCCTGCGTCCGCGACAGGAGCCGCGGCGCACCCGAACACTGCCGCGGCATCCACGGCCGCGCGTCTCGATCGTCTCGAAGAAGAGGTCCGGCAGCTCCGCCAGGAACTGGCGGACCTCAAGGAACGCCTCGCGCCATAAGCGGCATCCGGTAGCGGCGACAACGGGCCGCCGTCACTTTTCAGAGCATCGCTTCCCCGCGGACATGCCGCGCTCTATCGCGGGGCGCGCGATGCATTTCTGCGCGTCTGCGGTGCGAATGCGCGTTCTGCGCTTGCCTGCATTGGGGCTCAATCGTATCCTATGGGATACGAGAGCTCGCTCATCCAGGTTCGCGAAACGGCGGAGTACGCCGCCTGGTTCGATGGCCTGCCGGACAGGCGGGCCCGCGCCCGCATCGACGTGCGCATTCGCCGGCTGCAGCTCGGCAACCCAGGTGATGCGCGGCCCGTGGGCGAAGGCGTGAGCGAGTTGCGCATCGATTATGGGCCGGGCTACCGCGTGTACTACCTGCAGCGCGGCTGCGAGGTCGTCATTCTGCTGGCCGGCGGCGACAAGCGCACCCAGCAGCGGGACATTTCCCGCGCACGCGCACTGGCCCGAACGCTTTGAGCATGGAGACCACCGTGGCGAAATCCAGAACCCGAACCCGTCGCTGGGACGCGGCCGAGCACCTGAAGACCGATGCGGATCGGGCCGCCTACCTCGAGGCGGCACTCGAAGACGGCGACCCTGCACTCGTCGTCGCAGCGCTCGGAGACATCGCCCGCTCCCGCGGCATGACGGAGATCGCACGCCAGACCGGCCTCGGTCGTGAAAGCCTCTACAAGGCCCTTTCCAAAGAGGGCAATCCAGGCCTTGCCACCGTGCTGAAAGTCATTCGCGCGCTGGGCCTGCGGCTGCACGCAGCGCCTGCGTGAGGTCGCCTCACACGAGCACCCGGGCGCCGATGTCCGGGTGATCCGTGAAGAACCCGTCGATTCCGGTTCCGAGGAACGCGCGCAGCTCCGCCGCAAGATCGCCGGGCTGCGCGGCATCGCCCGAGCTTCGCAGCTCCCGAGGCAGAAAGTGATTTTCCGCGCGGAACGTCCACGGATGCACGGCGAGGCCGGCGGCATGCGCATCGCGCACGAGGGATGTCGGCGTTCCGAGCGCGTCGTCGTGATCCCGCGGAATGATGAGTCCCTTGTGTGGCCCGATCGCATCGGCGTAGCTCGCGATCTCCGCAAGCCCTGCTGGCGTGATCAGGTCCGCATACGTGCGGCGGTCGCCCGCTGCAACGAAGTCGTAAGGTGCGCCACTCGCTTCGATCAGCTGCACCAGCGGCAACGGCGTCTTCTGCCGCAGGCGCCGCAGATTCGCTACCTCAAAGGACTGAATGAATACGGGCGCGCCGCGCGCGGCAAACCCATGACGCTCCAGCGCCTGTAGCAGCGGATCGTCCATCGGAAGCCCGAGCCGGTCGAAGTAGCTCGGATGCTTCGTTTCGGGATACACGCCCAGGGAGCGCGGACATGGTCGCCCTGCCTGCTTCGCGGCCGCGGCGCGCTGCTCGTTCAGCGAACGCACCAGCGCCAGCACTTCATCGAATGTCGGAATCTCGAACTGGCCGTCGAATCGCGCGTTCGCCGGCCGCACGTCCGGAATGCGCTCGCGGGCGCGCAGGGTCTTCAGCTCCGCGAGCGTGAAATCTTCGGTGAACCAGCCCTCCCGCTCGACGCCGTCGATCACCTTCACGGTACGGCGCGACGCGAACTGCGGCCGCTGCGCCACGTCCGTGGTGCCGCCGATCTCGTTTTCGTGTCGCGCGACGAGCACGCCATCGCGCGTCATGACGAGATCGGGCTCGGCAAAATCCGCGCCCTGCTGAAGGGCAAGAAAATAGGCCGCGAGCGTGTGCTCGGGCACATACCCGCTCGCGCCGCGATGGCCGATGACAATGGGCCGGTCACTCATTCAGGCAGGAAATGTACCTGAATCGCGCCCGCGCCGAGACGCTCGGCGCCTCACGACGCAGCCCCGGAGACTTGCGAGCACTTGCAAACAGGTATGCGGCTTGCTTAGGTTGAGCCGTGCTGACGGAACAAGACATCTATCTCTTCCGTGAAGGCACGCATTTCCGCACGTACGAGAAGCTCGGAGCTCACCCCGTGGAGGGAGCGGCCGCGCGGGGCACGGGGGGTGCGGGCACTCACTTCGGAGTCTGGGCGCCGAACGCCGCGCGCGTCTCGGTCGTAGGTGATTTCAACGGCTGGCGACCCGATGCTCATCCGCTCGAGCCGCGACCGGACGGGTCGGGCATCTGGGCGGGATTCATCCCCGGCGTGCGCCATGGCGCGCTGTACAAGTACCACATCGTTTCGAACCACCACGGCTACACCTGTCTCTTATACACAAATCCGAGCCCACCAGACGGAG
>JADGHX010000286.1 GCA_019683695.1 Steroidobacteraceae bacterium
GTCCCGCACTGACACGCCATGGACGCCCAGCACCTCGTCCAGATCAGCTGCGGCGGCCAGCGCCCTTGCCGCCCCCTCGCCTGCCCGCTCCTGCCCCGCCTCGGCCGCTGCCATCTTCGCGGCCGGCTCGCCACCCGACGCCACCTGCGAGCGCAGAGGAGCCGGCGGCCCCATCGTGACCAGCGGCGCCGAGCGGTCCGGATTGCCCAGCGCCGTCAGCGCCTCCTCCACTAGCCGCGCCTGCTCATCGCGTGCCGCCTGTGCTGCGGCCTCAGCCTGCGCCGGGGTGAGCGGCGCCCCGCCCTGTGCTTCACGGGCCCGCAGCGCCGCCCGGAAGCCGCGCGCCGTCGCCACCAGCGCCTCAACGACCGCCCCTGTCGCCGTGCCCTCGATGGCCTGCTTGAGCCGCGCCTCGGCCTGGCTGTCGTCAGACCGATCCGCGAGGTAGTCCGTCAGCGCATTGGGCGGGAGCCCGGCCTCCTGCCAGAGTTCCGCCAGCCGCGCCTGGTTCGGGTCGGAGGCGAAGAAGTCCGCGATGGCGCCGGCCGCCATGCCCTGCGCAGCGACGCCCGCAGCGCCGCGCGCCGCCCCTGCGATGCCGCGCACCACCCGCCCGGCCCCGATGAAGCCGGCCAGGAATTGCGCCACGTCCTTCACTACCCGCCCGGCGGGAGTGTCTGGCTCGGGGACGGTTGGGATGTTGCGGGCGATGGCCCGCCCCGGATTGGCGCCGAAGGTGGCCTCGTCCTCCGCGACGGGCGCGGCGCCGGCCAGCCAGTTGCCGATGTCGTCGGCGGCCCGGAACATCTCCCGCAGCGCCCCGAGCGGCGCGCCGACGATCTGCGTCGTGGCATCGCCCACGTTGCGCAGCACCCGACCGGCGGCGGCCACCACCGCGCCCACGATGCCGGCCCGGTCCGCCGGGGCCGCGGGCTCCGCAGGCGCAGGGGCATTCCCCAGGCCCGGCCCCCGGCCGCTGCCGACGCCACCGCCGCTGCCCGTGCCCAGGCCCTCCGGCTCCGGCGGTTCGTCCGGCCGGACACCGCGCGGGCGGATCTCGATGATCTGCCCGACCGCGTTCGGGTCGGGGATCAGCAATCCGTTCTCGTCCACCGGGCCGGCCAGGGAGCGCAGCCGCGCCATGGTGTCGGCAGCGGACGCCTGTTGGATGCGGGCCGCATAGGAAGCGCCGAGGTCGTTCGGCGGGGTGGCAAGATCGGTCACTGCTGGCGCCTCGTGTTCGGACCCTGGCCGCGGCCAGGGGGAGCAGGATTACTGCGAGGCTGCGGAGCGGTGACGAAGGTGGAGCGCCAAGACTCCAGCACCTCTAGCTCACGCCGGAGGTCGGGCTCGGGCAGCCCGGCCGCGAGCAGGCGCCGCGCCGATTCCTGGATCGTCGCCTCCGTCACTTCCTGCCGGGTACCGGTAAAGCCGTAGGGCTTGGGCAGGGTCAGCCGCAGTTGCGCACCGCCGATATCCCGGTACCGGCTGACGATGGCGCGAGCCTGCGCGTCCGCTTCATCCGCGGTCGCATTCGGGTTCTCCCGTGCCCAGCGGTCAAAGTCGGAGATGGCGTTGTTCTGCCGCAATGTGAGCTGCTCGCGCATGAAGCCAGCCATCGGCACATCGCCTGGATCAAGGCTGGAGCGGACGAAAGCGCGGCCCGCCGTGATGGGCGATGGCGGGGCATCGTCCCGCCGCGCGGCCCGGTTCGCGCGCAGCAGGTTGGCCGCCGTCTCGGCCGTGAGCTGCCCGCCATCCACCGCGCGCCGCACCCTGGCGTCGAATGCCACCGGGTCCACGCGGTCCACGTCGCGCTCCAGATCCAGCCGCACGCCCGGATCGTCACGATGGGTCGCCGCCCGGATGCGGGCCAGCAGCGCCGCGGTCTCGCCGGGCGAGAGCCATTCCCGCTGCGCCTGCACATCGGCCACGGTCGGCATCGGCCCCCGCCCCTGCTCCGCCAGCGCGATCCGGGCATACAGGTCGTTCGCCGCCTGGTCCGCCAACCGCCGCTGCACCCGCTCGGCCCGGCGCTCGGCCGCCTCGGCTGCCGTGGCCTGCGCCTGCATGGCAGAGGTGGCGCTGTTCGCCAGCCGCTGCCGCGCCACAGGATCAAGGCCGCGGTACTTGTTGGGGTCCGCCAGGTTGCGCAGCGCGACCATCGGATTGGCCGCGATGTCCCGCATGGCCTCGGCCTGATCGAGCCGGCCGAAATACCGCTGCCGCATCTCCTCGGCCTTGTCGGCAGGTATGATGCCGGCCGCGACATTGCTGGCGATCAGGCCCTCGGCCCGCGCGTCCAGTTCCGCCCGGCGGGACGGATTGGCCGCGGCCTCCTGCGCCAGGGTCGAGAGCCCGGCAATCATCGTGGCCTCGCCCGCCTCACGGGTCCGGCGCGCTGTCAGGCGGACGATCTCCAGATGGTCTCGCGCCAGATCAGTCGCGGCCACCTTGGCGAAGCTCTGCCGCACCGCCGCATTGCCGAGGCTGCCCTCGATCTGCTGCCGGAGCGCCTGCGTGCCCTGCTGCCACTTCTGCTGGATGACGGCCGGATCGGGCTCCATCTCCAGGGAGCCGCGCAACTTGGCCAGCTCCGCAGTCCATCGGGTCTGCGCATCGGTCAGCGCCGTGGTGTTCTGCGCATCCTGGATGGCGATGGCGACCTGCGCCAGCCGATCACTGGCCCGCGCCATCTGCCGCGAGGCTTGATCCATCGCCTCCGCCTGGAGGCTGCCGAACATGGCTGGGGTGGCGCGGATGTCCTGCTGACCCTGCGGCAGCAGGCGGGGGCCTTGGCCGGGGCCAGTGAACGGGACGGTCGGCATGCCGGCACGGTATGGTGCCGGCTAGAAAAGACTCGCGGCAAGCCTCAGTCGCGCGACAGATCGGCCGCCTTGAAGCAGGTATGGCGAGCGCCCTCGATGACCAGTCCCGGTATTGCCGCGCAGACCTCAATCGTGTCGGTCCACCGATCCTCCCAGACATAGCCGCCGTGGATCGGGATCGCCCGCGTCCGGCCCTGCCACGCGATGGCGCCCGAGATCATCGCCCCGGCCAGGACAATCGCCGCCGCCAGCAGGCGCATCAATGGGTGCTACAGGAGGTCACGCCCCCGATGGTGTTGCAGTAGGTCTGCCGCGGCGCCGGGACGCTCTGGAAGCCTTGGGCAATAGCGTCCCATCGCGCGCTCTCCCGGCGCATCAGGCAATTGGCGAAGCCGTCCGTGCCGGGCTGGAAGCCATAGCTCTGGCACTTGGCCCTGTCGCCGGCCGCGATTTCCGCGTCGCTCGCGCAGCCGGCCAGCGCCAGCATCAGCCCCAGGATCGCCGCCCTCATCGAAAACCCCACCTGTTACAAGGGCGGCACAATAGCAGATTGTAGGGCGAAAGCGCAATGACTAAGCCCAGGACTTCCTCCCGCCCTACCCGAGCGCGGCCGGCTTCTTCACAGGGGCGGTATCGCTAGCCAAAGATGCCCTTCTGCTGATACCC
>JADGHX010000084.1 GCA_019683695.1 Steroidobacteraceae bacterium
TGCGCGGCATGCAGCGACGCCCCACGCTGGTAACGGCGTTTTGGAAACAGGCGGAATTGGCGTGGTAACCCGTCAACCATTTACGTGAAACTCAATAGACTCTACCCGAGTGGCTATAGCTTGTCATTACCGACTACGCCAGTATATTCGCGCTGGACTTGCGGTGGACTTGGAGACGCTCTCCGGTGGCGAAGCTCACGAAACGTGCCGTTGATGCACTCACCCCCCGGGACCGTCCGTACGACGTCAGGGACAGCGAGCAGCGTGGGTTTCTCGTCCGCGTAGAACCTGGTGGCACCAAGACGTTCTACTTCGACTACCGGCTGCGAGGGAAGCGCAACCGCTACAAGCTCGGCGTGTACGGCAATCTCTCGCCCGACGGCGCGCGGGCACTCGCGCAGGCCGTCGCCGGCGACGTCGCACGCGGCATCGACCCGCAGGCACGGAGGAAGGCAGAGCGCGATCGAGCCGAGCGCGAGCGACACTCCACGCTTCGGGCCTTTCTGGACGGTCGTTACGAGCCCTGGGCGCGAACACACCTGAAGTCCGCTGAGTTCCAACTGGCTCGCCTGCGCAGCGACTTCGCCGAGCAGCTCGACGAGCCCATGCACGCATTCAACCCGTTTCTGATTGAGGGGCTGCGTCAGCGCTGGAAGAAGGCCGGCATTCTCCCTCGCTCGATCAACCGAGACATCCAACGCCTGCAATCGGTGCTCACGCGCGCTGCGGAGTGGGGCGTGCTCGACGCACATCCGCTCAAGGGCCTGAAGCCCATGAAGGCCGACAAAACGGGACGCGTGCGGTTTCTCACCACGCAGGAAGAAGCAGCGCTGCGCAAGGCGCTAGCCGAACGAGAGGAAGGGCTGCGGCAGGCACGCATTCGCTTCAACACGTGGCGCGTCGCTCGGGGCAAGAAGCCCTTGCCCGAACGTGAGGGCGATCTCCTCGATCATCTTCGCCCGCTTGTCCTCGTCGCTCTCAATACGGGCTTGCGCCGTGGCGAGCTGCTCGGGCTGACGTGGGGCAGTGTCAACTTCTCCGCGAAGCTGCTCACCGTCACGGCCGCGACCGCGAAGTCCGGACACACTCGCCGCATCCCGCTCAACGCCGAGGCCCTCGCCACGCTGGTCGCTTGGTACGAGCGCCGCGGGAAGCCGAAAGCCGAAGAACTTGTCTTCCCTGGGCGCGAAGGCGAGCGCATGACGCGGATCGACACCGCCTGGCGCGGGCTCATGAAAGCAGCGGGCCTCAAGAACTTCAGGCTGCACGACTGCCGTCACCACTTCGCGTCAAGGCTGGTACAGGCGGGCGTCGACCTGTACGCCGTGAAGGAGCTGCTTGGACACAGCGAGCTCGCGATGACGGAGAAGTACTCGCACCTGGCGCCCGACAATCTGCGCGCGGCAGTGGAGAAGGTGGCCGCCGCGGCCGAACTCGCCGAACGCCAAGCCTAGCCCGACGGGGCGACAAGCCGGATTTCCCTTGCTCCGGTTGGCTTGGCGACCTCAGCAAGGGGACGCGCTGAAGGGAGCGCGAATGCAGAAGAGCGATGGCGCATCACCGCGCCCGTCGAAGTATTCAGGCCCAGGACTCTCGTCTCTCAACCGCCGAGGCAACAAGAAGAGCGCTGGCACCGTGCTGCGCGACCGGCGCGTCCTCAAATTGCTCGACAGGAACCATACGCCGCTCGAGATCGAACTTGAGACGGGCCTAAGCTTCGACGAAGTGAAGCGGCTGGGTCGAGCTCGAGAGGATCTCCGTCAGGGCAGACTGCCCGCAACTCGTGCCGCAAAGAACAGGATGGAGCGGGTGCTCGCTGTTGACGCACTCATCCTGCGTGAGCAGATCAGCCGGGCATCTGATCTCCTTCGCAAAACCATCGAACGATCGCGCGCGGAGCAGATCCCGTTGGAAGAAGTGCTCGTCTCCAACCTGGAGACGCTCAACTCCGTGTTGGAGCGTGTCAACAGGGTTCAAAGGCGACTATCTCATCTGCGGCCTGGGGTCGCAGAACGTCCACCGCGGCACAGCGGTCGTCGACGTTGAACTCCTCGATAGGCGTTTCCGAAGGGGCCTAGCCGGCCGCCTACCACATTCCGGAGCTTCTGTGTGGGATCAATTGTCGGAAATTGATCCCCCTTTCAGCGCTGGGCGTCGGTCATAGTCTCGCCCCGACCAATATCGGCTCACACAGGAGATGTGCGATGGCGACGAGAATAGCTCAGCGCGCAAACCGCACGCAGGGCACCGCGACCGAGAAGTCGGTCTACTTGCGGCCGCGCTCGGTGGGGACATCTGGCGCCGCCCGATACACCGGGTTCAGCGTCAGCTACCTAAAGATGCTTCGGCGTCGTGCGCCCAATGATCCGCAGGGCGCTGGTCCGCCGTTCCGGCGCGTCGCCGCGAACAAAGTGCTGTACGACATCGCGGACCTCGATGCATGGCTCGATTCATTTCCGTCGCGACGCTCGACGACCGACGCCGACCAGTCTGCAGGTCGCCCGAGCTAGGACGACTCGCCGTGGACGAGCCACCGCGCGCCAATGGCAATGCAGCCGCGACCGGGCAACAGACGGCGCGTGACGTCGCTCCGTCGCCATCGACGACTACGCCATCAGTCGGGTCGATCCTCGATGAGGAGACGCGGCGACGGCTCCTCGAGCGCTACCGCCGGATCCACGCATCGACGGCAGCAGCGGCCGCGCTGGCCTCACCGCAGCAGCTGCAGCCGCTGCGCAATCGAACCAGACGAGAGGACCGTATCGAGCGCTGGAATGCCGCGGCGCGCGAGGGCGCGCGGCACAACCCAATTGACCTCAGCGCGGAAATTGGGCGTGATGACCGCGCAAGTGTGCGGTACGTGTGGACACAGCTCATCCTTCGGTCGGGCCTGAGTTCGACGCAGCGGCTTGTGGCACTCGTGCTGGCTACTCACGGGCACGCCGATGGAGGAGAGATTCGGCCTGGCGTCCGACTGCTCGCCGAAGAAGCGAACCTCTCCACGAAAGCAGTCAGCGACGCGCTCAATGTCCTCGTGCGGCACGGATACCTCAAGCGTGCCTTTCGATACGAGCATGCCGAGAGAGGGAGTAGCGGCAGCGGCTTCAAGTACATCCTCACTGCGCCAGCAAAGATCCTGTCGGCGTACAAGTCGGAACGCGGCGCGAAGCGCACGAAGCGCGACACGAGGGTTCCCAAGTCACAACCTGTCGAACCAGCTTCGACACCTGCACGTGTCGAACGCAATTCGACACCTCAACGAGGTGTCGAACGTGGTTCGCTAGGTGTCGAACGTCGTTCCAGAGGTGTCGAACGTGGTTCCGATGAGGTGTCGAACGTCGTTTCACCGAGTTCTTCTTTGAGTGATTCCATAGAGTTACCCAAGAGTGCGCGCGATGCGCGCGGTGTGAATGTAGGCTTTCGGAAGGAAACGGAGAAAAACGCCGAACTGAGCGGCAGCGCCGAAGCACTTGTCAGCACCTCGCACGCACCAAGCGACGGACACACTCGACGAACGACTCTCGTCCCGATCCAGGGACTGCTGCCGACTCTTCCGAGCACACTCCCGGCCCGCTCGCAAGGGAGCGTCCGCAAAAGTTGATTTAAGTCTAGTCAGCCCATCCACTCGCGACTAAATTCCGCGCCGCCGTCATGGTCGCCGACAGCATCCGCCATCGGCGCATTGGGGATGGGTGCACGTGATGATGAGCTCCACTGTTGAGTGCTGCCGGCCGAATGCAGCGACGCGCATGTTGCGACTCCCGCAGGTGATCGCGATTACCGGGCTGGGTCGCGACAGCATCTACCGCCTGGCCGCCGCCGGGGAATTCCCGCGACCTCGCAAGCTATCCCAGCGCGCCAGCGGCTGGCGCGAGGACGAGATCGTCTCGTGGCTGGACTCGCGCCCGGTTGCGGGCGCGTCTCGGCTCGATCCGCCGCCGTCGAGCATCGGGCCTGACCCGCGCGCGGCGCGTACTCCTGAGCAGGCGTATCGATGAGCGCGCGTACTCGTCACCGGCACACGCCCGCGGCTGCGGTGGAGCCGTCCGCAGTTCCCACGGCGCTGATCGACACCGCGGCGAAGTCCGACGAAAACGAAGCCCTGATTCTCGGTCTGCTGATGCTCGAGCCGTGGCGCGAGATCGGACCCGAGCTCCGCGCCGAGAGCTTTGCGAGCGCTGAGCGCCGCCGCATCTTCGAGGCGATCACCCGGCTCGCCGGCAACGGTCGGCCGTTCGACGTCGTCGCGGTGGCGGACGAGCTCGATCGGATGGGTGCGACGGCCGATGTGATGGAGGCACTCGGAGACGCAGCGGTGAGGGCGCTCGTCGCTCGCGAACAGAGCGCGGATAAGCCTCGGAGCGGCGAGCCATGACGCGTGAGTGTGGGACTATGCCGCCGGCACGCTCCGTGTCGGCTGCGGCGTCAGCACGGTCCAGCGCGTGCTCAGCGAGTCCGCCGCGATCTAAGTCCCTGCGCACCGTCGAGGTGCGCCGCGTGAGCGCCGCCCCTGCCGGCCCGGCGAGCGCGACAGTTGGGATGAGCGCGACTTCAGGCGGCTTTCTTCACCGAGAGCTGCAGTCCCATGGCCTTCACGACCTTGAGCACGGTGCCGAGTGCCGGGTTGGCATTGCCGCTCAGCGCCTTGTACAGGCCTTCACGGGTGAGCCCGGTCTCTTTCGACAAGCGCATCATGCCATAGGCCCGGGCTACATTGCCCAGCGCATGAGTGACGAGTGCCGGATCGTCGCTGCCCTCTTCGAGGACGGCCTCGAGGTAGGCAACGATTTCCTCCTCAGATCGGAGGTGATCTGCAGCGTCGTATCGGCTGAAGGTCTCCGCCGTCTTCTTTGCTCGCTTCTTGGCAGCCATGGGTTGAATCTCCGTACGTGTGATTGCCGGTCGTCGTCACTTGCCCCAGTTCGCCGCGATCCGGATCGCTTCCTTGATGTCGGCGTCCTGGGTGCGCTTGTCGCCTCCGCACAGCAGGATCACGACGAGCGGTCCCTTCCTGGTGAAGTACACGCGGTATCCGGGACCATAGTCGATTCTCAGCTCGCTCACCGCCTTCGTCAGGCGTTTCACGTCGCCCGCATTGCCGAGCGCGAGCCGGTCGAGTCGCAACTGGATTCGCGCGCGGGCCTTGAGGTCGGTGAGTCCATCGAGCCATGCGGCGAACGTCGCGGACTTGATGACTTCGACCATGGGACGAGTGTAAACGCGCATTCACACGGTGTCAACGCGCGTTCACATGGTCGCGCCGAGGCGCTGCTCCTCGCGGAGTTTGGGTGCGCACGTCTGCGGTTGGCCGCATGAGCGGCGCGCGCGCGAAGCCGACCGCTGTCGCAAAGGTCGCGCGCAGCGGAGCGCGTTGGGCCGTCTGCCCTGGCTGTTCCGTCATCGCGTGCCCGATTCCGACCGACGCTGTTGCTCATCGGTGCGCGCACTGTGAGACGGAGTTTGTGGTTGTGCGGGCAGACGCCCGCAAGCCGCCTTCACGCCACCCAACACCATCGCCGCCACGCGCGGCATAACGAAGAGAGGATTACGCCGATGGACGTGCACTTCACCGACGAAGCTCTGGCCGACGAATTCGCGCGCGAGCACAAGGGCCGCTTCGCGTTCGTTGTCGACGAGCGGCGGTGGTACCGACTCGCTGAGCCCGAAAAAGCCGAATGGGTCGAGGATGCCGGCGAGGTGGCGATCACCACTGCGGTCCGCGCGTTCCTGCGCGAGCTCACGCAGAAGCAAGCGGCATTGATCGCGTCGACCTACAATGCCAACAGCTTCACTTTGGGCGACGCCGTACATCGGCTCTTCGTCCGCCTGTTCAGTGCATCGACGATCTTCGCAATCCGCGATCTTGTTCGATATGACGCGCGGCTCGCTTTCGAGACCGTGGAAGCGCTGCCGGCTTCCGTGAGCCTTGAGACTACTCCTCGCCCGGAGATCGCGTCGGGCACACCGAAGAAGAATATCTACGGCGCTCCGCTCGGCAGCACTACGCCGGAGCGCGTGGACATCTACCGCGGAAGCGGTGTCAACATTTACGGGCAGCCAACAACATGAACGCGCACGTGCTTCGCGAATCACCGCTCGATGCAATCGCGCTCAAGGCATACGAGCTGTGCACCTGCGATGCGTCGACGGTGCTCGAGGAGTTCAACGAGCTCACCTCGGAGCAGCGCTTCAAGGTAGCGAAAGATCTTTGTGCGCTCGGCGCGAGCGAAGCGAAGGTCGCGGGTTTGCTGCGGCTGCGGATCGAAGTAGTCCGTGCGCTGCAGAGAAAAGCGCAGAGGTAACGACGCATGCTCGATCTCGGCATGCTCGATCTCATCGCCCGTCGCGGCGGATGGTCATGGTTGGGCAAGGATCGCCTGCCATTCATCAACGAAGTTTTCGCCCGCGTCGTTCGCGACGGCTGGGCGCCGCGCAGTCCTGCGTTTGGCGACGAGCTCGAGCGGCTCGATAGGAGCTACACGCGCGGCACGTGCATTGAGCCGGTCATCTTGGCGGGCGACGACGTGTACATCGATCGCGAGATGCCGCCGCAGCCCGGTGATATCGTGAGCTTCGCGCTGTCTTCACGTGGGGCCGACGCGCAAAACAGCGGCCTGCCGGTGGGACAATCTCGGTGGAGCGCGGGTGATCCAACGACGGGCGCGATCTCGCCTCGGCGGGTCACGTCCTCGGATCCCGAGGTGATCCGCTTCAACACGCCGGCTGGATGTGTTGCGATTGAGGGTGTCTTCGATCCGCTCTCTCAGCGCGTCGATCTCGAGACGAAGCAGGTCGTCGATTGGCAGCCGCCGCAGCCAAGCGCGGATCACGAATGGAACAGCGAGACGCGACGCTGGGTGAAGCGGGTCGAGGTCATCGCGAGCGAAGTAAAACGCGCTCAGGCCCGCGCGCAGATCGAGGCGCTCGAAGTGAAGCAGATGCGGCCGTTGCGCGAGTTGCTCGTCGACCCGAACGACACAGGCGCGCGCGCGAGGCTTCAATCGATCGACGCAGAGATCGCGGCGCTGCGTCGTGACCTATTGCCGGCGGTGGAGAAAGCGTCGTGAGCTTTTGGCACGCACTGCTCCGGGTGAGCGCCGCCGCAGTGAAACCGGGGCGTGCAAGGCGATGTGACTTGAGCGCACGTGTTGTGCGAGGTGGGTGTCACGTGTCCCCGAAGACGCGAACGCGAACGGCGCGTCCGTTCCGATGGTGCGGGTCCAAGCTGAGGAGTTTTTGACAATGGCCTACACAGGTGCCGAGTTTTCACTGGGTCTCGTCGAGGGCTTCAATCGCCGGCGCCATGAGCAGCAGGCACAACAGCAGGCCCAGGAGGATCGCCGCCGGCGCATGGCGTGGGAGGACGAGCAGCGCGCGCGGCAGCGCGAGCAGTGGCGTCAAGAGGACGCCGCGCGATCGTTCGACCTCGAACGGCGCCGACAGGAACTCACTGCGATGCGCACGAAAGCCGAACGAGAGGGCGCACTCGATTTCCTCTACGACCTCGACTCGGGTGACATCGATTCGGCAGTGAGGCGCTACAACGCCCGGGGAACGTCGAAGATTGATCCACGCTCGGTTCGGGTGGAGGGGCGGCGCGTATGGTTCACGCACTCTGACACCGATGGGGATGGACAGCCCGAGAGTATCCACGGCGACCTGGACGAACTCATTGCGCGAGCAGAGCGCGCGCTGGGCCGCGAACCCCGGAAGCGGTACACGAACGTTCCCGAGGGCGGGATGCTCTTCGACGAGCGCACGGGCAGAGTCGTTGCAGAGAACCCGAAAGACGCCCGCCCCGTGGCCGTGCGTGCAGACCAAGCGCTCGTCGACCCCGCGACGCGCCAGCCGACCTACACGGGACCGCAGTACGGAAGACCGAAGCCGAGCGTAGGCAGCGCCGGCCGCAAGCCCACGCCGTTCAATCCGGAGACCTACAACCGCGACCTGCAGAAATCCTTCGACGCGCTCTTCGCCGATCAGACCGATCCCAAGTTCCGCGAGCGCTCGCTGCCGTTCACACAACTCGCGTTCCAAGAGGCGCGGCGGCTGAACGCGCAGATGCCCGGGCAGATTGCGCCGCAGGAAATCGCGCGTGCGGTCGCCACTGCGGTCTACAGCTTCGACGAGTCCCAGGTACGCAAGGATGCGCGCGAGCGCGCCCTGGCGGAGGCCGAAAATTCAGAGACGAGCTGGGTGGGGGACATGTTTGACTTGAACAAACCCGACCCCAAAGCGCTGCGAATGATCGAGGACAACGCGGTTGCGGCCGCGCGCGCCACGGCGCTCGGAAATCTCCGCGTTCAACTTTCGTATCTCGAGCAGGATGCCGCCGCGCAGCGCGCGGCGGCGGAGTCTGATGACATCGTCGACGCCGAGATTCTCGGTGAAACGAACGCACGGGGCGCACCCGCCCGGCGGGCACCTCCTGCCGCGATCGAGTATCTGCGTGCGCACCCGGAGCTCCGCGAGCAGTTCCGGCAAAAATACGGCTACGTGCCGCCGGGACTCTGATCGATGGCGGCGCCCAATCCTTTCGACCGATTCGACACGCCGGCGCAGCGCGCGGGGAATCCGTTCGACCAGTTCGACGAGGACGCTGCTGACGAGCCCGCGGGGCTCCGCGAGCCCGGCAACATCGATCTCCACAATCGCCCGGGCGTGAAGATGCCCGACGGTTCGATCGCGCATGGCCACGGACCCATCGGCAAGCGCTACCGCGAACCGCTCCCCGAAGTCATCGTCAGTGCGCAGGGCCCAATCGAGCCCGAGCACTACGAAATGCGTCAGGGACGCGGCGGCGTCGGCCGCGTACTCGTGCCGGCGCGGTTCCGCGAATCCTCGTGGGGCGAAACGGCGCGAAGTGCGAAGACAACGATCGGCGCGCGCATCGAGCAGAAGCTCGCCGGCCTGCAGGAGTACGTTGGCAACGCACAGCGCCAGGACGCGCAGAAGAAACTTTGGCAGTCGATCATCCTGCCGCAGGCGGTACGCGATGCCGCGGCGAGCGGCGAGAACATCGATCGCATGCCCGCGGTCATTCAGGCTGCCGAGCGCGTGGGCGTGCGTCCCGATGTCTTCGCGCGCGATTGGCCGGCCTACGTGAACCGCACGCCCGATGATCTCGTGTCCTTTCAGCACGAGCAGGTCGCGCGCATCGCGGCGGGCGCGGAGCGCGCGGCTCGCGGACGCGCTCGCGCCCACCTTGCAGCCGAAGTCGCGCGCGATTACGCGCCGGAGCTCGAGGATTGGTCGGTCAAGAAACTCGCGTTCGACGTCGCGACGAGCTCGCCGGATCTGCTCGCCGGTGCTGCGGCGTCGGTCGCCGGCGGACCCGTCGCAGGACTCGGCACGATGGCGGCCATCGTGAAACCGGAAGTGTATGCACAGGGTCGCGAGCGAGGCCTCGATCACCGAGACGCAGCGACGTATAGCACGCTGATGACGCTTGCCGAAGTCGCCCCGGAGTTGCCCGTCTTCGAGTTCGTCGCGAAATCGCCCGTCGGACGCGCCGCGCAGGCTGAGCTGCGGAAGTCACTCGCCGCCAAACTGAGCGAGACTGCGCTACGCCACGCCGCTACGGCTGCCGTTATCGAGGGACTGTCGGAGAGCACAACCGAAGCGCTACAAATCGGCATCGAGTCGGGGCTCCTCGACGAGCACACCCCACTCCCCGACGCACTCAAGCGCATCGCATGGGCGGGCACCGTCGGTGCAGCGATGGGCGCACCGCTCGGTGCCGTCACGGCAGCACGTGAGGCCGCGCCAGAACGCGCCGCCGAGACGCCCGCGGCAGAATCGACGCGCGAAGAGCCCGCGCTGGGCGAAATGCCGATTGTCGAGCCACCGCGAGGCGAGCCCGCACTCGCACCCGGCGATGTCACTGTCACGGCCGGTGGAGTCTCCGCGCGATCGACGAAGAGCGTGCCCGGGTTCGCCTCGAGTGCTGAGCGCTCGACAGACGCGGCCGACACCGCCGCCAACATCTTCGATCAATTCGACGAAGAGTCCGCGCCGGTAGCGGTTGGCAACGCTGCGTCTGAGTCGGGAACGGTTGCACCGGAAGCGGTGACACCAGCCGCTGAAAGGATCACGTCGCCCGCTGAAGCGAGAATGCCTGCGGATGAAACGGAAGCAGATTCGGCAAGACCGAGCGCAACAGCAAAGCCGCGCCTCGCAGAGAGCGGCGACGAGCTTTATCGACAGATCGTCGCGAAGACCGAGTCCGGTGTAGCGACCGACCGCGGCATTCTCTATCCAGTCGTACGGGTCCCCACGCTGGGCACCTTCAGAGTGCGCAAGGATGGCATCTACCGCGTTGGCGATGGCGGGGTGACCGCCTGGAAGGCCACGCGCGAAGAGAGCGATGCTGTTCACGATGCGATCACGAAGGATCAGGCCGACGTTGTGCTAATGACGCGCTGGGGCGGATCCGGGCGCGATGTCGCGGCGAAGCCCTACCAGACCCTGCACAGCGCATCGGGCAATAGCTTCGCCGCGCGCGCACGCTCGGCGGTCGACGTTGCCGCCGCGCAGGTCGATACGAACCCGAGCCAGGCGCAGATCGCCGCGTCGAACTACCGCAAGGGTCATGTCTCGCTGCATGGCCTCGACATCACGATCGAGAACCCCAAGGGCTCGGAGCGGCGCGGCGTCGATCGCTACGCGCGCAAGTGGCGGGCCACCCTCGCCGCTCACTACGGGTACCTCAAGGGGACGCGCGGCAAGGACAAGGAGCACATCGACGTCTTCATCGGCCCGGCGCCGGAGCGCGCGGACCTTCCCGTCTATGTGCTCGACCAGCCGCGCATGAACAAGCTCGGCGAGCTGGACGAGCACAAAGTGCTTCTGGCTTTCGAAAGTGAGGCGCAGGCACGCGAGGCTTACGCGAAGTCCTATGCGGGCGGTGTCGGCGAGAAGCTGCTCGAGCACGGGACGCTCACGCGGATGAGCCTGCCCGAGTTCAAGCGTTGGCTCGCGGAAGCCGACCACACCAAGCGCGCCGCCGAGTGGGCGCGACGCGAACTGCGGACAGAGACGCTCGCGTCACAGCAGGCGACGCAGCAGATGGCCGGCGCGCAGTACGTGACTCTCCTGCAGACACGCGCGAGCTTGCCGCACGCGTCGACGATCACCGTCGCGCCGCACACCGCACACGAGCGCAACGTGCCGATTCCCGACGAACCCGTCCGTCGTGACACGATCCTCAGAGAGTTCAAAGAGGCTTTCAACGTCCCGCTCTTTCAGGGCAAGCCCTTCCGCGTGCGCAAGGCGCTCGGCTACTTCCGACCGAAGACGGGCGAGCTGCGCATCCGCGCGCACAACGATCTCGAAGTGCTCGCGCACGAGGTGTTCCACTTCCTCGATCGCGAGTACCCGAGTCTCAGCAAGCTCTATCGCGACAAGCGGTTCGATGCGGAGATCCGCGGCGTCTCGTACGATGCCACCAAGCGAAATGAGGGATTCGCCGAGTTCGGGCGGCTATTTCTCACGCAGGCGGCCGAAGCCAGCGCCAAGGCGCCGGCGTTCTATCAGGCGTTCATCGCAGAGGCTCAGCGACTGGGCATCCTCGACAAGCTCCTGCGTGTTCAGGAGCGCATGCATCAGTGGTACTACCAGGGTGCGCTCAATCGTTTCCGTTCGAAGATCGGCCCGCCACCGCAAACTTTCGGCGAGGCGATGCACGCGCTCACGGAGCGCTTTGCCGACAAGGCGATCCTCGAGACAGTAGACGCACTGCAAGGTTTCAAAGTCGTCGAGCGCGACCTCGCCGGACACCTTGAGGATGCGACGGTGTCGCCGTACAAGGCGGCGCGGCTCGTCTCCGGCGCACGTGGCGTTGTCAAGGCCATCTTCTTCCACGGCACGATCAACTGGGACAAGGACGGCGACATTGTCTTCACCGGCAAGGGCCTGAACGACATCTTTGCGCCGGTCGCCGATGCGCTCGATCAGACGATGACGTACTTCGCGGCGCGCCGCGCGGCCGAGCTCGCCGAACAGGGACGCGAGCGACTCTTTGCACCCGAAGAGATACGCGCAGGCCTCGACATCGCCCGCAAGCATCCCAAGGGCAAGGCGATTGAGAAGGCGTTCGACGAGTACCAGGCGTTCCTCGGTCGCATGATGGATTTCTACCAGTCCTCGGGTCTCGTCTCCGCCGAGCAGCGCGCGCTCATGCAGGAAATGAATCGTTCGTACGTGCCCTTCCACCGCATCGTCGAGGCGCTCGAGGGCAAGAAGGGACCGAGCCAAGGCGCGTTCCGGCGCCTGCACGGCGGCACGCAAAACGTGCGCGACATCTTCGACAACATCACCGGCAGCGTGCAGGCGCTGACGTACGCGGCGCTTCGCAACCACACCAAGCGGAAACTCTTTGGGCTCATCGAACGCTCGCCGAACGGCGCTCGCTACGCTGTGCGTATCGGCACGGACGCGCGCGCGACCCGCATCGATCCGCACTGGGTGCTCGAGCAGCTCAGCAAGTTCCTGCCGCCGGCGATGCTCGCGCGTGTGCAGAAGATCGCCGAGAAGGACCCGGCTTTCCTCGAGACGATGCTCCTCTACTGGACAAATGGTTTTGCGCCGAACGTTCCCGATATGGACTCCGTCCTCATCGATGGCCGCCCGCGCTACTTCCAGATTGCCGACCCGCTCCTCATGGAGTCCCTGCGCGAGTTCGGCACGGTGAAGCCCGTAGCGCTCGGCCTCAAGATACTTGGCGGATTCTCGGGTACTCTGCGACGCGGCGTGACGATGGCGCTCGACTTCCAGATCCCGAATCTGATCCGCGACACCTTCAACGCATTCGTGCTGAGCAAGGGCAAGCAGTGGCCGCTCGTTGACTCGGTGCGCGGGATGATCACGCGCCTCAAGTCGGATGAGGTCTACTGGGAATTCTTGGCCAACGGCGGCGGCTTCGCCTCGCAACTCCACGCCGAAGGTCGCGCGCTGCGCACGAAGCTCGAGCGATTCTATGTCGGCAAGCGGATCGACTACCGACGCGTGCTCGACAGCCCGCGCAAGATTCTCGACGCCTACGACGAGCTCGCGAGTGCATTCGAATACGGGACACGCTTGGCCGAGTACAAGAGGATGCGTGCGCGCGGCGCGAGTCGTCGCGAAGCAGCGCTCGAGGGGCGCGAGATATCGACGGACTTCGGCATGCGCGGCGCCTCGGACTTCCTGCGCTGGATCACGACCGCCGTCCCGTTCATGAACGCGCGCCTTGAGGGCCTCTATCGTCTGCAGCGCCAAGCGTTCGAGAAGGACGGCCGCGCCGCCTTCAATCCGCTGCTCGCCAGGCAGATGGCGCTCCGCGCCGTCGTCGGCCTGACGATCCCTTCGCTCGCTTTGTGGTGGCTCAACCACGACGACGAGCGCTACAAAGCGCTGCCGGAGTGGGTGAAGACGACGCACTGGGTGATCCTGCCGCCGCCATGGCTTTCGGAATCCGCCTGGCTGATCCCGAAGCCGTTCGAGACAGGCGCGCTCTTCGCCTCGATTCCTGAACGGACACTGGAGTATGTGAAGGAGAAGGACGGCCCGAAGTACGCGGACGCGCTCGCCTCGATCGCCGCCGACGCCTTCGCACTGAATCCGACACCACAGGCGGTCAAGCCGCTCGTCGACGTCGCCCGCAACCGCGCCTGGAGCGGGCGACCCATTGTGCCCGAGCATCTGAAGGACGTGACGCCCGAGGAGCAGTTCACGCCGTACACGAGCGACACTGCGGTGCGCCTCGGCCGCGCGTTCGACGTCTCGCCGGCGAAGCTCGACTACCTCTTGCGTGGGTACTTCGGCACGCTCGGCCAGTACGCCATTACCGCATCCGATGCGCTCATCAATCCGGCGATCGATACGGGCGAGAAGCCCGCGGGGCGCCTGGGCGACGATTACGTCATCCGTCGCTTCCTGCGGCAGCCACCGTATCGCGACACGAGCTACGAGACAGAGTTCTACAAGGTGCTCGAGCAGACGCGCGAGGCCGTCGCGACGGTCAGAAAGCTCAAGCGCGAGTGGCGCACCGCCGAGCAGGCGGCATTCGAGAGCGACGAGAAGAACGCCGTGCTGCTCGCGATCGCGAAGTCCGCGGAGCACGTGGCCGAACAAGCGCGGAAGAATGCCGCGAAAATGAACCAGGTTCGCACGGACCCGGCGCTGAGTGCCGACGAGAAGCGCGAACAACTCGAGGAGCTGCAGATCGAGCGCAACGAGCTCTTCGACGCCTACGCGGATCAGTTTTCGCGGAAGGCGGTGGCGGAACGCGTGCGGGGTCGCCGGTGAGTACGCGGAAGACCCTACTAACTAGTCGCTGTCGCGAAATTCGACGGGCGAAAATGCATTGGTACGGAGATTTCGGACCTGTGGTTTGAGAGACGGGGCTCGACTTCGAGCGCGGATCGATGCGGTTGTGTGGCGTCTATACCTTGGCCGACTGCATCTGCCGCATCAACTGGTGCAGATTGAACCCCATGAGCGCCCGATACCCACTGGCCAGTGCAGTCTCATCGGATTTCATCCGACTGCGGCCCAGGCCAAAGGACTGTATCGGCCGTACTCTCAGCCACTACCCAGAATGCCGCGCACCTTCTCGATCGCCGCGCTCAATCGCTTGAGTATGCATTCCGCATTGATCGCGTTGAGTCGATCCCGCGCGCACAGCTCGGACACGGCGTCTTCTACCTCGGTCATGAGCACGGCAAACAAAATCTCGGGCGTGTGGCGATGGGCAAGCCGATCGAGTACCGGGTTCAGCTCCGCGGCGCCTTGGGCGAGTCGCGTCAGGAAGCGGGACTCTGCGGACGCTCGCGCAAGGACTTCATCGTTCACCAGCAGGTGCAGCTTCGGCCTCACGGCCTTTCCCTTGCAGCTCGGCGCATGTGACCCGCGAGCTCTAGCCAGCGGCGCGCAGCAGGCATGCGACCGGACTCGCGGTCGAGGCGGCAGTGTCCCAGGGCATCTTGCGCGACACGCGAGAGCCAGCCTCGGGCGCTCCGGCGTTCGGGCGTGTGTCGAGGCAGGATGCCGCAAAGCGGCCCCGTGGGCTTGATAAGCTGCGAGACAGCCATCGTGACGAGCCTCCATTCGTCGGGTGGCCAAGGTGCCCGGCTGTGTTCGCTGCACGGCTGGGCGCCGCTTTGCTGCCAAACCGAGGCAGCGCCCTGGCATCCTAGCCCTGCTACTGAAAGTGAGCGAGCGCTGCGATATTTGAGGCGCTTCCAAAAGGGAGGCGCCTCGGTTGGGTCGACATATACGCAGCGCGCGGCACCGCGCGCTCATTGCCGCGATCGTAGAAGCTCGCAATGCGACAGGGCTCAGTCAGCGCGACTTCGCCAAGCGCCTGAAGCGCTCGAATAACTTCGTATGGCGGATCGAGGCCGGCGAGCGGCAGGTCAATGTCCTCGACTTCATCGAGATCGCGAAGGCCGCCGGTGTGCCGCCCGATGAGCTCATGCGCCGCGTGATGCGCTGACACGAGACGCCGACCCCCGAATGCGCGTCCTGCACCACTGACCGCTTACGCGGTGCGCAAGCGAGGGTGTACGGACGATCAGGGTCGCTCACTGATCGCGTAGGCTTTCGTCGACAAGATCGTGCAGATCGCGACGCTGGGCGGGGGTGATGTCAGGATCACGAAGGCCGCGATAAGCGACGGTCCGGGCCTCCGTGAGTTGACCATCTTGCAGCAGCCGCTCCGCGCTCGAGATAGCAACCACGGCAGACAACGGTCCCTCGACCGTCGGTTCGTCGAGATCTTCGACCACCCACGGCGATGATGTTGCCTGCTGCGCACGGAGCGCATCTTCCTCCGCCCACTCCTTCCGCTGCCGCTCGCGCAGCTCTTGCTGCCAGCGGGCGTCCGCGTCCTCGCGGGCTCGGCGCCGTGCGCGCTCCTCTTCTTCGATCGCCTCCTGTTTCCGTTCCTTGGTGCTTCGGTTGAACCCTTCCACGAACCCCAGTGAGAACTCTGCCCCGGTGTAACCTCCGCCGTGGCGCCGTTCGGATCGGCGCTCCGGCTCCGTGAGCGCATCCGTGTCGATGCTTTGCGGACAGAGCTGATGCGCGGGTATCGTCAGAATGTACGGCTCGACGTACTGATAGACGCAATGCTTCGTGAGGCCGCCAGTTCGCACTTCGCGCAGGAAGTAGGCCTCGTCAGCCCACGCAGCGACCGAGGTAATGGTCCCGAGGAGGAGCAGAAGGGGTCGTCTCATTGGATCGCCGCTTTGTTGGTGCCTGCTCGGGTGACGAGCCTATCCATCAACGGACGGTCGCGTCAACGGACGGTCGCGCTTGTCGCACCGCAGAGTGACTCTGTGTCGTGGCAGCGCCAGCAGTGGCGACGGAAAATCTGCAGCGCCGGCGGTGCGCCACGCCCGACACCGGAATCTTCACTGACGCCGGGCTCGGAGCCGATTCAACCGGTTCATGCCCGGCCGACGATCGGCGCCGGTGACTGCTCAAGGCTCCCGAGCATCGCCCGACCCACGTCGGTTAGGCCGCGCGCTGCCGCTTGTCCGTGTAGATCGAGAGATACCGGAGGTGCCCGGCGTCCAGAGTTGATGCCGCACGCCAGCGCCCTTCGAGGGCTCCCCGCGCAAAGAGCGCGAACGCGCTGCACGCGAGGAGTTGCTCGGCGCACCGCCGGCGCGATGCGCAGCCGTCGCAGGGGCACGGGCCGAGGAGTAGCGTGGGGAGGGACTCGGTGCGCATGTGCCAATTATGAGCGCGCGCTGCAGATTGCGAGTGCAACCTCATCCGCCTCAAAGTAGACGACTCTTATCCGCAGTCGAACATGCTTAGAAAGATCATCTCAGGTGGTCAAACCGGCGTCGATCGCGGGGCGCTCGATGCTGCGCTCGACGCGGGATTCCCCTGCGGAGGCTGGTGTCCGGCCGATCGGAAGGCTGAGGACGGCCTGATTCCCGAACGATACCCGGTGATCGCTCTGCCCGGCGCGGGCTATCGGCAGCGCACGCGGCGAAATGTGCAGGACAGCGACGGCACGGCCATCCTGCACTTCGGTCCGCTCGAAGGCGGAACGCTCGCCACGCGGGACTTCTGCATTCACGAGCGCAAACCATTCGCGTGCATCGATGCAATGACCGTTGGCGTGGAAAGCGCGGCCACGGAACTGCTCGCGTTCATTGCCGCGCACGAGATACGAACGTTGAACGTCGCCGGTCCAAGAGCGAGCCGCATTGGCGCGGCGCGCGACTTTGCCTACGACGTGATCCGGTGCGTCCTCGCCTCATCGCTCACATAGTGAGCTGTAGATGACAGAGCCCGGTGGTCGCGCCGGGCTCTATGCTCTCTCTCGGCTCTCTCTCTCGCTCTACGACTGCGCAGCGACGCTTGCGGGAATGGCTACTCGCTCGACGAATGAGCGCAGGTGCTCGTCGATGTTTGCGACGACCCCCGGCTCGACGTGCAGCTCGCTATCCTTCGGCAGCAAGCTTGCGAGCTTCTGCCACTCGCGATTCAGGTAGTTCTCTACTGCTTCCTCGAGCGTTGCAGCCACGGAAGCGTCAATCTCAACGTCCTGGTAGCGCAGAGCCGCGATCGCAGTGGACGTCGCGTGATGAGCCGCCCGCAGCGCACAAACGATCTCTTCGAGCGCCTCGGCCGGAATCTGAACATTCGGTGTGTTGGCATGCATAGTGCGTCTCCTTCGTGAATCGGGGTCAGTAGGTCGGAGAAGACGTTAACGGGAAGTTCTAGCCATGTGTGGCTAGTAGATGATTTGTGTGAGAAGGGGCGCCGCGCCCGGAGAGTTGACGACGGCGCCCCGAGGTTTCCGCCATTTATGCAGTGACCTCGTTCACCTCCTTTCGCTCGGGGAGGGAATCGCGTACGAGCTGCAAATAGTCGGCGCCGGCGCGATCGCGTGCTTTTTCGGCCTTCGCGAGCGCGCGCTGACAGTCGACAACGCGACGCTCGGCGCTTCGGACCTTCTCCGCGGCACGCATGACTGCGACCGCTATCGACTTCGTCATCGGGGGTCTCCTTCTTCGTGTTGTGATTCAAGACTGTGGTGCCAGCGCCGGAGCCAGTCAGTGATTCCCGTGGAACGGCCGCCAGCTGAAGCCAACGAGGCCGCGCTCCTCGCCACGATCGCGGTTTGTCTCAATGTAGCTGCGGTGCTCGATCCCATAGCGAACGGTGAAGTGCGAGCGAATCGGCACATCAACGGAGACGGCCAAGCGCCCGATCGAGCCGCGGTAGGTCTGCGCGGCCAGCGTAGATGGCGTCACCGTCCGGCGTATAGCCGAGCTGCAGTATCTCAACCCGCACGCCCTCGGCTTCGACGGCGAAGTGATCCTCGCCAAGCGTGACCGTGCGGATAGTGGTCCGTGGATCGCGTCATGGCGACGTGCCCGGCGAGCGGTCGGCGGCCGGCGCCATCCCGGTCTCTGCGTCTCGTGCATCGGTTGCGCTTTCGCGTTTCGTGCTCGTGTGCGGCACCTCGACGATCTGCCCGTCGATCGTGAGCCCGACCTCGCCGCCGTTCTCGCGGATCTGGACGACGGCCTGCCACATATCGGCCACATCCTCAGCGTCGCGGCGCAGCCGGCGCTCGGCTTCCAACTCCTCCGCGATGCGCGGCGCAATCTCGAAGAGCTGCTGAGCGGCCAGCGCATCCCAGCGGCGGAGGATGCGCTTCGGAACGACGGCGCGAAGCGCGCTCACGGCCGCGCCTTCAGGACGTCGCGCACGTCCACCACGACGAAGCGCTTCTCGACGCCAATGTTCGTCTCAAGGCAGAGCACGTCCTGCGCGCCGAGCCGGACCATGAACCTGAATCCGCGCTGGTGACAGGTCAGCGCGGCGACGAGGTCCGACTGCGCCTGGACGTGGGGATCGGGGACGTCAACCGCGTGAATGGGATCGACGGATGAGAGTAAGAGGGATGAGCAAAGCGCAAGAGCAACTCGTCGCGAAAGCGCGCGAGATCCGAGCGCGTGGACTTGCCTTGGACTTGGGCGCGGGTTCGGAGATCGGCTGTCGGCTCTATGCCGACGTAAGTCTTTGATTTCATGGTCGGGGTGACAGGATTTGAACCTGCGACTCCTACGTCCCGAACGTAGTGCTCTACCAGGCTGAGCTACACCCCGAGGTGGTGGCCGGCGGGCCCGGACGGGCAGCTCGACGGCGATTCGGCGAGGGCGCGCAGTGTACTGGAGGGG
>JADGHX010000008.1 GCA_019683695.1 Steroidobacteraceae bacterium
ATCCCCATGTGACTCACCGGCAGCGTTACAAAATCCGCCGCCCCCGGCATGCGCGTCTCACTCACCGCAACCGTCCCATCACACTCCTCCGTGAACCGCGCAAAAAACTGCCCCAGCCCCACGCGCCGCGTCCCGGCTACCACGCCGAGCGGCCGATCCGCCCACACCCACTGCCGCGATCGCTCGGTCAGCAGCTCCTCCGCAACGCATCGCCCCTCGAACGTAGCGATCCATCGCATGCGCGCGGCCGCCACCGCGGCGCGGCTGGTCACCGCGGGCGTACCGAGAAACACGACGCGACCCGGCGCTTGCTGCGGAAAGCGTTCGAGAAACCGGTAGATCACGAGACCGCCGAGGCTATGCCCGATGAGGTGCAGCGTGCCGGGCGCGAGCCGTCGCACATAGGCGTGCAGTTGAGAGGTGATGTCTGCCATGTTTGACGACACGCTGGAGTAATGAAAGCGGTGCACCGGCACGCCCAGCTCTCGCTGAATGCGCTTGCTGAGCACGAGCGATTCCGTGCCGTTCAGCCACAAGCCGTGCACATAGATGATGTGAGTCGAGTTGTCGCCCATCGGATTCAGAATCCCGCCTGTATTCGCCCGCGCCTCTGTAGCAGAATCGCCGGGGTCGGGGTTGCGATTGTGCACTACCCCGGTAACGGAACCGCCTGCCTGCTGACGACTGAAAGGCCGTGACTTCGCGAACGCCATCCGCGTGCCGGCACGCGCGCTTCCTGCGCATGGTCGTTCCGGTGCTCGTGATGTTCGCCTCGGCCGTCGCGCATGCGGAGAAACTCATCATCACGGTCGAAGGGCTCGAAGGCGAGATGGCCGACGCCGCCCGAGCCAATCTCACGCTGCAGAGCTACGCATTGCGCGATGTCACGCCGACACAGGTGCGCCGCCTCTTCACGCGCAGCGAACAGGAGATTCGCGTCGCGCTGGAACCCTACGGGTACTACAACCCGCAGGTGTCCAGCACGCTGGAGACCACGAAGGACGGTCTGCATGCCATTTTCAAGGTCACGCCGGGCGACCCGGTGATCGTGAAGAACAGCGACGTGCGTGTCGATGGCGAGGGCGGCACGATGCGCAGCGTGCGGGCCGCAGTGCGGCGCTTCCGGCCCCAGCCGGGGGACCGGCTGAATCACGGTCAGTACGAAGAAAGCAAGAATGCCATTGCGAACGCGCTGGCCAACACGGGCTATCTGCGCGCACGTGCCGTGACCCACCGCGTCGAAGTGTCCCGGCAAGCGAACACGGCGAACATCGACCTGCGCTTCGACAGCGGCGAGCGTCATCGATTCGGGGAAGTGCGCTTCTCGGAGTCGCAGTTCCCACCGGAGTTCCTCGAGCGCTTCATTCCGTGGGAGCCGAAGGAGTTCTACTCGCCCGACGAGGTGCTCACGTTGCAGCAGCGGCTCGTGAACGCGGACTATTTCGCCACCGTGTCCGTGCAGCCGAATCTGAAGCAGATCGAGAATCTCGAAGTGCCGATCGATGTGACGCTGACGCCGGCGAAGCGCACCATCTACACGGCCGGCGTCTATGCGAGCACGGACACGGGCCCCGGCGTGCATGTCGGCACACAGCGACGCTGGACGAACACCAAAGGCCACAAGTTCCAGGCGGACATCGACTACGCCCAGCGACTGTCGAGCGCGTCCACGGCCTACCGCATCCCTCTCCCCGGCCCGAACAACAGAAGCTTCAACTTTGGCGCCGGCTATCGGGACGAGGACACGGACACGAGCCATTCCCAGAACGCGCGCATCACCGCAAACGAAGCGCGCGAGTGGCACGGCTTCACGCGCACGCTCGGCCTCCAGTACCTCGATGGCGACTTCGAGATCGCGAGCGAGCAGCACTCCTCGTCTCTGTTCTTCGCCGAAGGCACGCTCGCCAAGAAAGCCGCGAACGACTTCTTCTTCCCGCGGCGCGGCTGGTCCGCCGCGCTCGGCTTGCGCTTCGCGCCCGAAGGCGTGCTGAGCGACACGAGCTTTTCGCAGATCACGCTCGATGGAAAGCGCATCCTGCCCCTGGGGCGTCGCCAACGGTTCATCTCGCGGCTCTCGCTGGGCGCCATGGCAGTGGATGACTTCGACGAATTGCCGCCGGAGCTGCGCTTCTTCGCGGGCGGCGATCGCTCGATCCGCGGCTTCGATTATCAGCAGCTCGGCACCACGAATGCCGCGGGCGAGGTCATTGGCGGCACGTACCTCGTGACGGGAAGCGTGGAGCTGGAGCGCTACTTTCTCGAGCGCTGGGGCGCGGCCGTGTTCGTGGATGGAGGCGATGCGTTTCGCACGGGCGAGTTCGATCTGAACATCGGCGCGGGTGTCGGGCTGCGATGGCTCTCGCCGGTGGGTGTCGTGCGTGTGGATGTTGCAAAGCCCGTTTCAAGCAAACTCGGCGATGCCATCCGCGTGCACCTGTCGATCGGACCCGATCTATGAGTCCCGCTGCGGAAACGGCAGAGAACGCGCCCGAGCCGCGCAGGCCCCGATGGGGGCTCTGGCTCGGCGTCGTCAGCATCGTATTGCTGGTGCTGCTCGCGTGTGGGGTCGCATGGATCCTCAACACGTCATCCGGCGCGCGCTGGGCCGCGTCAATGGCGGTTCGCGTGCTCGCCGGCAAGCTCGAGGTGGGCGCGGTCCGAGGCACGATTGCAGGCCCGCTCACAGTGCAGAGCCTGCGGTATCACGACGATACGCGTGGCGTCGATGTGCGCGTCGCGAGCGCAACGGTGGACATCGCCCTTCTGGAACTGCGGCGACGGCGCGTGCACGTGAAGGCGTTCGACGCGACGGGCGTGGACGTACGTCTATCGCAGCGTGAGAGAGAAGAAAAGGAACAAGAGCCGCAGCGCGAGCGCTCGCTCGCACCACCCATCGACATCGTGCTAGACGAATTCGCGATGAAGGATGGACGCCTCTCGCGAGACGGCAAGGAATTGCTCGCTGCGCGTAGCGCCCAAGTCGCCGGAAGCTGGACGCGTGAAGCTCTCGTCATCCGCAAGCTCGATCTCAGCTCGCCGGACGGAAGCGTGCAGGTCCGGGGCAACGTCAGTGACAGGGGCAACTACGTCGGCCGCGCGGAGGGCGCATTCCGGTGGCGTGTGGGTGAACGCAGCTACGCGGGCGAGCTCAGCGCGGTGAGCGAGCAGCAGCAGCTGAGCCTGCAGCTCAGGATGTCTGCACCCTTCGGCGCACGGCTCGATGCCAAGCTCGAAGAAACGGATGAGCTGCCGTGGGAATTCACGCTGGACGTTCCCTCGTTCGATGCACGCGAGCAGTTACTGAAAGGCCGTGCCATCGAACAACTCGCGGCCTCGCTGACGGGCAAGGGTCATCGCACGCTTGCGGAAGTGCACGGGCAGGTGTCGATCAATGGCCAGAATCTCGGCATCGAGCTTCTGCGCGCGCACTATGAGGAGCAAGTCCTCCACCTGGAGCCGCTCACACTGGTGGATCCAACGGGGCACGGCACGCTGAGCGCTACAGGCGAGCTGCGCTTCGGTGAGGCAGCCCGGGCCGCCTCGCAGAGCCCCCAGGCCCTTGACCGTCGAGTGCCGCCACTCCCGCTGCCTGCCGACGCCGATGCGGTGCCCGCAGCGCCGCGGGCGGACACCGCTGGCGACGATGAAGCGTTGGCGGGCGAAACCGCGCCCGCACCGTTCTTTGCGGATCTGCACGCGAGCTGGAAGGGTGTGCAGCTCCCGCAGGAGTGGGTCGGGCAGCCACTCGCCACGCATGGTGGTGTGAGGGTAACGGGCACACCGGAGCGCTTTCGCGCGGACGGCCAGCTCTCATTGGGCCCGCCCGGCCGCCTGTCCGACATCGCGCTCGCCGTCGCCGGCACGCCGGAGCGTATCGAAATCAGTCAGCTCTCGGTGAAGGACACGGGAGGCAACCTCACAGCGAAGGGCGTCGTGCAATTGAAGCCGGCGATCGGCTGGCAGTTCGCGGCTCGCGCGTCGCAGTTCGATCCCGGGCAGTTCGTGGCCCGCTGGCCGGGCCGTCTGGGCTTCAATCTCGAAACGAACGGCACGCTCACCGAAGCCGGTCCGAACGCGTCCCTCAACTTGCACGAGCTGGAGGGCACGCTCCGCGGGCGCACACTCGAAGGCCAGGGAACGCTGAGCGTCAATCCCGAGCGAATCGTCGCTGGTGACCTGCGCCTGCGCTCCGGCAAGAGCCAGCTCACCGTGAACGGCCGCAGCGGCGCGGCGATGGACCTCGACGCGAATCTCGACATCGCGTCGCTCGATGACTGGGTTCCGGATTCCGCGGGCAGGGTGCGGGGGCAGTTCCACGTTTCCGGTGTCTGGCCGGATCTGCGGATCGAAGGGAACGCGCAGGGGCGCGCGCTCGCGTACGGCGAGTATTCGGCGAAAACCCTTCGCGTCGTTGCGGACGTGAGGAACCCGCGTGCTCCGACCGGCACGCTGTCCGTTACGGCCAACGGAATTCTCGCGGCGGGGTTCGCATTCTCCCGCACGCAGCTAGATGCCTCCGGCGATCAGGCGGCGCACACGGTACATCTCGCCGCCAAGGGTCAGCCGGTTTCCACCGAGATACGCGTGCAGGGCGCACGAGAAGGCGAGTCATGGTCGGGCTCGGTTGATCAGCTGTCCGTTGCGGTGGTGGGACTGTCGCCGCTCGCGTTGCGTGAGCCCGTGCGCATCGCGTGGTCGCCCGCGTCGTTCAGCGTTTCCCAGACGTGTCTGGAAGGCGACCAGATCAGCGCGTGCGCTGCCGCCACGCAGGACGAGGCGGGCGAGCTCAACGCGAGTTATCGCCTCGAGCATCTGCCGCTCGGTCTGATCGTCGCACTCGCCGCACCCAACCTGCCCGTGCACATCGAAGCCGTGATCGAAGGTGACGGCACCATCCGGCGCACACCCGAGGGCGCGTTGTTCGGGAAGGCACGCGTCTCATCCCCTTCCGGGCGTGTGTCGCAGATGACAGAGCCCGCGCAGGAGGACGCGGGAGATGTTCTCCTCACGTACGCGGACTTCCAGCTCACCGCCGAGCTCGCAGGCGACACCGCACAGGGCTCGCTCCACAGCACGATCAACGATTCAGGACGCGTGGAAGGCCAGCTCGCCCTGTCGGGGCTCGGCGGACCTGCACCCGCCATGAACGGTGGCGCGAAACTCGCCATGCCGGATCTCTCGCCCGTCGAGCTGTTCGTGCCACAGCTGGCCGATGTTGGCGGAAACGCCGAAGCAACGGTGACCGCCTCCGGCACGCTGACGAATCCGGAGATCACCGGAAACGTGACGCTTCGTCAGCTGACCGCGGAAGTGCCTCAGGTCGGCATTCGCTTGCAGGATGGTGAATTGCACGGCTCGCTGACGCCCGGCCGCGAGATCATGCTCGAAGGCCGCATTCGCTCCGGCGACGGCGAAATCACGCTGGATGGACGCACGAACGACGCCGGCGTGCTCGACGTGAGCGTCCAGGGAAAGGAGTTCCTCGCGGCGAACATTCCCGGTGCCCGCGTGATCGTCGCTCCGGACATGAACTTCGTGCGCACGAGCGAGAAGATGACCCTCGGCGGCACGGTCACGATCCCGCGGGCTGATGTGGATCTTTCGAAGCTTCCACGCTCGGGCGCACATGCGCAGAGCGCATCACCGGATGTTGTGGTGATCGATGACAAGGAAGACGTCGCTGCTCGCTCGCGGCGCGTGCCTCTCGAAGTGCGGGTCAACGTAGTGCTGGGCGATAGCGTGAAGCTTGCGGGCTTCGGCCTGGATGCGCAGGTACAAGGCAAGCTGCAGGTGGTGGAATTGCCGGACGAGCCCACCACGGCAAACGGCGAGCTGCGTGTGAGCGGCACGTACAAGGCTTACGGGCAGGACCTCACCATCGAGCAGGGCCGTATCCTCTTCGCTGGCCAGGAAATCACGGATCCCCAGCTCAACCTCGTCGCCACGCGCAAGGTGGACACGGTCACGGCGAAACTCATGGTCACCGGCAGCGCGCAGAAGCCCCTGCTCGAGGTCTCTTCGGATCCGCCGATGGCGCAAACACAAGCGCTCTCGTATCTGGTGACAGGCAAGCCCTTGAGCGAGGTGGGCCAGCGTGAAGGCGACCTCATGCAATCCGCCGCGCGATCGCTCGGCGGCGCGGCCGGCAATCTGCTCGCCAAGGGGCTCGGTCGACGGCTCGGCATCGACCAGATCGGCATCGAGGACAATGCGGCGGTGGGCGGCTCCGCCTTCACCGTGGGCCAGTATCTCTCGCCCCGCCTGTACCTGAGCTACGGCGTCGGCCTGTTCGAGCCGGGACAAGTGGTGACGGTGCGTTACCGGATCAGCGATCGTCTGGCGCTCGAAGCCGTGCAGGGCACGTTGAGTCAGCGAGCGGGCATCAACTGGCGGCTCGAGCGCTGAACCCTGCCGGGGCCCGGCCGTCTACCCCGCTCTCGCGCCGCTGCCGATCACGCCTTTCGAATGTATCGATTTCGGGTCTTGCAGCGAAGCTCCTGACCCGGCCTGCGCCTTCGGGCGCGCATTCGCTCATGCATGCCTGAATCGCACCGGTGAACCCGCTTGCGCCGGCGTGAAAACCTGCGCACCCAAATTTTCATCTTTTTCGAAACCAACGTGAACGTGTGGCGGCACTCACGAGCGGACCTGTGCGTCTTCTTTCTTGCTTGCGCGTTCCCTCGTTCCCTGTCATCCGTGCGCGGAGGCGTGAACATGACTGCTCGCAATCTCGTCTCGCATCTTTTCGTCGGACGCTCCATCGGAGCCGTTGCGCTCATTGCCGTGCTGCTCTCGTACAGCGGCTACCTGCGCGCACAGAACTACGAGCCGGCTCCACCGGCACCGCCGCCCGCACCAACGCCCCCGCCCACGCAGGTGACGAACACCTATACCGCCACGATTCTCGTATCGAACGGCGCAGTCCCCGCGGTGACCATGGATGTGAATCTCGTGAACCCCTGGGGGATCGCGCTCGGGCCGAGCACGCCCTTGTGGGTCGCCAACAACGCGACCTCGACCTCCACGCTCTATGACGGCGACGGCGTGCCACAGCAGCTCGTCGTGAATCTGCCAGGCGGCACGAACGGGCCTGCGGGCGCCACGGGGCTCGTGTTCAACGGAACGCAGGACTTCGCAATCAACAACGGTGTGGCCGCAGCGCCTGCGCTTTTCATCTTCGACGGTGAAGGCGGAACGGTGCTCGCCTGGTCGCCGAACGTGGACCAGGCCAATGCCATCGTCGTGTACGACGATGGCGCGGGCGGCGCCGTCTACAAGGGCCTGGCCATAGCGGCGAACAACGGGGCGAACTTCCTCTACGCCACGGACTTTCACAACGGCAAGGTGGATATGTTCGACGGTGCGTTCCAGAAGGTGACCGCGCCGGGTGGCTTCGTCGACCCGGAGCTGCCGGCAGGTTATGCGCCGTTCGGCATTCAGGCACTGCCTCGCAACGGCCAGACCGTCATCTTCGTGACGTATGCGCAGCACGCGACGGACAGCGATGAGGACGTGCCCGGCCCCGGTCTCGGGATCGTGAACGTGTTCGATACCCAAGGCACGTTGCTCCAGCGGCTCGTGCCTGCGGGCGGCAACCTCAATGCGCCGTGGGGCGTGGCACTGGCGCCGGCGAACTTCGGGGCGCTCAGCAACCTGCTGCTGATCGGCAACTTCGGAGACGGCACCATCAACGCGTATGACCCGAATACGGGCGCATTCGTGGACACTCTCCGGGACGCGAGCGGCCAGCCCATCGTGAATGAAGGGTTGTGGGGCATGGCGTTCGGCAACGGCGCATCCAACCTGCCGACCAATACGCTCTTCTTCGCAGCCGGCATCGCGGATGAAACCGCAGGGATATTCGGCCGCATCGATCCACCTGCGCAGTAGTTCTCGCGAAACGCTGCCGAACGGCGGGATCACCGTTCGGCAGCGCGGCAACCCACAAGACATATATCACGCGTGCGCACGGCACTTGCTGCCGTGAGAGTCGACTCCGCTTGAGTCCTGGTCTTGCTTGCTTGCAACTCGTTTCGACCGACACCGCGTAGGCAGCCGACGCGGTCGGCACGGGCCTGTACGGCCTTCAGGAGAATGAACATGAACTCGCACGAGCGTGCTTTGCAGCCACGCCACACGCTTCTCGCTGCCATCGCCCTGCTTGCTCTGACTTTGCTCTGCTACAGCGGCCGGGCCACCGCTCAGGACGTGCCACCTGTGCCAGGCCCACCGATTCCTGCACCTCCACCGCCACCGGAGCCCTCGCCGCCACCGGCGCCCGAGCCGGAAGTGAACACGTATCTCAACACCGTGCTCGTCTCGAACGGCGTGGTTCCGGCGCCTACCACGGACAGCAACCTCGTCAATCCATGGGGCATGGCGCTCGCACCCGATGGGCCGTGGTGGATCGCGAACAACGGCAGCCAGACAGCCACCGTGTACAACGGCATCGGCCGCAAGCTCCCGGATCTCGCCAATCTGCCCGGCGGCACCAACGGTCCGGCGAATGCGACGGGCCTCGTCTTCAGCGGCGGGCAGGACTTCGTGGTGACCAATGGCGTGGCGACGGCGCCCGCGCGCTTCATCTTCGCCGGCATGAATGGAACGCTGCTCGGCTGGTCTCCCGATGTGGACGCCGCGAACGCGATCGTCACGTATGACGATGGCGAGGGAGGCGCCGTGTACACCGGACTCACACTGGCCTCCAACGGCACGGCGAACTTTCTCTACGCCGCCGACTTCGCCAACAACAAGGTCGATGTCTTCGACGGCACGTTTCAGAAAGTGACGCCCGAAGGCGCGTTCACCGACCCGTCGCTACCACCGGATTACGCGCCGTTCGGCATTCAGGCGGTGCTGACGAGCAGTGGTCAGACCGAAATCTACGTCACGTACGCGCAGCGCGAGCCGGGCACCGCAGAAGAGCTGCCAGGCGCGGGCCTGGGCATCGTGAATGTGTTCGACACACAGGGCACGTTGCTTCGTGCGCTGATCCCTGCGGGCGGCACGCTCAATGCGCCCTGGGGCGTGGCCCTCGCGCCGGGCAACTTCGGGATATTCGGCGGAATGGTGCTGATCGGGAATTTCGGCGACGGCACGATCAACGCGTTCGATCCGAATACGGGCGCGTTCGTAGACACGCTGCGCGATCAGGCCGGACAGCCGATTGTCATCGACGGTCTCTGGGCCATCGCGTTCGGTAACGCGCAACGCCAGCAGCCGTCGAACACCTTGTTTTACACGGCGGGTGCAGCGGGCGAGACCGCCGGCGTGTTCGGCCGCATCGATCCGCCGCGCACGATCCAGGTGCCGCTGCCCTGATTGCGATACAGCCGCCCGGCCGCGTGCGATTCCGGCCGGGCGGCTCGCACGAGGCTCAGGTCGGCGGCGTTTGCTGCCGCACGCGAATGTGCAGCTCGCGCAGCTGTGCCTCGCTCACCGGTGTGGGCGCATCGGTGAGCGGGTCCGCCGCCGTCTGCGTCTTCGGAAAGGCAATGACTTCGCGGATGCTGTCCGCGCCCGCCATGAGCATGGTGAGGCGATCGAGCCCGAACGCGATGCCACCGTGCGGGGGCGCGCCGAACTTCAGCGCATCGAGCAGGAAGCCGAACTTGAGACGGGCCTCCTCCGCGCCGATGCCGAGCAGCTCGAACACGGTGGACTGCATCTCCGGCCGGTGGATACGCACCGAGCCGCCACCGATCTCCGAGCCGTTCAGCACCATGTCGTACGCCCTGGCGAGCGCACCTTCCGGGTCGCTGCGCAAGGCGGCCGGGTCGTCGGTCTTCGGGGACGTGAACGGGTGATGCATGGCCACCCAGCGCTTCTCGTCCGCGTCCCACTCGAACATCGGAAATTCCGTGACCCAGAGCGGACGCCAGCCGCTCTCAACCATGTTCTGATCCTGGCCCACCTTCAGGCGCAGCGCGCCGAGCGCATCGTTCACGACCTTCGCGCTGTCCGCGCCGAAGAAGATGAGGTCGCCGTCTGCGGCGCCCGTGCGCTCGAGAATGCCTTTCACGGCATCGTCACTCAGGAACTTGATGATGGGCGACTGCAGCCCCTCACGCCCCTTCGCGACTTCGTTCACCTTGATGTAGGCAAGACCCTTCGCGCCATAACGCGCAACGTACGCAGTGTATTCGTCGATCTGCGAACGCGGCATGGCCGCGCCGGCCGGCACGCGCAGCGCGGCGACGCGGCCCTTCGGATCCTTCGCGGGGCCGGCGAAGACCTTGAACTCGCAGTCCTTCACCAGATCCGCCACATCGACGAGCTCGAGGGGGATGCGCAGGTCCGGCTTGTCCGAGCCGTAGCGGCGCATCGCTTCCGCGAACGGCATGCGCGGGAACGGATTCGGCAGCGAGACATCGAGCACTTCCTTGAAGATGTGGCGGATCAGCCCTTCCATGAGCTGCATGATGTCCTCCTGCGTGAGGAAGGACGTCTCGATATCGAGCTGGGTGAACTCGGGCTGGCGGTCGGCGCGCAGGTCCTCGTCGCGGAAACAGCGCACGATCTGATAGTAGCGATCGAAGCCCGACATCATCAGCAGCTGCTTGAAGATCTGCGGCGACTGGGGCAGCGCGAAGAACTTGCCGGGATGCGTGCGGCTCGGCACGAGATAGTCCCGCGCGCCTTCCGGCGTGGCCTTCGTGAGCATGGGCGTCTCGAGGTCCACGAAGCCATTGGCGTCGAGGTAACCGCGCATCGCGCGCGTGACCGCGTGGCGCAGGCGCAGCCGCCGCGTCATCACCTCACGACGCAAATCCAGGTAGCGGTACTTGAGGCGCACTTCCTCGCTCACCTGCTCATCGAGCTGGAAAGGCAGCGGCTCGGAGCGGTTCAGCACTTCCAGCGCCCGGGCCAGCACTTCCACGCGGCCGGAGGCGAGGTTCGGGTTGGCGGTGCCGGCGGGGCGCTCACGCACGGTGCCCGTGACACGAATGACGAACTCGCTGCGCAGGCGCTCGGCTTCCTTGAAGATTTCCGCCGCGTCCGGATCGAACACGACCTGCAGCAGCCCCTCGCGATCGCGCAGATCCACGAAGATGACGCCGCCGTGATCGCGGCGCCGATGCACCCAGCCGGCGACCGTGACCGATTGGCCGGTCAGTTTCTCGTTGACGTGTCCGCAGTAATGAGTGCGCATGGGTGCAATCGGTGATGGGGTTTGAGGGGCCGAAAGGGAGCGCGGCATGTTACGGAGCCACCCCCCGTCACCGCAAGGTGACAGCCCGCGTCAGGGCAGGCAGAGCGTCCGCATCACCGCAAGGCGAGCCCCGCCAGCGGCGGCCCTGCACGGCCGCCGGTGCGCCGGAACGTCGCCTACGCCCTTCCTGTTTTCGCGGGCTGAATGCACAAGCTGCAGCGGCGCAAGCTGGGCGGCGGCCGGCCATCTTGCTGTTCCGACTGCGTCAGGCGGCCGGCTTCGCGACCTTGGCTTGCGCGTGCACGGGCGGAGGCGGCACCACCACGCCACACGTGATGATCAGCCTCATGGCCGCATCCACGCTCATTTCGAGCTCCACCACTTCCGCCTTGGGCAGCATGATGATGAACCCGGATGTGGGATTCGGCGTGGTGGGCACGTAGACGCACACGTGCTGCACGCCGGTCTTTTCCGTGACCTCGTACATGTCGTCCGCCGTCACGAAACCGATGCTCCAGATGCCCTCGCGCGGGTACTGGAACATCACGACGGTGCGGAAGGAATTGTTCTGATTGAAGACGCTCTCGGCGAAGCTCTTCACGCCCCCGTGAATGGAGCGCACGAGCGGAATGCGGCGCATGAGCCCGTCCCAGTACTGCACGAGGCGGCGCCCGACGAGGTTCGTGACCAACAGCCCCGTGATGAACAGGACCAGGAACGCGAACACAATGCCGAGCCCGGGCAGCCGAAACCCTACGAGTGCCTCGGGACGATACTGTTCCGGGAGCAGGAGCAGCGTGCGATCGGTGAGCTGCACGATGAACGTGATGACCCACACGGTCGCCAGCACCGGCAGCCATACCAGCACGCCTGCGACGATATACCGTCGCAGACTCCACCCCCGCTTGGGTGCGTTCATCTGCGCTTCCGGCGCGCGGACGCCTTCGCTTTGGCCTTCGCGGGCCGCTTCGCTTTCGAGGCCACCGCAGGCGACGCGCGGCGCGCGGCAACCCGGCGCGCGGAGCGCGACGGCGTGGCGGCGGCCGGCTTGCTCTCGGAGGACTTGCTTTCGGTGCTCTTGCCGTCCCCGGATTTTTCCGTGGAGGCGCTCTCCGGCTCCTTGTCCACGGCCAGATTGCGCTTGGTTTCCTTGTCCGACTTGAAGTCCGTCTCGTACCACCCGGAGCCCTTCAGGCGGAACACCGGCGCGGAGACCAGCTTCTTCAGTTGGTGCTTGCCGCACGAGGGGCATTTCCGCAGCGGCTCATCGGTGATCTTCTGCAGAACTTCCGTATAGAACTTGCAGCTTGCGCACTCGTATTCGTAGAACGGCATGGTTGCGTGATGTTGTCGTGGATCAGCGTTTCGGAAGGCCGCTTGCCTCGAGAACCCGGCGGCGGCCGCCTCCCAGTGAAAGGGCCGGCGATTATAGCCGGCCCGCAAACCCTCCCGATCAGCCCTTCGCGAAATCCAGGCGTCCGTCGCGAACGACGACCTTCACCCGATCCCCGGGCCCGAACTCGCCCCGCAGGATCCGCTGTGCGAGCGGATTCTCGATCTGCTGCTGGATGGCCCGCCGCAGCGGCCGGGCCCCGTACACAGGGTCGAACCCGGCCTCGCCGAGCAGGTCGCGCGCCTCATCGTCGAGCGTGAGCTCCATGTTCCTCTCCAGCAGGCGCTTGCGCAGATAGCCGAGCTGGATGTCCACGATCGCGCGGATCTGCTCCGTGCCGAGCGGCCGGAACACCACGATGTCGTCGATGCGGTTGATGAACTCCGGCCGGAAGCTCGCCTGGACGATCTTCATCACCTCGCTCTTCATGCCGGAGTAGTCGCCGCGCGAGGCGTATTCCTGGATGGCCTGCGAACCGAGGTTCGAGGTCATGATGATCACGGTGTTGCGGAAGTCGACCGTGCGGCCCTGCCCGTCCGTGAGACGCCCGTCATCGAGCACCTGCAGGAGCACGTTGAAGACGTCCTGATGCGCCTTCTCGACCTCATCCAGCAGGATGACGGCGTACGGCCGGCGCCGCACCGCCTCCGTGAGATACCCGCCCTCCTCGTAACCGACGTATCCGGGCGGCGCACCGATGAGCCGCGCCACGGAGTGCTTCTCCATGAACTCGGACATGTCGATGCGCACCATGGCCTCTTCGGTATCGAAGAGAAATTCGGCGAGCGCCTTCGAGAGCTCCGTCTTGCCCACGCCCGTGGGCCCGAGGAACAGGAACGACCCGTTCGGCCGGCGCGGATCGGCCAGCCCGGCGCGCGAGCGGCGGATCGCGTCCGACACGATGCGGACGGCTTCGTCCTGCCCCACGACGCGGCGGCGCAGAGCCTCCTCCATGTGCAGGAGCTTTTCCTTCTCGCCCTGGAGCATCTTGGAGACGGGGATGCCCGTCCACTTCGAGACGACCTCGGCGATTTCCTCCTCGGTGACCTTGTTGCGCACGAGGTGTGTTTCCTGCTGCTCGGCGGCCTGCGCCTGCGCGAGGCGCTTTTCCAGCTCGGGGATGACGCCGTACTGCAGTTCCGCCATGCGCGAGAGATCGTTCGCGCGGCGTGCGGCTTCGAGCTCGATGCGCTTGCGCTCGAGCTCCGCGCGCACGTGCGCGGTGCCCTGCAGCTGCGCCTTCTCGGCCTTCCAGACCTCTTCGAGATCCGAGTACTCCTTTTCGAGACCGCGCAGCGTCTCTTCGAGCGCGGCGAGCCGGCGCTTCGAGGCTTCGTCCTGCTCCTTCTTCAGCGCTTCCTGCTCGATCTTCAGCTGGATGAGGCGCCGCTCGAGGCGATCGAGCGCCTCGGGCTTGGAGTCCATTTCCATGCGGATGCGCGCGGCCGCCTCGTCGACCAGGTCGATGGCCTTGTCGGGCAGCTGGCGATCCGTGATGTAGCGATGGGAGAGCGTGGCTGCGGCGACGAGCGCCGGGTCCGTGATCTCCACGCGGTGATGGTTCTCGTAGCGCTCCTTGAGGCCACGCAGGATGGCGATGGTGTCTTCCACCGACGGCTCATCCACGAACACCTGCTGGAAGCGCCGTTCGAGCGCGGCATCCTTCTCGATGTACTTGCGGTACTCATCGAGCGTGGTGGCGCCCACGCAGTGCAGCTCGCCGCGGGCCAGGGCCGGCTTCAGCATGTTGCCCGCGTCCATGGCGCCTTCGGCCTTGCCGGCGCCCACCAGGTTGTGCAGCTCGTCGATGAACAGGATGATCTGCCCTTCCTGTTTCTTGAGGTCGTTCAGCACGGCCTTGAGGCGCTCCTCGAACTCGCCGCGGAACTTGGCGCCCGCGATGAGCGCGCCCAGGTCGAGCGCGAGAATGCGCTTGTTCTTCAGGCCCTCGGGCACCTCGCCGTTGACGATGCGCTGGGCGAGCCCCTCGACGATGGCGGTCTTGCCCACGCCCGGCTCGCCGATGAGCACCGGGTTGTTCTTCGTGCGCCGGGCCAGCACTTGCACCGTGCGGCGGATCTCGTCGTCACGGCCGATGACGGGGTCGAGCTTGCCGGATTCGGCGCGCTCGGTGAGATCGATCGTGTACTTCTCCAGCGCCTGCCGGCTTTCCTCGGCGTTCGGGTCTTCCACTTTCTGGCCGCCGCGCAGGTCCTCCACCGCCTTCTCGATGGCGCCCCGGACGGCACCGGCATCGCGGAGCACGCGGGCGAGCGGACCCTTGTCGTCCAGCGCGGCGAGCACGAACAGCTCGCTCGAGATGAACTGGTCCCCGCGCTTCTGGGCGAGCTTGTCCATCACGTTCAACAGGCGGGCCAGGTCGTTGGAAATGTGCACTTCGCCGGGAGCGCCCTCGACGCGGGGCAGCCGGTCCAGCGAGGCGAGCAGCTCGGAGCGCAGCCGGGTGGTATCCGCGCCGGCCTTGATGAGCAGGGGACGGATGCTGCCGCCTTCCTGATCCAGCAGGGCGAGCATCACGTGGGCCGGCTCGATGAACTGATGGTCGCGGCCGACGGCCAGCGACTGCGCATCCGCCAGCGCCTGCTGGAATCGGGTGGTCAATTTATCCATTCGCATGATCGAGACCCTGACCGGGTGGGAGTTGCTGCCCGTTGTGGGGGCGCAACGTGGGGCTTCAAGCCTGCGGAAGCGCCCCGAACCGGGGGAGAAGGCACCTGCGGAGCCAATTGCGTGCCCGTCCGGTCGCTGTTCGGGCCGATTGCTCCGTTTGAGATCGGGTGTGCCGCTCGGGTCGGGCGCGCGCCTCGTTGCTACCGGACAGCGCCCTCCGTTCCGCCGGTCGACTGCGGTTCCCCTTACGGCACCCGGGTTGGAGTGGCGAACGAACATCGTGGCCGACCGACGCGCGCCCCATCGCCAAGGCGCGCCGGCGAAGCGTTACGGATCCGCTCGAAACGGCGTAGCTTGCGCGGGCCGAGTCGGAGCTTTCGGCAAACCTTCCACGGATTTTCGCACGCGCGCCATCGTGGCGAAGCGACCCTGCCTTCGCGGCGGTCGAGCCTTCTCGTCGCGGCACGTCTTCAGCCGGCGGCACTTCGGCTGCCGGATGTGCCGGGGCCGAATCTGCTCAGTGCGCGTGCGGCTCGACCAGCGCGATCACGGTGATGCCGAGCGTGATGAGGATCACCTGCGCAACGCTTTCACGCGGACTGACCCGCCGGTGCAGACCGGGGATGAGGTCCGCGACAGCCACGTAGATGAAGCACGCGGCCGCCACTGCGATGGCATACGGAAGCATCCTGAGCGCCGGGCCCAGCGTGAAGTACGCAACCAGTCCGCCGATGACCGACGTGAGACTGCTGAACAAGTTGAGCAGCAACGCGCGCACGCGTGACATGCCCGAGTTCAGCAGCACGGCGAAGTCCCCGATCTCCTGCGGGATCTCGTGCGTCATCACGGCCACCGCCGTGACGATGCCGAGGCTCGTGTCCGCGAGGAAGGCGGCGCCGATGATCACGCCATCGAGCGCGTTGTGAATGCTGTCCCCCACGATGACGAGCACCGCGGAAGCCTGCTCGCGGTGTTCATGGTGCGCGTGGTGCGCGCCGTGATCCGCGTATTCCTCGGAATGGCTATGGCGCCACAGAACGAGCTTCTCCAGCACGAAGAAGCCGACGATGCCCCCGACCAGCGCCAGACCGATGGTGTGCGCGGCCCCCGGGCCCGCGCTTTCCAGCGCATCCGGCACCAGCGCGAGCAACGCCGCGCCGAGCAGCGTCCCGGTGGCGAAACTCACGAGATGCGGCAGCACGCGCGCACGCCGGCCCTCCGGCACGAGCAGGAAGACCCCTGCGAAAGCGACGCTCAGAAGACCACCCAGAACGGTGAAGAGAAGAATCAGTGCAAGCGTGGTCAAGCGATGAGCTTTTTGTGGCTTGGTTTGAAAATGCTAGCACGCGCGTCAAGTGCCACCGGATACCCCTCGCGGGCGTGAGGCACCTGCATCAAAAGGGCGACTCAGGACTCGATCCAGATGAGCGCGGCCATGCGCCCGCACTGCCCGTCGCGACGGTAGGAGAAGAACCGGCTCGCATCGGCGTACGTGCTCCACCCGCCGCCGGACACGTACTGCACCCCCAGCGCGGAGAGGCGCATTTGAGCGAGCGCGTACAGATCACATTGCCACCGTTGCCGCTCGTTGCGCGTGAAGGCGCTGGCCGCGCGCGGGTCCGGCCGGACAAACGCCGCGCGCACCTCATCCCCGACTTCGAAGTGCTCCGGCCCGATGGCCGGGCCGAGCCAGGCGAGCAGCTGCGAGGCAGGCACATTCATGGCACGTACGGTCGCCTCGATGACGCCGCCCGCGAGACCGCGCCACCCGGCGTGCGCGGCACCCACCACCGACGAGTCACGCGCCGCAAGCAGCACGGGCAGACAATCCGCCACCTGAATGACGCACACACGCCCCACATCGCGAGTCACGGCGGCATCGGCGCGAATCGGCTTCGAGACGTCCGTTGCATCGAGGTCCGCCACCTGCGTGCCGTGCACCTGCTCCAGCCATGCCGGCTCTCGGGGAAGCCCAAGCGATTCGCGCACGCGACGGCGATTTTCCGAGACGGCAGCGGCGTCATCGCCGACGTGTGTACCGAGATTGAGCGTGTCGAACGGAGGCTTGCTCACGCCACCTTCGCGCAAGGTCATCGCCGCGCGCACACGCAGCGCCCGCGGCCAGTCCGGTTCGATGACGGGAATCGTCCTGGCGGGCTGCGGCTGCATCTCGATAGACCCTTACGCGGCGAGATCGCGCTCGAGCGCCTGAAGGAGAGCGACCATGTCCGCCGGCGGAGGCACCTCCCACTCGAGACGCTTGCCGGTGAGCGGATGCTCGAGAGCGAGCCGCGTGGCATGCAGCGCTTGCCGGTGAAACGAATCGAGCGTCGTGATCAGCTCCGGTGTCGCACCGCTCGGGATGCGCCGGCGTCCGCCGTAAACGGGGTCGCCCACGAGGGGATAGCCGATGTGTGCAAGATGCACACGAATCTGATGCGTGCGGCCCGTTTCCAGCTCCACTCTCACGTAGGTGTGCCCGCGGAACCGTTTGAGCACGCGATAGTGGGTGACCGCTTCGCGCCCATCGCTGCGCACCGCCATTTTCGTGCGCTGGGTGCGGTGGCGCCCGATCGGCTCATCCACGGTACCGCCGCCCGTCATCACCCCGACGCACACGGCGAGATACGTGCGCTCGACTTCGCGGGCCGCGATCGCAGTGGCGAGCGTCGCATGCGCTTCGGGCGTGCGCGCCACCACCATGAGGCCGCTCGTGTCCTTGTCCAGACGGTGCACGAGGCCCGCGCGCGGCACGAGCGCGAGCTTCGGGTCGAGGGCAAGCAGTGCGTTCTGCACGGTGTGACTGGCATTTCCCGCGCCTGGATGCACCACCAGGCCCGCGGGCTTGTTGAGCACGAAGATGCCGCGATCGCGATAGATGATGTCGAGGGGGAGATCCTCGGCGGCGACGCGGATTTCGGGCTCGAGCCGCGCCTCGATGCGCACCTGCTCGCCGCCATGCACCTTGTCCCGCGGGCGCGGCACCTGGCCGTCCACCTTCACGGCACCGGCTTCGATCCAGCTCTGCAGACGCGCGCGTGAGTACTGCGGCAAGGCCCGGGCGAGCGCCTGATCGAGGCGCAGCCCGGCGAGGGCGGCCTCGATCTGCAGATCGTGCGTGCGGAACTCCACTGGCGAGGTCCGGGTCGGAGTCGGTGCTGGCAATTCGCTATACTTCGGCGCCGTTGCGAAAGGGGCATCTTCCCGAAGAGGAAGCACTTCCGCAAATCCCGGCATCGGCCGGATCGGGCGCAGCGGCGGACGGCAGGCTCCGGCAAGCCGGCAACACAGCCACGCGCGGCAAGGGCGGAAGCGAAGGCGTTGTCGGGAAAGGGCGTCGCCAGGCGGTTTTTCCAATCAACAAATGCAAGTGCGACAGAGCTCGTCGAAAGGCCTGGGTTTGTAATGAGTCTCTCTGGGTTTGCGCGCGGCGGTGCCGTCGCGCTCTGCATCGTTCTGGTCGCAATTTCCGGGTGCCGCTCCAATCGCGACCGCTCCCTGCAGCGCCAGGGGCCCGAAGCCCTGTACACCCAGGCGCAGCGGAGCCTCAGGGCCTACGACTTCAACACCGCCATCAAGATCTACGAGGCGCTCACGGCGCGCTTCCCCTTCGCGAACGAGTCGCGCCAGGCGCGGCTGGACCTCATCTACGCCTACTACCGGGCGGGCGAGAGCGAGTCCGCCATCGACGCGGCCGACCAGTTCATCCGCGAGAACCCCACGCACCCCCGCGTGGATTACGCGTGGTACATCAAGGGGCTCGTGGATTTCGAGCGCACGCCGAACATCCTCGAGCGCTTCTTCCGGGTGGACCTCACGGAGCGGCCGCCGACGACGGCCCGCAAGTCCTTCGAGGCGTTCCGCACCGTTGTGGAGAAATTCCCGAAGAGCGACTACGCGCATGATGCCCGGCAGCGCATGGTCTTCCTGCGCAACCGCCTCGCCGACTACGAAGTGCACGTGGCGTCGTACTACCTGAAACGCGGCGCGTATGTGGCTGCGGCCCAGCGCGCCACCGGCGCCATCGAGCAATACGACGGCGCGCCGGCCGTGCAGGAAGCGCTCGCGATTCTCATCGAATCCTACGAGCGGCTGGGACTCAAGGACCTGGCCGCGCAGAGCCGCAAGGTCTACGAAGCCAACTACGACGGCAGCGTCCGCGAGGCGCGGGCGGAAAACGAGAAGCGCTGGTGGCAGATCTGGCGCTGAGCTAGCGTCTGTAACCGTTCGTGATGGGGTAGCGCCAGTCGCGCCCGAAGGCGCGGCGGCTCACGCGCACACCCGGGGGCGCCTGCCGGCGCTTGTATTCGTTGCGCTTCACCATGTCCAGCACGCGCCCGACGGTGGCCCGCTCGAAGCCGCGCGCGACGATCTCGTCCACCGAGAGATCGGACTCGATGAAGGCTTCGAGAATCGGGTCGAGCACTTCGTAGGGCGGCAGGGAATCCGAATCCTTCTGATCGTGGCGCAGCTCCGCGGAGGGCGGCCTGTCGATCACCCGCTGCGGAACCACGGGGCCCAGTGAGTTTCGGTAGTTCGCCAGCCGATAGACGAGCGTCTTGCTGCAATCCTTGATCGGCGCGAAGCCGCCTGCCATGTCGCCGTAGAGTGTGGCGTAGCCCACCGCCATCTCGCTCTTGTTTCCCGTGGTGAGCAGCATGCGCCCAGTCTTGTTCGAGATGCCCATGAGCAGCAGCATGCGGCAGCGGGACTGGATGTTCTCTTCCGTGGCATCCGGCTTCGTGCCGGCAAACTCATCCTTCAGGGCGGCGAGGGTCGCCTCGAACATCCCCTCGATCGAGATGACGCTGTACTTCACGCCCAGCGAGCGGGCCTGAGCCTGCGCATCCTGAAGGCTCATGGAACTGGTGTAGCGCGAGGGCATCATCACGGCATGCACGCGCTCCGCGCCGAGCGCGTCCACCGCAATGGCCAGCGTGAGCGCGGAATCCACGCCGCCGGAGAGCCCCATCACCACACCCGGGAACCCGTGCTTGTTCACGTAGTCCCGCACGCCGAGCACCAGCGCGCGATAAATGCTGGCTTCATCCGCCAGCTCCGGCGCGACGGGCGCCGGCACGGGAATCGCCCGGCCCGCATCGTCACGCGTGAAGTCGACTGGATAAATACCTTCCTCGAAGGCGGGCGCCCGCATCACGAGCGAGCCGTTCGCATCCATCACGAACGAATTGCCGTCGAACACCAGCTCGTCCTGACCGCCCACCGAGTTCACGTAGATGACCGGCAGCTTCACTTCCTCGATGCGGCCGCGGACGATGCTCTCGCGCTCGCGCTGCTTGTGGATTTCGTAAGGCGAGGCGTTCAGCACAACGAGCAGCTCGGCGCCATTCGCCCGGGCCATCTGCGCAGGCCCCGGCTCCCAGATGTCCTCGCAGACGAGCAGGCCGATGTGGAACCCGTTGCGCTCGATGATCGTGGGCTGCGCGCCCGCCTTGAAGTAGCGCTTCTCGTCGAAGACCTTGTAGTTCGGCAGCTCGCTCTTGCGGTGATTTGCCGCGATGGCGCCGCCGGCGAGCACGGCCGCGGAGTTGTAGATGGCGTACCCGGAATATTCCGGGTAGCCGACGATCACTCCGGTGTCGACCGCCTCACGCCGCACCGAATCCAGCGCTTCCTCCACCTGGCGCTGGAACCCGCGATGAAAGAGCAGATCCTCCGGCGGATAGCCGGACAACGTGAGCTCGGGGAACACCACGAAGTCGCACGCGAGATCGGCCCGGGCGCGGTGCGCCGTGCTGATCACGCGTGCGGTGTTGCCCTGGACGTCCCCGACCAGCAGATTGAGTTGCGCGAGCGCAAACCTGAGGTGGTTGGTCACGACTCAATGGCGCTTGCGCGTCCCCCGTGCCACGGCCGAAGGCGTTTTCGCACGCGATGTACGGCGAACCGTGCGCTGTGATTGCGCGCGCTTCGCGCCGCGCCCGGCTCTCGAGCCACCGCGGCGCGCAGACTGCTTTGCACTCGCCCCGCTCCTGGCCGTGGCCGCTGTGCTCTTGCCAGCGTTGCGCTTTGCCGCCGGACGACTGGCCGCCCGCTTGGCCCGCCCGGCAGTGCTCTTCGCCGCACCCTTGCGGCTCTTGCCCTGGGTTGAGCGCGACGCCTGCGGGCCTGCTCCACCCAGCCGCGCGGCCACCGCCGCGCGAGGTTCAATGAACTCTTGCGCCGCACGACGCGCGGCCGCCAAGGCACTCTTCGCCTTGGCACGGCGAGCCTTGAGCAGTTCCGCCATGGCGGAGCCGAGCTCCGCAGGCGACTTCACGGTGCGGACACCGGCCGCCTCCAGCGCGCGGTACTTCTCCGCCGCCGTGCCCTTCCCGCCTGCGACGATGGCGCCGGCGTGGCCCATGCGCTTGCCGGGCGGCGCGGTCACACCCGCGATGTAGGCCACCACGGGCTTGGTGACGTAGTGCTGGATGAAGTGCGCCGCCGCTTCCTCATCGCTGCCACCGATCTCGCCGACGAGGATGATGCCCTCGGTCTGCGGGTCGCGCTCGAAGAGCTCGAGCACGTCCACGAAATTCATGCCACGCACCGGGTCTCCGCCGATGCCGACGCACGTGCTCTGGCCGAGCCCGGCGTTCGTGGTCTGGAAGACGGCTTCGTACGTGAGCGTGCCGGAGCGCGAGACGATGCCCACGGCACCCTTCTTGTGGATGAAGCCGGGCATGATGCCGATCTTGCATTCGTCCGCGGTGATGACGCCCGGGCAGTTCGGCCCGATGAGCCGCGTGCCCGTGCCGGCGAGCGCCGCCTTGACGCGCACCATGTCGTTCACGGGCACGCCCTCGGTGATGCACACCACGAGCTCGATGCCCGCATCCGCTGCTTCCAGGATCGCATCCGCCGCGTAGGCCGCGGGCACGTAGATCATGCTCGCGGTGGCGCCCGTCTCGCGCACGGCTTCGTGAACCGTGTTGAACACCGGCTGGCCGAGATGCGTCTCCCCGCCCCGGCCCGGCGTGACGCCGCCGACGAGCTTGGTGCCATACGCGAGGCACTGCTCGGAGTGATAGGTCCCCTGCTTGCCCGTGAAGCCCTGGCAGATCACCCGGGTATTGCGATTGATCAGAATGCTCATGCGCGCCCTTTCGCAGCAGCTGCCACGACAGTCCGCGCGGCATCGGTGAGATCGGCGGCGGCGGTGATGGTGAGCCCGCTGCCGGCCAGCATTTCGCGCGCCTTCGGCGCGTTCGTCCCTTCCAGACGCACCACCACGGGCACCTGCACGCCCACTTTCTGCACGGCGGTGATGATGCCTTCGGCGATGATGTCGCAGCGGACGATACCGCCGAAGATGTTCACGAGAATGGCGCGCACCTTCGGGTTCGACAGGATCAGCTCGAACGCCACGGTGACCCGCTCGCTCGTGGCGCCTCCGCCCACGTCCAGGAAGTTTGCGGGTTGCCCGCCGTGGAGCTTGATGAGATCCATGGTGGCCATGGCGAGCCCTGCGCCATTGACCATGCAGGCGATATCGCCATCGAGGGACACGTAGTTGAGATCGTGCTCGCTCGCGCGGCGCTCCATCGGGTCTTCCTGCGAGGGGTCGCGCAGGGCGGCAAGCTCCGGCTGGCGGAAGAGCGCATTCGCGTCGATGTTGATCTTGGCATCGAGCGCGACGAGCTTGCCCTCGCTCGTGACGATGAGCGGGTTCACCTCGACGAGGCTTGCATCCTTTTCGAGATAGAGCCGGTACAGGCCCATGAGAATGGACTGGAATTCGGCGATCTGCTTGCCCGTGAGGCCGAGCCCGAACGCGAGCTTGCGGCACTGGTACGGCTGCAGGCCCGCCGCCGGGTCCACGTTCACGGTGAGGATCTTCTCGGGCGTGTGGGCGGCCACTTCCTCGATATCCATGCCGCCGGCGGCGGATGCGATGACCGCGATGCGCCCGCGCTCGCGATTGAGCGTGAGCGAGAGATAGATCTCACGCTCGATCTGCGAGCCGGACTCCACGTACACGCGCTCGATGGGCAGCCCCTCGGCACCCGTCTGCTTCGTGACCAGACGCTGACCCAGCATGCCCTGGGCCGCGCTGCGCACGGCATCGACGTCGCGGACGACCTTGACGCCGCCGGCCTTGCCGCGCCCGCCGGCATGCACCTGCGCCTTGACCACCCAGACCGATCCGCCGAGCGCCTCGGCGGCGGCGACTGCCTCCTCGGCCGAGGCCGCAACGCGGCCGGGAGGCACTGGTATTCCGTAGCTTCGAAAAACGTCTTTGGCTTGGTATTCGTGCAGGTTCATCAGGCTGGCCGGTCTGTAGCGGGGAGCCGCGTATTCTCCAGTAAAGAGTCGGGTGTGGAAAGCGGACACGGCCCGTTGAGCCGCCGGCAGTGACCTCGCGCACGCGCGGCAGGCAAGGTGCGAGACTTGCGACATGGCGCACGCCATCCAACCCGCGACCGCGGTCGCCTTTTCGGGGCGGGCGAAGTGCTAGAGTCGCGCATCGCCCGTGCCGGGCGCACAGGTTCTCTTTTCCTGCACTGTTCTTCTCATGCCGGGCAGCGCCGCGCTAACCGTCACCGCACCCAGCGATCTCGCCTGGCGCGTCATCGGGCTGGTGAACCTGTATCGCCTGCTCGTGCCGCTGGTGCTGCTCGGCGTGCAGTTCCTGGGCGGGGAACCGGCGGGGCTCGCCACGCGGCCGCAGCTGCTGCTGTCGGTGTGCGTGGGGTACTTTTTTGTAGGCGTGCTGATGGTGGTGGCGCGGCGATTGTCCTGGCCGGCGCCCACCATCCGCCGCATTGCCCTGCTCAACGTCTCCGTGGATGCGCTCGCCATCGCGCTCGTGCTGTACGCGTGTGGCGGCGTGGCGAGCGGCCTCGCCATTCTGCTCGTGCTGCCCGTTGGGGCCATGGCCGTGCTCGGGGACAGCCGGGACGCGTATCTCATCGCCGCCATTGCGGCGCTCGGGGTGCTGACGCAGCAGATCTTCGCGTTCCTGGACGGTGAAGCCTCGGTCGCGGACTACACGAACGCCGGCGTCATCGGCGTGGTGCTGTTCGCGGTGGCGCTGCTCGTGTCGCCTGTGGCCAGCCGGCTGCGTGAAAGCGAGGCCCTCGTCCGCCGCCAGGAGATCGACCTCGCGAACATGGCGCAGCTCTCGCAGTACATCGTCCAGCACCTGCGCGAGAGCATTCTCGTCGTGGACACGGCGGATCGCATCCGGCTCATCAATGAGTCCGCCGCGGAAATTCTGGGCGATCGGAACGCCTATCCCGGCGCGCTGCTCGGCGAAGTGTCGCCCCGGCTGCTGTACCTGCTCGAAACCTGGCGGCAGGGCTCGGGCGCGCCGGCCGACCCGCGCGAAACCTTCCTCGCCGCGGACGGCGCGCGCATGGTCCGGCCGCATTTCGCGCCGCTCGGCGCGGCAAGCACGGCCCCGGTGCTCGTGTTCCTGGAGGACACGAGCCTGCTGGAAGAAAAGGTTCAGCAGTCGAAGCTCGCGGCCCTGGGCCGGCTCTCGGCCAGCATCGCCCACGAGATCCGCAATCCCGTCGGCGCGATGAGCCACGCCGGCCAGCTGCTCGGCGAATCGGAGAACCTGACCGCGGATGAGCGCCGGCTCACCGAGATCATCCGCAACAACGCCGCCCGGGTGAGTGGAATCATCGACAACGTGCTGCAGCTCTCGCGCCGCGAGCCCACGCGGCTCGAGCGGCTGTCGCTCAACGACTGGGTGACGGAATTCCATGCGGAGTTTTGCGAGACGACGCAGTGGCCGCCGAAGCGGCTGATCATCGTCGCGCCTCCCGGGGACATCGAGGTTCGGGCCGACACCACGCAGCTTCATCAGGTGGTGTGGAATCTGTGCGACAACGCCATTCGCCACGCCTGCTCGGACAATCCGGAGGCGGTGATCGAAATCCGTGTCGGCCGTCTCAGCCCGGGGGCCCGGCCTTATCTTGAAATTGCGGATCGCGGCCCCGGGGTGTCCGAAGCCGATCTCGAACGTATCTTCGAACCCTTCTTCACCCGCGGGCGCGGCGGCACGGGTCTCGGTCTCTTCCTGGCGCGCGAGCTCGCCCAGAACAATGGCGCGACGCTCCTGTACGAGCCCCGCCAGGGCGGTGGCAGCATATTCCGCCTGGTGTTCGCTGACCCGACTCGCTGGGAGTTAGGATGACGCGCTTTTCGCAGCCGATCGGTTTGTAATGAGCAAAGCTTCCGTCCTCATCGTCGATGACGAGCCGGATCTCCTCGAGCTGGTGAGTCTGACCCTGAGCCGCATGAACCTGGCGACGCACACCGCGGCGGACCTGGGCTCGGCGCAGCGGCTGCTGAGGACCGAGCCGTTCGATCTGTGCCTCACGGACATGCGCCTGCCGGACGGCGATGGCCTCGACCTGGTCGCCTGGATTCAGGAGAACCGGCCGCAGGTGCCCGTGGCGGTGATCACCGCGCACGGCAATGTGGAATCCGCCGTCCGGGCGCTGAAGCTCGGCGCGTTCGACTTCGTCTCGAAACCGCTGGACCTCGGCGTGCTGCGCAAGCTGGTCGGCAGTGCGATCAAGCTCGGCACGCGGGGCGATGGTGGCGCAGCGGCCTCGGGCCCCCGCCTCATCGGTCGCTCCCAGGTGATGCATCAGCTGCGCGAAATGATCGCGCGCGTCTCGCGCAGCCAGGCCCCTGTGCACATTTATGGCGAATCCGGCACGGGCAAGGAGCTCGTGGCGCGGCTCATCCACGAGAGCGGTGCGCGGAGCGAAGGGCCTTTCGTCGCCGTGAACTGCGGCGCGATTCCGACGGAGCTGATGGAAAGCGAGCTGTTCGGCCACAAGCGCGGCAGCTTCACGGGCGCCGTGGCGGACAAGAAGGGCCTCGTACAGAGCGCCGAAGGCGGCACGCTGTTCCTCGACGAGGTGGCGGACCTGCCGTTGCACATGCAGGTGAAGCTGCTGCGCGTGGTGCAGGAAAAGACGGTGCGGCCGGTGGGTGAGGCGCGGGAAGAGACGGTGGACATCCGCATTCTCTCTGCGACCCACAAGAATCTCGCGCAGCTGGTCGCGGAAGGACGGTTCCGCGAAGACCTGTTTTATCGGATCAATGTCATCGAGATGCGCGTGCCCTCGCTCCGCGAGCGCAGCGAGGACATTCCGGAGCTTGCGGAAGCGATCCTCGCGCGCCTCTGCCAGCGCATGCGCATCCAGCCGCCCACCATCAGCCCCGAAGCCCTTCAGGCGCTGGTCGCGTATCCGTTTCCGGGAAATGTGCGCGAGCTGGAGAACGTGCTCGAGCGCGCGCTGACGTTGTGCTCGGGGGGCGTGATCACCGCTGAGAACATCAAGTTGCGTGCGGTGGCGCGGCCGCTACCCGAAGCGCCTCGCCCTGTCGCACTCGATACAACAAGCGGCGGCGGGCTCGGTAATCAGCTCGAAGACATCGAGCGCGCTGCAATCGTCAAGGCACTGGAGCAGACCCGCTACAACAAGACCGCAGCGGCGAAACTGCTCGGTATGACCTTCCGCGCCCTGCGCTACCGGATCAAGAAACTGGGCATCGAGTGAGTTCCCGAACGCGAGGGAAACCTGCCCGTGCGTGATGCCGGGCCCGCGCCCGATCAATGATCCGCCGCCCCGCCCTGCGCGGGTTCCGCCGCGGACCACACTTCCCCGTACTGATCCGAGTACACACGTCGGAACGACGGCTGCAATTCCTTCATTACGGCAGCATTCACCTCCGCACCATAGCTCGGCAGGCGCAGCACACGGCTGCGGAGAAATGGATCGTTCTGAAGCAGGTCCAATCCGTACAGCGACGCTTCCGTATCCACGAACACGACACGCGGCTCGCTACCCGGATAATGTGGTAGTTGCGCAAGGTGATCATCCATGAAATCGCGGATCTGGAGTGCCCGCAACGGCACACTGATCACGAGCGTGAGCAACGCACATGCCACCATGAACGAACGCATTGCGGTCGCGGATTCCTGGTTGCCCTTCGCAGCGGAATGCGGGGTGAAAGCGGCAACGGCGAGTAAAGGCAGCGCGAACCACGCAGAGTGGAAGTAGCGAAACCCCCAGCCGTGGCCCTGTTCGACCCACGTCGCAAGGAAGCCAACGAGCGTTGCGACCGCCGAGGCACCCAGCAACGTGACCCGCTGGTCATGGCGCCACTTCCAGAACCCGTAGGCGGCCAGAAGCACCATTCCAGGAACGGCCCACAGCCACACCTTTGCGAGCCCCACCAGACGTGCAAAGAGCAATTGCGCCGTGGGCCAGGCGAATGCGGACCCGATCTGCGAAGGTCCATACGGACCCGCGTTGACCGCGTCCTCCATGAGGCTCGATTGAAACCAGAACCATCCGAGACCAAGGAGCAACGTCAACGGAAGATAACCGGCTGAGAGGACTGCGAGACTTCGTATGCCGCCGGGACGGAATGCGAGCCACACGAGCCAGGGTAATGCGAACAGGATGTGGGGAAGCGGGTTATGCAACGTCAGCGCAACGGACCCGACAAGCCCCGCGACCAACAAACGCTTCGGCGTGGGTTCCAGAAGCAGAAGAGCGAAAACCGCGTTCGCCAGCATGTGTGCGGTCATCGAGTAGTAAGAGATGCCATCCGCAAGGAACACCGGAGATGCAGCCGTCAACAACACGGCCGCACCGGCCGAGTCGGTGTTATCGAACAGGCGCAAGGCCAAACGATGCAACACGACGATGGTGATGCCGGACAGGACCGGATTGCATGCCCACGGGATGCCGAGCCATGTGAATGGCGTCAGGATGAGCGAAAAGGATGGCCAGTACAGCGTGGCGACCTGTCCCTCCGGGGACGAAGCGAAGAACCACGTGTGTGCGGGTGGCACAAGCCAATTCAGCAGCGATGGCGGGAACTGCCCCGCCAGCTTCCCGGCCGCAAACACCTCGCTCTGAAAGAGCACCGTGTACTCATCCATGCTGAGTGGGTGCGCGCGATAAACGACCTGGGTGGCCAGCGCCAGCACTGTGGCAGTGGCCACGGCGAACGCGACCGGATGCTGTCCTACCCAGCGCGGAACTCGCGTAATCGCGCGGCTGCGCGCGATAAACCATGCGCCAACGAGCGCGATCAGCGCGGCGAAGGTGCCCGGGTAGTCCAGAAACGCAAACAGGTAATAGAAGATCGGCGTCAGGCCGTGACTCTCATGAGCCGCGCGCAGGGACAGCATCCACGCCAAAATGGCCAGCGTGACAACGGCAGACGCGATGAACAGAACCGCTACGGACGTCGATCGCGACGGAGACGATGCAAGAACGAAATCACCCTCTTCTCTGACGGGAACGTCAGGCAGTGCGTTTCCTGAAGCGGCGCGGTCCGTCGGCTCTTGAGGTGTCATAATGCTGCATTATGCATGCACGCTACTGACGGCAGCGAGAAGCAACTCACAGCCAAACGGCCCAAGAATCACGCAAAAGGCTGGTAAGTATCCGCGACAGGGAAATCCTGCCGGCACTCGCAACGCTACCTGCTGACGGCCATCACATCCGGAGCGTCAACGTCATGGAACCTGGGTGGCTGGATGCGAACATGCGCCTTTCGGTCCGCGTAGTATCCGATCTGACATTGACGCCATGACTGCACGTCTTGCAGCAGCTCGAGAGCAATGTCGGGCCGGGCGTCCTGCTGGTTGTCCGTTTCGTCAGGATCGGTTTCCAGGTTGTAGAGCTCAATCTCGTGTCCGGGGAACGTTCTCTTCATGAGCTTCCATGGCCATCGGACCACGGCGTCCTCTACCGTGAGGGCATTCACGGTCATGTAGACCGGAACGTTTCCCGAGTGTTGCCAGGGCGCCCTGCCCTGAAAGCCGGTCCACTCCGGGAGTCCCGCAAGATCGACCAGCGCCGGGACGAAATCCACATGGCTGACCGGAGCACTCCAGGATGTTCCGTTGCGGGCATCGCCACGGGGGAGCTTGAGGATCGCAAGTGTGCGCGCGACCTCCTCGTACATGGGGCCGGAGTGATTGCCGAACCCGTGCTCGTAAAATGCCTCCCCGCCGTCACCCACCACCAGCACAACTGCCCTGTCCCAGACTCCCGCTCGCTTCAGCCGCGCCGCAAACTTTGCGAAAGCAGCGTCCACGTTGTACGCCGCGTTCAGATAGCGATTGCGCACATTCGCGGCCTGCTCCCTGGGCCATGCTGAGTACACGGCACGAAACCCGAGGTCGTCCGGCAGGAACGGGCGTTTGCCGCCTTCGGGAATGAAGTAGTGGTAATGCGTGTTCTGCAGATTGAGCCCGATGAAGAAAGGCTCCCGCGCATGCCTCTCGATCCAGGTGGCTGCGAAATCCAGGGTGTGCGCGTCTGCCACCTTGCCGGAGCGGGCGTACCCCGCGCGGATGAGGCTGATGAGTCCCGCAGCGTCATCCGGGTTCTCCCATGTGTCACCCTCAAAGCGCTCGCTATCGAAAAACGTGTCGACGCCTGGGATATCGAGCCAGTTGATCATTTCGCCCCATTTTTCGTTCTGCGACGAAAAATAGGCGGTTGAGTAGCCCTTCAGCTTGAAGTACTCGAATACGGACAGCCCGCGCCAGTCCGCATCACGCGGGTAGCCCAGCCGATGGTCCGCTCGAAGCGGATAGCGGCTGTACCAGAACGACAGGTCCTCATAATCGGAGTGGGATGCGGTGGCATACGCCCGCTCGAATACGAGCGCTTCGCTCGCCAGTTGCGCGAGGTTCGGAATCGCATCTGCAAACCGCGTGAGCAGGTCGGCCCGCAACGACTCGATCATGACCACGATAATCGGTACTCCATTGCCTGTACCGGGCGCAGGCATGGAGATCGGAACATCACGCGATCGCGGGCACGAGTAGACCGCAACTGCCGCAGGCTGCGGTCGCATCGAACCCAGAAACGGCGCGTAGCTCGAACGGCTGCCATCGGTTCTGGAAATGCTCATCCCGGCATAGCCGGTCAGGACCGCCGCCAGGGCGCACAGCAGCGCGCGCGTCGAGCGCGGAACACCTGGCGCAGGCCGGCTGGCCAGACGCAGGAGCCGGAATGTGGCGTACAAACAGAGCAGCAGACCGGCAGCCAGGAGGATCAGCATGAGCGGATCGCTCGAGAGCAGGTGCAGCGCCGCGGCGAGAGGACTGCCCGCTAGGATTGCGTGCGCCGGTCCATGACGGACACGATTCCGGAGTGATGGCGGACAGCATTCCGAGGGTATGACGGACACCGTTCCGATGCGATGACGGACACTTTGGCGGACGAGCGGAATGCTGTCCGCCATGACCGGAACGCTGTCCGGCATGCTCCGGAATGCCGTCCGGGACCCGCTCGGGGCCTACTCGACGCAAGCCTTTTCCACCTCCACCCTTCGCGCCTTTTGCGACGAGGAGCGAACGGGGTGGCGCAAGAGAGGCTGAGCGTGAGAAAGATCAAAGATGTGCTGAGACTGCACCTGGTGGCCGGCGTGAACAGTCGCCGCCAACTGGGTCGTGCGGTGGGCTGTAGCAAGACTGCGGTGTCGGATTGTCTGCGCCGGGCCGCGGCGGCGGGCCTGAATAGTTGGGAAGCGATCGCCGAGCTGGATGAGGCGGAGCTGGAGCGGCGGCTGTATCCAGGTGCCCGCGCGGGCGGTGTGCTGGTGCGAGGCGTGTCGCGGCCGCTGCCGGATTGGGCGCAAGTGCGCGAGGAACTGGCCCGGCGCGATCATCAGGTGACCTTGACCCTGCTGTGGCAGGAGTACAAAGCCGAGCACCCGGACGGTTATCAGTACTCGCAATTCGCCGAGCTATACCGCCGCTTCGAGAAGAAGCTCTCCGTGGTGCTGCGCCAGGCGCACCGCGGCGGCGAAAAGGTGTTCGTCGACTTCTGCGACGGGCTCTCGCTGATCGATCCAGATACTGGCGAGCTCATCCCGACGCAGCTGTTTGTCGGGGCGCTCGGCGCCAGCTCTTACACGTTCGCGATCGCCACGCTCTCGCAGGAGTTGCCGGTCTGGCTCGACTGCCACGTGCGAATGTACGAGTTCTTTTGCGGGGTCAGCGCTCTGACCGTCTGCGACAACCTTCTGGCCGGCGTGACTCATCCTGATCGGTACGAGGCGGAGCTGAATGCCTCCTATCGCGAGCTTGCCACGCACTATGGCACCTGCGTGATCCCAGCGCGTGTCAGAAAACCGCGCGACAAGGGTAAGGTCGAGGCGGCGGTACTCGTGGCACAGCGATGGATCCTGGCAGTGTTGCGGCACCGTCGATTTCATCATCTGGAGGAGCTCAACGCGGCGATCGCGGAACTCCTCGAGCGGCTCAACAATCGCGTCATGCGACACGTGAAGCAGTCGCGCCGAGAGCTGTATGAGCGCCTGGATCGTCAGGCGCTCAAGCCCCTCCCGGCGCGTCCCTACGAATACGCCCAGTGGAAGCAGGTCGGCGTCAACATCGACTATCACATCAGCTTCGACGATCACTACTACAGCGTGCCCTACACGCTGGTCGGCGAGACGCTCTGGTGTCGCGCTACCCATCACGTCGTGGAGCTCTTACACAAGGGCAAGCGCATCACCAGTCACGTGCGCAGCTTCGTGAAGTACGGCTACAGCACGCATCCTGAGCACCGGCCCGCTTCACACCGGGCGCACCTGCAGTGGACACCTTCGCGACTCATCAACTGGGGCAAGAGTGTCGGCCCGCACACCGCTGCGGTGGTCGAGCATGTGATCCGCTCCAAACCGCATCCGGAGCAGGGATACCGCTCCGCGCTGGGGCTGCTGCGTCTGAGTGATCGCTTCGGCGCTGCACGCCTGGAGAGCGCCTGTGAGCGGGCGATCGCCATCGGCTCGGCCGGCTACCGCACCGTGAAAACCATGCTCAAGCAGCGCATGGAACAGGCGCCGCTGTTCGAGCAGAGCACGACACAGGATCCCACCGCCAGCTTAGGTTCGGTGAACGTGCGCGGGCGTCGGTACTACAACTGACCGAGGAATCCGCAAATCCCCCGGCTGCCATCAAGCGCGTGGAGTGTTGATCGACTGATCGGCTTCGTTCGGCTGCATCGCAGGTGCTCCTGCCGCGTCCGCGGCAGGCTGCACTACGGCTGCGCCGCCGCGTCAAGAAGATCGATAGATGAAAACCGACAGGAGCAAAAGAGGAGAAACGCCAGGGTACCGATATAGAAACACGATCACTCGAGATCACCTGTCTGCACACAAATCAACCAAGGAAATACGACTATGTTGCTTGAACAAACCCTCGACAAACTCAACGCCATGAAGCTCTTTGCTCTGGCGAAGTCGCTCAAGGAGCGACTCGAGCGCCAGGACCATCAGAGCCTCTCCAAGGCCGAGTTCGTGGGGCTCCTCGTCGATGACGAGTGGCTGTATCGGGAGAACCGCAAGCTCACTGCGCGGCTGCGCGTGGCGAAGTTCAAAGACCGCAGCGCCTCTCTCGAAGGCATCAACTACAAGACCGCTCGCGGCCTGCGCAAGGAGCAGTTGCTGGAGCTCGCGCAGAATCGCTGGATCACCGCGCATCACTCCGTGCTCATCACCGGGCCTTCCGGTTCCGGTAAGAGCTTTGTCGCACAGGCCCTCGGCCAGCACGCCTGCCGCAGCGGCTTCACCGCCCAGTATTTACGCCTGCCCACGCTCCTGAACCACTTCGTCCAGGCGCGCGCCGAAGGCACCTACGATCGGCTGTTGAAACGGCTCGCCAAACTCTCGGTCATGATCGTTGACGACTTCGGCCTGACAAGCATGAACGATCGCGAAAAGCAAGATCTGCTCGAGGCCATCGAGGAGCGTTACGGCTGCGGGGCCACCGTGGTCACGGCCCAATTACCCGTCAGCGACTGGCATGAGTATCTCGGCGGTGGCCGCGTCGCTGACGCGATCTTGGACCGCCTCGTTCACAACGCCCACCGAATCGAACTGCGCTCACACGAATCCATGCGCAAGGAGTACTCCGCCTTGAACCATGGCGGACAGTCCGTAGAGTAATCCACCTGCTTGCGTCGCTTCGCTCCGAGGGTGTCCGCCATCACCGGATCAGGTGTCCGTCATGGCCGGAATGCGCACCAGGATGCCGAGAGCATCGAAATTGACCGCCGATCCCGTGATCCAGAACGCAAGCCAGGATACGAGCAGCACCAGAACACTCGACCCAAGGACAAGGTACAGGCAAGTCAGCGTGATCGGACGCATCCTGCCCGTCCCGCCAAGTCCCGCGAGGAGACACACGAATCCGAACAGAGAAAAGACAAAAAGACCTGCATGCAGCGCGTCCGCAGGCCCGTGGCCAATCGATTGCCGAAGAACGTTCGAGACTTCAATGCCGCCCAGCATCACCAGCCAGAAGCCGAGCAGGGTGTAAGGATGCCTGCGCCATGCCGCGGGGCTTCTCGCGCCGGCATGCCCGGCGGCACCTGTGGAGGAGGGAACGTTCGACATGCTCGATTGCACCGCCGATCAGGCAGGCGAACCTACCATAACCCTCTGCCGCTTCTGTGACCGGCGTCGGGATTGCCCCAAGCCCTCCACTGGCGGATCACGTGCGGTCGCTCACGTTCGCACGCCGGCCAAACGGACATAATCCCGCCCGGCTGCCATCAGGAATTGGCGAATGCAAGCGAGGTACGGGGTGAGTGCTGTAGATGTCGTCCAGCAACCGCGCATGACGGACGGATTCAAGCTTGCCCTGGCATGGATCGGCGCGTCTCTCACCGCCCTCATCGTTGCGCTCGCACCACTGTCAGCCTCGCTTTTCCAGGGGCGGTATGTGCCCATCGGGCCCGATTCCTTTTATCACGCCCGACGCATCCTCGACGCGGTGGCGGACCCCTCGAGCTTCTTCCAGTTCGATCCCCACATGCACGTGCCCGAAGGAAGTCTCGTGATCTGGCCATGGGCGTATGACTACGTCGTGAGCCTGATCACCCGCGCGGCAATTGCCCTTCACCTGAGCGACGATCCGATGGCCGTGCTCGTACACCTGCCGGTGCTCGTGTTTCCACTCGCGATCGCTCTCGTGCTGGTCGTGTGCCGGGCGCTGCGTCTCAGTGTTACGGCAACGCTGCTCGCACTGCTCGCCACGGCTTTCTTTCCCCTGAACCAGACCCTCTACGGCATCGGCAACATAGATCACCACTTTGCCGAGCATCTGTTCGTACTCGGCAGCCTTGCCGCAGGTCTCGTGTGGCTGCGCAAACCCGAATCCGCCGCACGTGCACTGACAACCGGTGTCGTCCTTGCCATGGCCCCGGGCGTCCATCCGGGCCTTTTCGTGCTCCAGATCCCACTCCTGGCAACGTTCGCGATCCTGTGGTTGCGACGCGCCCCTCTTCCTGACACTACACGGCCATTTGCAATCGCACTCATCATTGGCACGGCCTGTATCGCTGCACCCTCCCTGGCGCTGCGCCAAGGCCATTTCGAGTACTACACGCTTTCGTGGTTTCAGGTGTACATCGCAGCGTGCACTGGAGTGCTCTGCGTGTTGCTCTCGCGCCTGCCGCGCTCGCCTGGGCACGCAGCCGTGATCGCCGGAACAGCTGCGGCGATGATCGCACCAATCATCGGACAGATTCTCCTCGCTCGTGACTTCTTCACCGTGTCCGTTGAGGGAATGGACCAGATCAGCGAGGTGCAATCCGTGTGGCTGCTCTGGACCCGATCTGGGTCCATCGGTTACGTCGCAGGCATGTACACGCATCTCGTACTGCTCCTGCCCGCCACCGTCCTGCTGTGCGCATGGAGACTTTGGCGAGACCGGGAACCGTCTTTCATCCTCTTCTGGAGTGCGTGCCTCCTGGGGCTTCCCATGCTCTTGATGCAGCTGCGGTTGCAATACTTCGGATCGTTTGCCTTGTACGTTCCATGGCTTGTTCTTCTGGATGGCTGGGCACGCGAACACAGCGTCGGACGCATGAAGGTAAAGCCTTCGCATGTGCACGCATTCACCGCGCTTGCCCTCGGCCTCGCGTACGCGTATCCGGTGAACGCGCGTCTGTTCGAAAGCCATGTGGTTGCAGGCGATCCGAACTACGCAGTCACGAGCCCACTGTACGCACCCCTCGCCCGCGCCTGCGAGCGCAATCCGGGAGTCGTACTCGCGAACCCGGATGACGGCCACTACATCCGGTTCCACACACGGTGCGATGTGATCGGGAACAATTTTCTGCTCACGCGCCAACATGCCGAGAAGGTTGCGTTCGAGCACGAGTTGCTGTCGCTGAAAGCGGTGGATGTTCCGAGGCGGGCACCGTATGTGCGATACGTGTACGTGCGTCGCGACTCGATGTTCTTTTCCACGCCGGAAGGCACCCTCGAGTTTGCCCCTGGCGACTATGCCGCGCTGCCCGACCTGCCACTCGTACGCGAGCTGCTTAACGCAGATGCCACCAATTTGCCGGCCGGCTACACGCTGATGTACGAGTTGCGTCTCAATGATGCCGCCGGCGCTCCTTACGCCCGCCTCTACTCAATAGACGCCACTCACAAGGATCCTTGAAGTGCCTTACGCAAGACACGCGCGGCTCGTGCTGCTGTGGGTGCTCTCGAGCGCCGTTGCGGTTGCCGTCGCGCTCACCACGACAAATGCAGCGCAATCAGGCGACCAGTACATCCCGATGGGAAACGACTCCTTTTATCACGCGCGGCGTGTACTCGACCTGATTTCGGATCCCAGCCATCTTCATCAATTCGATCCGCTGGTCCATTACCCGGAGGGCAGCCAACTGATCTGGCCCTGGGGATACGACTACTTCATGAGCTTGCTCACGCGCATCGGACTTGCTGCGCACCTCAGCAGTGATGCGATGACAGTCCTTGCTCATATACCGGTCGTCGCATTCCCGCTCACCCTCGCACTGGTGCTGCTGATCTGCCGTCAGCTCAACCTGACGCTCACAGGCACGGCAGTCGCACTGCTCGCGACGGCACTGTTCGGCCTCAACCGCGGCCTGTACGGCGTTGGTAGCATCGACCATCACTTTGCCGAGCAAATGCTCGTGCTCGGCGCGCTGGCGTCAGGTCTCGCATGGCTTCGTAAGCCAGAGTCCCGTGTGCGCGCCGCCGGACTCGGTGCGCTGCTGGGTTTCTCCCAGTGCATCCACAACGGGCTGTTCGTGCTGCAATTGCCGATTGTGCTCACGATGATGTGGACGTGGTATCGCGGCCAGCCATTGCCCCGGAATACCCCCGCATTCGCGACAGCCCTGCTCGCATCCACCGTGGCTGGCGCAGCACCGTCCACCGCGTTTCAGGAGGGTGCGTTCGAGTTCTATACGCTCTCGTGGTTTCACGTGTATTTCTCAGCTTGCGCGGGAGCCACGTGCGTATTCGTCAGCCGCGTGCGATTCAGTGAGAAGATGCTCGCGGTTCTGGGCGCGGCAGTTCTTGCGGCCATTGCGCCCGTTGCCGGCCAGGTGCTGCTCGCTGAGCGCTTTCTGAGCGTCTCCGTCGAAGGCGCCGAACAGATCGGCGAGGTGCAGTCTGTCTTCGAGCTGATCTCGAACGCCGGAATACGCACCGCGACCGCGTATTACTCCCTGCTCGTCTTGTTGATGCCGGCAACGCTCATCTTGTGCTGCCTGCGCGTTTGGCGGAGCCTCGCAGCACATGATGTCTTCTTCTGGGCGAGCTCGTTATGCGGCCTGCTGCTGCTTGCCACCATGATGCGAATGCATCCCTTCGGCTCCTTCGCGCTATATCTGACGTGGATCGTATTCATTGAACAGGAGACCGGGCGCAAGCACCTGAGCACCCCGACCGTGCGAGCGACGCAGGCGCTGCTGCTCGTCGCGGCCTGCGGACCTGCCATACCGGCCCTGTTCGTTCCTGCAGTGAAGGGGAACGACCCGTACTACGCGCTGACGTACGACATGTACCCCGACCTTGCCCGCGAATGTCAGGCGAATCCCGGGGTCGCTCTGGCGTCACTCGATGATGGCAACTACATCCGCTATCACACGACCTGCCCTGTCATCGCCAACAATTTCCTGTTGACTCCCTTTCATGAATCCAAGGTCCGGGAAGTGCGCGAGCTGATGCATACGCCGGCAGCGGAGCTCGTCACTCGTGCTCCGGCGGTGCGCTACGTTTTTGTTCATCGCATGTCATTGTTCCGCCGGGGCTCGAATGGGCGCATCGAGTTCCTGCCCGCCGGCGACCCGGAACAGCCCGACCCGCGGCTCGTATCGGACCTGCTGGACAACCCGCCATCTGCACTTCCTCAGGGATTCCGCCTGATTCGCGAGGAGGCGTTTGAGCGGCCCGAGCACGTCGTGTTCGCTCGCATGTTCGCCATCGAACCGCCTGCTGTTTCACGCGAGCCTCAGACCTGAGAATCTCGTGATGCTGCCTACTGTCACAGCAACGGGTCCCTCATTGCGAGCCTCATGCTCGCATCAGACCGTTGCGTCTGGATGGCCCATGCAAATCGGGTTGCTCGCAGCGTTCCTTGGCATGTGGGCTCTGCATCACGGATACGCAGGCATCATCCACGATGCTCGGCTCTATACATTCCACGCGTTCGCCTTAAGAGAGCCCGCTCTCGCAAACGATGTCTACCTGCGCTTCGGGTCGCAGGATCGTTTCACCTTGTTCAGCCCGATATATGCCACCGTGATGGGCTGGCTAGGCATCGACGGCGCGGCCGCCTTTCTGACGTTCGCCTTTCAGGTCGCCTTCTTCGTCGCAGCCGCTGTTCTTGCCCGAAGGCTGGTGCCGGCGCCGTACGTGTGGATCAGCGTGGCGTTACTCTGCGCGCTACCGGGCCACTACGGCGCAGACACGATTTTTGCCGTGGCGGAGCCCTTCGTCACTCCGAGGCTCGCCGCCGAAGCTGCGGTTCTTTTCGGACTCGCCGCCTATCTCGACCAGCGCTACTGGTTGGCGGGTGTGCACATGCTCGTGGCTCTGGCGCTTCATCCTCTCATGGCATCAGCGGGATTCGCGATCGTGCTGTTGATGCCCAACGGTGATCGACTCGCCTACCCGCGCGCGCTCGCAGCAGCTGCGGTGCTGAGCGCGATGGTAGTTGCTGCGCTCGGGCTGGCCGGCGCGCAGGTACGATTCGACCCTGAGTGGATCAGCTTGCTTCGCGAAGGCACTCCATACCTTTTCCCGTCCGAATGGGATCTGGATGACTGGGCCAAAAACTCGCTCCCCCTTACCACTCTTCTCATCGGCGCACTCGCGGTGAACCCGTCGGCTGCTCGCTCGCTTTGCCGATCCGCAGTGATCATCGCCATCGCGGGCGTTGCGGCCACATTTGTGATGGGAGAACTGCTGCAACTGGTGCTGGCAATTCAGACACAGCCCTGGCGCTGGCTCTGGCTTTCCCATGTGCTCGCACTGTTGCTCGTGCCCCTGATCGCGCAACGCCTGTGGTCGGGCAGCGCGCTCTCGAAGGCAAGCCTCTTTCTGCTTGCGGCAGCGTGGCTGCTCAGGGACGAATGGTACATGTTGCCTGTCTGTGCGATGGCGATTGCAGCAGCAGTTGGAGCGAAGACGAGCACCGATCGGACCAATGCGGGGCGCCTGGCACTGTTCGGAGCCGCACTGCTGTTCGTGTTTGCGTTGTTCCACCAGATTGCAACCAGCATCCTTTTCGCGATCGCCGTCCCTGATCAGAGCAACGCACCCCACGCTATACGCTGGGTGCGCGCGCTGGACAGAACGGGCCTGTTCACCACGTGCGCTTTTGGTCTCGTGCTGGTGCTTTTCCGCTCGCTGCGGTCGCGGGAGGCACAGCTCGCGATATCAGCCCTGTGCATTCTGCTGATCGCGCCATTGGCACCCGCGGCAGTGCGCGAGTGGAATGCAAAGGCATTTGACGAGCACACCCGCGCGGCGTTTGCAGCCTGGCGAGCACGTATTCCTCAAGACGCGGAAGTCCTGTGGTTCGATAGCCCGCAGTACGCGTGGCTCATTCTCGAGCGCCGCAGCTATGTTTCGGGTTTGCAGATGTTGTCGGGGGTTTTCTCCAGGCCTGCAGCCATGGAGACGAAGCGTCGGATGCATGCCATCGAGGCGTTTCTCGCGGGCGATCCCACAGCTGCGTGGCACGACACTTCGAGGCGGGCGCAAGCCGACAGCTCGCTCGAGGCGACCTGCGCATTGGGCGAAGTGCGTTTCATCGTAACGAGGCACCCACTTTCCGCGCAGGCGATCGAGAATGCGCCAGAAGGATTGTCGGCGAGTTTTCGGGGTCTTCGGCTGTATGAGTGTGGCCGCGCGAATGACTGAGCTGCAATTGCGTTCATGGTTTCGCGAGCTGTGGGGCTACGGCGCCGCATCGGTTGTGGCGCTCGCGACGGATATGGGCTTGCTCGCACTACTGGTATCGGCCGCGAGCGTGCACTACCTCGCCGCCGCAACCATCTCGTTCCTCACCGGCGGGGCCGTGCTGTATGTGCTGTCTGTCACGCTGGTCTTTCGCTTTCGGCGCATGGAAAACCGGACGCTCGAAGCATCGGTTTTTCTGGCGCTCGGCGCGGTTGGCCTCGTCGTCAACGCCAGCGTGATGCACGTCGCTGTGGAAGTGGGCCATCTGCACTATATGTTCGCCAAGCTGATCGCGGCGGCCGGCACCTTCGGGACGAACTTCGTGCTGCGCCGGCATTTCCTGTTCTCGCCCGTGGGACGGGCTGAAACCGAGAGTGACTGATGCACAAGACTGCTGTCATTGTGGGCGCCGGGCCCGCCGGCCTCACGGCTGCATATGAGCTGCTGCAGCGCTCTGCCGTCCGTCCGATCGTGTTCGAGGCCGACCGGCAGGTCGGTGGCATCTCGAAAACCATCAACTACCGCGGCAACCGGATGGATCTCGGCGGCCATCGCTTCTTTTCGAAGTCCGATTGGGTGATGAAGTGGTGGCAGAACGTGCTGCCGATCGCCGCAGGCGGCGATCAAGGCCTGGACCTCGCTTATCAGGGACGCCACACACACGTTGTTCCACACACGCGGGCCGACGCCGACGCGGACCGGGTCATGTTGGTGCGCTCGCGCCTTTCGCGCATTTTCTATCGCAGGCGCTTCTTCGATTACCCCTTGAAGCTCAGTTGGGCGACACTGCGCAACCTCGGCCCGCTTTACACCGCACAGGTGAGCGTGAGCTACTTCAACGCCAGGCTCGCACCGCGCACTCCCGAAGCGACCCTCGAGGATTTCCTCGTCAACCGCTTCGGCGACAAGCTCTACCGCACTTTTTTCAAAGACTATACCGAGAAGGTATGGGGTGTGCCTTGCTCGGAGATTTCCGCCGAATGGGGTGCACAACGCATCAAGGGACTCTCGATCACCAAGGCAATCGTGCATGCGCTCACGAAGCCGTTTCGCGCCGCATCGGACACGCGCCAGAAGGGCACGGAAACGAGCCTCATCGAGCGGTTTCTCTATCCGAAATTCGGACCGGGCCAGATGTGGGAGGAAGTCGCCGGGCGTGTCACCGATGGAGGCGGTGAGGTTCACCTCCAGCATCAGGTCATCGAGCTGCATCAGAAGAATGGACGCGTCGAGTCCGTCGACGTGCGCGACCTGCGAACCGGCGAAGTTCGTCGGCAGGCGTGCGATTTTCTCATCTCCACGATGCCCGTGAAGGAACTGGCCCGACTGCTCCAGCCGACTGATCCCGAGGTGCTGCGAATCGCCGGAGCGCTGCCCTACCGCGACTTCATGACCGCGGGCTTGCTCGTGCGGCGCATGCGACCGACCGGGGGAAACACTGCGGCATCGGGCATGCCGCCGGACAACTGGATCTACATACAGGAGCCTGATGTAAAGCTCGGTCGCCTGCAGATCTTCAATAACTGGAGCCCGTATCTGGTCGCGGATCCGCAGACGATCTGGCTCGGTCTCGAGTACTTCTGCAACGAGGGCGACGAGTTGTGGTCGATGAAGGACACGTCGTTCCTGGAGTTTGCGAGCGGTGAGCTGGCGAAGATCGGTCTGATTGATCGCGAGGATGTTCTCGATGGCACGGTCGTTCGCGTGCCGAAGGCCTATCCGGCCTATTTCGGTGAGTACCGGGAAATCGGCCGCGTGCGTGCATTCCTGGACAACTGCCCGAATGTCTTTCCGGTGGGTCGGAACGGCATGCACCGCTACAACAACCAGGATCACTCGATGCTGGCTGCCAAAGCTGCCGTCGACTGCATCGTGGAAGGCCACTCGGACAAATCGAAAATCTGGTTGGTCAACGCGGAAGACGAGTACCACGAAGTGGCGTCCTCACCGGATCGCGAGCCGGAAGTGGCAACGTCTGCCGCGGGCGCGGGGCAAGCTTGAAATACAGCGCCGATACGATTGACGCAGTTCGTCACTTTGTGACGCTGAGCGCTGTGCCGTCGTCAGGGAGTGACGATCCTATGTTCAACACCGTCACGGTCAGTCAAAAGAAAACGTCTTCAGGTTCCGGCACTTAGGAAGCTCAGCATCTTTGGCACATGCCTTGCACCAGCCCCGGCGCCGGCACAATGCCGCTGATCTATTGTTTCTTCTTCCGCTCAGGAGATATCAATGAAGTCTGTCCAGAAGGGCTTTACGCTCATCGAACTGATGATCGTGGTCGCGATCATCGGCATTCTCGCCGCAATCGCCATCCCCGCGTATCAGGACTACACGGTGCGCTCGCAGGTCACAGAAGGTTTGAACCTGGCCAGCGACCTGAAGGCCGCTGTCGCGGAAACATTCGCGCAGACCGGCGCCTGGCCGGCGAACAACAACGCGGTCGGCATCGACAAGGTGAAGTCCGGCAAGTACGTGGCGGACGTGTCCATCAACACGGGCACCATCCGCATCACATACGGCAAGCAGGCCAACACCAACATCAACAACAAAGTGCTCGGCCTGCGTCCGACGATCAGTCCGAACGGCGACGTGATCTGGAACTGTGGCTACAAGGACCCCGAGGGTTCCGATCCGACCGGTGGCGCGGCTGCCGCGCACGGGACGACCGTCGAGGCGAAGTACCTGCCGGCCTCCTGCCGTAAGGGCTAAGTAAGCCAGCAGCCATCGACGCTCGAAGCGTTTGCTTCGAAATCAAGCGAAGCCCCTCCCCCGGAGGGGCTTCGCCTTTTGGGAGCCGAGTCACGAGCCCGCGTGTTGCGATATGCGACGATCGCCTCGTTTTTGACAATTGCCTCACGGTGCTCGTGAAGTAGACTACAGGCTCGAAATGCGGGTCGCTTGCCGCTAACTTCATGAACGAAAACGCTTCCTTAGCGCTCGGGGGGGTTCGCTCCGGGCTCGGTGGTTTGCCTCAGCGCCTCGTCCAGGACGGCGTGGTGGAGGAGGCTGCCATGCTGGAAGCGATGAACGCGGCCCGGGACAAGAAGACCAGCGTGGTCACGCAGCTGGTCAGCAGCGGCGCCGCGAACGCGCGCGACATCGCCATTGCGGCCTCCAGTGAGTTCGGCGTCCCGCTGTTCGATCTGGACGCGCTGAACCTCGACCCCGACGTCGTCAAGCTCGTCAACGACAAGCTGCTCACCAAGCACCGGGTGCTGCCCATCTTCCGGCGCGGCAAGCGCCTGTTCCTCGCGGTGGCGGACCCGACCAATCTCCACGCCATCGACGAGATCAAATTCCAGACGGGCCTCGGCGTCGAGGCCGTGGTCGTCGAGGACGACAAGCTCCAGCGGGCCGTCGATCGCGCCATCGAGCAGGCGGATGCCCAGATGCCCGTCCTCGGCGACGACGAGGGCCTGGACCTCGAGGCGCTCGAGGTCACCGGCGGTGAGGAGGAAGGCGCCGCCGTCACGCGCGACGACGTCGAAGACGCGCCGATCGTCCGCTTCGTCAACAAGGTTCTGCTCGATGCCATCCGCCGCGGGGCCTCGGACATCCACTTCGAGCCCTACGAGAAGACCTATCGCGTGCGCTTCCGCATGGACGGCGTGCTGAAGGAGATCGCGCAGCCGCCCGTGCAGCTCGCCGGCAAGCTCGCCGCGCGCCTCAAGGTGATGTCCCGGCTGGACATCGCCGAGCGCCGCGTGCCCCAGGACGGGCGCATCAAGATGAAGCTCTCGAAGAACCGGGCCATCGACTTCCGCGTCAGCACGTGCCCGACCCTCTTCGGCGAGAAGATCGTGCTGCGTATTCTCGACCCGTCGCAGGCCATGCTCGGCATCGACGCGCTCGGGTACGAGCCGTTCCAGAAAGAGCTCTACCTCAAGTACCTGAACAAGCCCCAGGGGATGATCCTCGTCACCGGGCCGACCGGCAGCGGCAAGACCGTGTCGCTCTACACCGGTCTCAACATCCTCAACCGGGAAGACACGAACATCTCCACGGCGGAGGACCCGGCGGAAATCAACCTCCCCGGCGTGAACCAGGTGAACGTGAACCCCAAGGTCGGTCTCACGTTCGCGTCCGCCATGCGCGCGTTCCTGCGCCAGGACCCGGACGTCATCATGGTCGGTGAGATCCGCGACCTCGAGACGGCGGAAATCGCCATCAAGGCCGCGCAGACCGGCCACCTCGTGCTCTCGACCCTGCACACGAACGACGCGCCCCAAACGCTCACGCGCATGGTGGACATGGGCGTGAAACCCTACGCCATCGCCACATCGGTGAGCCTCATCATCGCGCAGCGCCTGGCGCGCCGGCTGTGCCCGCAGTGCAAGGAGCCGGTGGACATCCCGAAGGAAGCGCTGCTCAAGGAAGGCTTCCCGGAAGAAGACGTCGCCGCCGGCCTCAGGATCTACGCCCCCAAGGGCTGCTCGAACTGCACGGACGGCTACAAGGGCCGCGTCGGCATCTACCAGGTGCTGCCGGTCACGGATTCGATTGCGCGCATCATTCTCGCGGGCGGCAGCGCCGTGGAGATTGCTGACCAGGCGGCGAAGGAAGGCGTCTGGGATCTGCGCCGCTCGGGCCTCGAGAAGGTGAAGGCCGGGCTCACGAGTCTCGAAGAGGTCAACAGCGTCACGATCGAGTGACGTCAGGATGGAAGCGCATGGCTCCTGCAGCAACCGCCACCGTTAAAACCCTCAAGGGCGTGAAGCGAGACATCCCCTTCGTCTGGGAGGGCATGGATCGCAAGGGTAACCGCGTCAAGGGCAAGAGCCTCGCGCCCGACGAAGCGACGCTGCGCGCCGACCTGCGCCGGCAAGGCATCGCGCCCTCGCGCGTCAAGAAGCAATCGCAGGCGTTCAAGTCCGGCGGCAAGGTCAATGCGGGCGACATCGCCGTGTTCAGCCGCCAGCTCGCCACCATGCTCGCGGCGGGCATTCCGCTCGTGCAGGCCTTCGAGATCGTGGGCAACGGGCATGAGAAGCCCGCGATGCAGAAGCTGATCCTGGACATCAAGATGGATGTCGAGGGCGGCACCTCCCTGCACGAGGCGCTCGCCAAGCATCCGCTGTACTTCGACGACCTCTACATCAACCTCGTCGAGGCCGGCGAGCAGGCCGGTGCGCTCGAGAGCCTGCTCGACAAGATCGCGACCTACAAGGAAAAGACGGAAGCCCTGAAGAAGAAGGTCAAGAAGGCCCTCTTCTATCCGGCGGCGGTGCTCGTGGTGGCGGTCATCGTCACCGTGATCCTGCTCATCTTCGTGATTCCCCAGTTCGAGAGCCTGTTCAAGGGCTTCGGCGCGGACCTGCCGGCGTTCACGCAGTTCGTGATCGACCTGTCCAAGTTCGTGCAGACGCACGGGTTCTTCATCGCAGTGGTCGCGGGTGCGGCGGCGTACGCGTTCATCTATTTCAAGAAGCGCTCGAAGCGCATGCGGGAACTGCTCGACCGCTTGTCCCTCAAGCTGCCGATCATCGGCCCCATCCTGAACAAGGCGGCCATCGCGCGTTACGCGCGTACGCTGTCCACCATGTTCGCCGCCGGTGTGCCGCTCGTGGAAGCGCTGGAGTCCGTCGCAGGCGCCACGGGCAACATCGTGTACGAAAACGCGGTGCTGAAGATGCGGGACGAGGTGGCCACCGGTCAGCGCCTGCAGCGGGCCATGGAAAACACGGGGCTCTTCCCGAACATGGTCATCCAGATGGTGGCGGTGGGCGAGGAATCCGGCTCGCTGGACGAAATGTCCGGCAAGGTCGCCACGTTCTACGAGCAGGAGGTAGACAACGCCGTGGACGCCATGTCGAGCCTGCTCGAGCCGCTCATCATGGCGATCCTGGGCGTGCTGGTCGGTGGGCTCGTGGTCGCCATGTACCTCCCGATCTTCAAGCTCGGCGCGGTGGTCTGATCGGCCGGGCGCTTCGGGGCACGGCGTGCGGCACGCGGCCCGGTTCGCGTGCACGACGCAGGCCGGCTCGTGTGGCGCCCGCCCCTCGCGTGAGGGCCATGCCATCAGCTCGTCGCCCGGCGGCTGGGTGGGCACGACCCCGGCGCGCTGGATCGACCCCGAATGCTGGCGGAATCGCGGCTGCTGCACTGGCCCCGCGCGAAGGCTCGGTGCACGGCGCGCGTGCTTCAGCATGGGGAGAACGGCAAAGTGGCCTGCGGATCGAACACGGCTGGCTTGCGGCCTCGCGTGCGAGCATCGGCCGTGCGCCCCAGGGCAACGGGTCGCAGCCTTCGTGTGCCGGTCGCACGCGTCACTGAACGCCGCGCCCCACACGGCGTTTTCTCTCAGGCGGTAGGAACCTGATGACGCTCATCGACGCGCTTGCGGAATTTCCGGCCCTTTTCATCGGGGTCTCGCTGCTGCTCGGCCTGCTGGTCGGCAGCTTCCTCAACGTGGTCATCTATCGCGTGCCGCTCATGCTCGAGCGGGACTGGCGCGAGCAATGCGCGGAGCTTGCGGGCGCGGCAAGCGCGGGCGGAGGCGCCACGGGCGCCACGAACACCCGGGAGAAGTTCAATCTGCTGGTGCCGCGCTCAGCCTGCCCCCACTGCAAGGCGCCGATCACGGCGATGCAGAACATCCCGATCCTGAGCTACGTGCTGCTTGGGGGGAAATGCGCCTCCTGCGCCGCGCCGATTCCCCGGCGCTATCCGCTGGTGGAGGCGCTCACGGGTGTGCTCACGGCCGCCGTTGCGTGGAAGTTCGGCTTCGGGTGGCCCGCACTCGCCGCCATGGTGCTCACCTGGTACCTCATCGCGCTCACCTTCATCGATGTGGACCATCAGCTCCTTCCGGACAACATGACGCTTCCGCTGCTGTGGCTCGGCGTGGTGCTGAGCCTGTGGGGCCCGGCGGCGGAGGGCGGCGCCATTCCGGTGGACCTGCGCTCGAGCGTGATCGGAGCCGTCGCGGGATATTCGAGCTTGTGGCTCGTCTATCAGACCTTCCGGCTCGTCACCGGCAAGGAAGGGATGGGCTATGGGGACTTCAAGCTCTTCGCGGCGCTCGGGGCATGGCTCGGGTATCAGATGCTCCTGCCGATCATCCTTGTGGCGGCCGGTGTCGGCGCCGTGTGCGGCATCATCATCCTCTCCCGCAAGAAGCAGGGGCATGAAACGCCCATCTGGTTCGGGCCATTCCTTGCGGCGGCCGGGTGGATCATGCTCATGTTCGGGAATGAACTGGTGCACGGCTATCTCTCGCTCTATCCCCAGCACTGATTCGGGCGGCGGCCGGCTAACGCGGGCTGCCGGGCGGCTCGGGCGGAGCGCTGCCCGTTTCGAATTCGAGAGAGCGGACCTGGCCGGGACGGAGCTCAGCTCCGACCTGTCCGATCACGGCGACGTCGCCGCAAAGGCTGCCGGCTGATCCCGTAGATATGACCCGACCTCCTCTCCGCGTCGGCCTCACTGGCGGCATCGCGAGCGGCAAGAGCACTGTCGCTCGACTGTTCGCGGCACTGGGCGTCCCGGTTATCGACACGGACGTGCTGGCGCGGGAGGTCGTCGCGCCTGGCAGCCCGGTTTTTCAGCAGATCGTGGCGCGGTTCGGTGCCGGTGTGCTGGCGGCCGATGGCAGCCTCAATCGCCGCGCGCTGCGTGCCATCGTGTTCTCGGATGCATCCGCGCGGGCGGATCTCGAAGCACTGACCCACCCTGCCATCCGCGCGCTGCTTGCGGTGCGAGCGGCGGAGGCAGGCGGGGAGTACCAGATCCACGTGATCCCGCTGCTTGTGGAGACAAACGGACAAGAGCGCGTCGATCGTGTGCTCGTGGTCGACTGCAGCGAAGAACTGCAGATCCGCAGACTGCAGGCACGAGACGGTTCGACTGAGGAACAAGCGCGCCGCATGCTCGCCGCACAGGCAAGTCGCGCTGCCCGGCTTGCGATTGCAGACGACGTGATCCGGAACGAAGGCGACGTCGGAATGCTGCGCGACCAGGTGGAGAAACTGCATTTGCGCTATCTCGAGCTCGCCCGGCAACGCACGAGTTGAGCTTTCGCCGTTTACGTGCGAGCCGGCTGTCAAGCAGAATAGAGCGATGGCTGCAGAGGAACTTCGGGAGCACGCTCCCGCAACAGAAAACGAGACGCTCGTGTTCGAGCAGCCGCTCAGCGAGCGCATGCGTACGTTCCTGCGTCTGGATTTTCTGTACACGCAGGCGCTGTATCACAACGAAGTCGCCAGCCAGTGGGGCAGCCGTGCCGCCATGTCGTGCCTGCTGGACGTGCTCACCATCAGCACGCGCAGCGACATCCGTTCCGACGTGCTGAAGGAGCTGGAGCGCCACATCACCCAGCTCAACGAGTACCAATCCCGGCCCGGGGTCGACGTGAACCGGCTCAAGGCCATCACGTCGAATCTCTCCCGCCTGCGAGCGGACCTGATGAATGCCGGCTCCACGTTCCTGCAGCCGCTGCGCGAGTCGGAATTTCTCAGCGCCATCAAGCACCGCAGCGCCATCCCGGGCGGCACGTGCGAGTTCGATCTGCCGGACTACTACTACTGGCTCAGTCAGCCGGCGGACGTGCGTGCGCAGAACTTCAATGAATGGATGAGCCTGCTGCGCCCGCTGTGTGATGCCATCTCGGAGTTGCTCTGGCTCACGCGGCAGAATGGCCGGGCCCGCCAGGAAACCGCAAAGGGCGGCACGTTCAACATCACTTTCGATCGGGACACCCCGATCCAGCTGCTGCGCATCTCGTTGCCCAAGTCAGCCGGGCTGTATCCCGAGATCAGCGGCAGCCACTATCGCTGCAGTCTCCGGTTCCTCACCTGGAACGGCATCACGACGCGGCCCACCCAGAGCGAGCAGGACGTTCCGTTCATTTTGAGCTGCTGCACCTGAGCGCAGGGTCCTGCAGCCTCGCCTGCAACTCGGGCGCCACCGGCTGCTCCGCAGTGACTCCAACTGCTGACAGGGGGACTTCACGAGCACACCTCGCGCGCTATGCTGGGCCTGCCCACGGGAATACCGTGCTGGCTTGAGCCACTGCGAAGCGATTTCGAAGCGAACCGATGAGCCCACCACGCGTCAAGTGCCCCACCTGCGGGCGGCAGATCGAATGGTCCGAGCAGGCGCCGTTTCGCCCCTTCTGCAGCGAGCGGTGCAAGCTCATCGATCTGGGCGCCTGGCTCTCCGAGCAGCGCGCCATCCCCGGCGACACGCCTGCGCCCTCGGGCGACGAGATTCCGCCCGAAGAGCGCTGAGCTGAGCCCGCTCGCCTGCGCGCGTCAGCTCGTGGGCACCGGCATCTGCAGAGCATGGGCGACGAACGCCAGCTGATCGGCAAAGTCCTCGATCTGCATCCACACGGGCTTGCCGGCGCCGTGACCGGCCCGCGTCTCCACGCGGATGAGGATCGGGTTCGGGCAGCTCTGGGCGTATTGCAGGGCCGCCGCGAACTTGTAGCTATGCCAGGGCACGACGCGATCGTCGTGATCCGCTGTGGTGATCAGCGTGGGCGGATAGCACTTGCCGGGCTTTGCGTTGTGGTACGGGGAATAGGCGTACTGCGCCTTGAAGTCCTCGGGGTTCTCGCTGAGCCCGTAGTCCGTTGACCACTGGCGCGCGTTCGCGCTCGCCGTGTGATAGCGGAGCATGTCCAGCACACCCACCGCCGGCAACGCCGCCGCGAACAGGTCCGGCCGCTGCACCAACGTCGCCCCCACAAGCAACCCGCCGTTGCTGCGGCCGTGGATCGCAAGTCGCTTGGGGTTGGTGTACCGCTCGGCAATGAGGTACTCGGCCGCGGCGATGAAATCGTCGAACACGTTTTGCTTGTGGTTGCGCGTGCCCGCCAGGTGCCAGGCCTTGCCGTACTCGCCACCGCCGCGCAGGTTCGCCTCCGCGAAGACGCCGCCGAGCTCCAGCCAGGCGAGCACCTGTGCGCGGAAGGTGGGCGTGGCGGAGATGTTGAAGCCGCCGTACCCGTAGAGCAGCACGGGCTGATTGCCGTCCTTCTTCATGTCACGCCGATGCGTGATGAACATGGGGACGCGCGTGCCGTCCTTGCTCTGATAGAACACCTGCTCGGTGACGTACACGTCCGTCTTCGCTGGCAGGTGCGGCGTGCGCCACTCGTCCGCCTTGTTCGCACGCGGGTCGTAGTGATAGATCGCGGCAGGGGTGACGTAGTCGGCGTACGAGAAGAAGGTTTCCTGGTCCGCGGACTCGCCTTCGAATCCGCTCACGGTGCCGATGCCCGGCAGCGGCACCTCGCCCACGAGCCGACCGTTGGTTTCATAAAGACGGACGAGGCCGTGCGCGTCCTTCACGTAGTTGGCGATGAGCCGGCCGCCCACCAGATGCACGCTCTCGAGCGAGATATCCGCCTCGGGAATCACCGTGCGCCAGGCCGAGGGGTCGGGCCGGTTCACGTTCACGCGGATGACGCGGCCCCGTTCCGCGGCGTTCGTGGTGTAGAAGTAGAGCTCGTCGCCCTGGGACCCGACGAAATAGTAGAGCGCATCCCACTTCGAGAAGAGCGGCTTCGCACGCGCGCCGGACTTGCGCAGGTCCAGCACATCCACGCCGTTCGCCAGATCGCCTTCGTTCAGCGTGATGATGAGATAGCGCCCGTCCTCGGTGACCGTGCCCTGCGGCACGTGCGTCGGGTGGTTCGTCACGCGGTAGACGAGCGTGTCCTGATTCTGGGGCTGGCCGAGCTTGTGGAAGTACACGTCGGGCCGGCCCGCGTCGTCGCCCCGGCTATCCTCGGGCGCATTCTTTCGCGCGGGATATCGACTGTAGTACACGCCGGAGCCGTCCCGCGCCCACGACACGCCCCAGAACTTCGTGTGATTCAGGGTATCCGGCAGGTCCTCGCCGGTGTCGGCGCGGCGGAATTTCCAGATCTGCCAGTCCGTGCCGCCGTCGGACACCGCGTACGCCACGACCTTGCCGTCCGGGCTCGGCGTGAAGTCCGACAGGGCGATCGTCGCATCCTGGCTTGCGGTGTTCGGATCGAAGATCGGCTTGCCGAGCGAGGTGAGCGAATCCGTCACGTACAACACGCTCTGGTTCTGCGTACCGTCGTTCCGGGTGAAGTAATAGTACTTACCGGCTTTGCGCGGAATGCCGAACCGCTCGTAGTTCCACAGCGCCGTCAGACGCTCCTTCAGCCACGGCCGTGCGGGCAGCGCCTCCAGGCGCGGCTGACTCAGCGCGTTCTGCGCTTCGACCCAGCGACGCGTGGCCTCGGAATCGAGATCCTCCAGCCAGCGGTAGGGATCCGCCACCTGCGTGCCGTGGTAGTTGTCCACCACGTTGCCGCGCTCGGTTTGCGGATAAACGGGTGGAGTCTCCCAAAGCGAGGCCCCACTCGGGCCCATGGAGCCGCCGGCGGAGGCATCGCTTCCACCCGCGCCGCCTGAGCAAGCTGCGAGGAGTGCGGTGGCAAGACACAACGGGAGGGTCAGGCGGTAGCTCGGACGGTGTTTCATCCCTACACTCGCGTGCGGAATCGGGGGCCGGCAGTATAGTTCATGGGCAAAGCCTCCGTTGCCGGCCACACCACGCGTGATCCCGCGGGCCGCACGGCGCGGCGAATGTGAACAGCCCCGGCGGAAAGATCCAGACACATGACCGCACGACTCACCGCGCCCTGCGCACTGCTCATCCTGTCAGGCTTCGTCTCGACCCTTGCGGATGCCGAAATGTTGACGATTGAACGTATGTTCGCCGCGCCGGACCTCTCCGGCGCCAGTCTGCGCAATCCGCGCATCTCGCCGGACGGACGCTATGTCGCCTACCTGCGCGGCGGCGAAGAGAACAAGGACAGGCTGGACCTCTGGGCGTTCGACGTCCCCGCGAAGAAGCACACCCGCCTCGTGGAAGCGGCGCGCCTGGTTCCGAAGGAGCGGCCGCTCTCTGCGGAAGAGGAGCAGCGCCGCGAGCGGCAGCGCACCTCCTCTCTTTCCGGCATTCTCGAGTACGAGTTTTCTCCGGACTCGCGGCTGCTGCTGGTTCCGCTTGGCGGCGACTTGTACGTCTACGATCTGCGCGCGAAGCCCGAGTCGGCCGTGCGCCGCATCACCACCACCGAAAGCTTCGAGACGGATGCGCATTTCTCGCCCGGCGGGCGGTACGTGAGCTTCATCCGCGACCAGAACCTCGTGGTGTACGACCTCACGAGCGGCACGGAGCGACAGATCACTCGCGATGGCGGCGGGCTCGTGAGCTACGGAACGGCGGAGTTCATCGCGCAGGAAGAAATGAATCGGGACACCGGCTACTGGTGGTCCCCGGACGATCGGCGCATCGCGTTCACGCGAGTGGATGAGTCACCCGTGGCCGAGGTTGAGCGATTCGAGATTTATGCGGACGAGGTGAAGGTGGTGAAGCAGCGCTACCCGGCAGCGGGTGCGCGCAACGCCCTCGTCCAGTTGTTCGTTGCTGAGCTCGAAGGCGATGACCGGGCCGTGCAAATGGATCTGGGTGCCGACCCAGACATCTATCTCGCGCGGGTGGACTGGTTCCCGGACGGGAACACACTCGCTGTCCAGCGCCAGAGCCGAGACCAGAAGACGCTCTCGTTGCTGCGGCTGGATGCGCGTAGCGGCCGCGCCACCGAGCTCGTGACCGAGCGTAGCGATACGTGGGTGGACCTGAACAGCGAGCTTACGCTGCTCAAGTCGTCACCCCAGTTCATCTGGGCATCCCGACGCACGGGGCACACGCACCTGTATCTGTACGGAAACGACGGCAAGCTGGTGCGCGCGCTCACGCAGGGGGACTGGGATGTCGTTGGCGACGCCGGCGAGCGCGCGATACGCGGCGTGGATGAACGCAACGGCATCGTCTACTTCGTCGCCAATGCGGAGACACCACTCGAGCGACATCTCTATTCGGTTTCGCTGGATGGCAAGGCCGTGCCGAAGAAGATCACGCAGGACGCCGGCTGGCACAGCATCACGATGTCACGCGATGCGCGTGTGTTTCTGGACACCTTTTCCACCCCGGAGCGCCCGCCTTCGCTGACCCTGCGCTCGGCGCGTGGCGATACGCTCTCCGTGCTCGTCGAAAATGCGCTTACGAGTGAGCATCCCTATGCGCCGTATGTCAGCGAACATGTGCCGACAGAGTTCGGCACGCTGAAAGCGCGAGACGGGCAGACGCTCTATTACCAGCTATTGAAGCCTCGCAATCTCGTCCCGGGTGAGCGCTATCCGGTCATCGTAGACGTGTACGGTGGGCCCGGTGTGCAGCGCGTGCGCCGCGCGTGGGGTGGATATCCCCGAGGCAACGAAGGCTTCTTCCGGCAGTACCTTGTGCAGCACGGGTATGTCGTGTTCACCCTGGACAACCGCGGCAGCGGGTTCCGCGGTGTGCAATTCGAGAGCGCGCTGTACAAGCACATGGGCAGCGTCGAAGTGCAGGATCAGGTCACCGGCGTCGAGTTCCTGAAGACCCTGCCCTACGTTGACCCGAGCCGAATCGGCGTTTTCGGCTGGAGCTACGGCGGCTACATGGCGCTCATGTGCATGATGCAGGCCCCTGACATATTCGCCGCCGGCGTCGCCGGCGCGCCCGTCACGGACTGGCGCCTCTACGACACGCACTACACCGAGCGCTTCATGAGCACGCCCCAGGAAAACCCGGAGGGCTACAAGTCCGGCAACGTGCTCACGTATGCGCCCAACCTGCGCGGGCCCTTGCTCATCATGCACGGCATGGCGGACGACAACGTGCTCTTCACGCACAGCACCGCCCTCTTCAAGCGCCTGCAGGATCTGAATAAGCCCTTCGACATGATGACCTACCCCGGTAGCAAGCACGGCATGCTCCGGCATGCCGACACGGGCCCGCACGCCTATCACACGATCACGCGCTTCTTCGATACTCACCTGAAGCCCCAAACGCGCACGCCTACAGCGCTGCCCACCTCCTCTCTCCAGCGCACACCGTAACCACGCGCAGTGCCGGCGTCTGACGACGCGTAGGCGGGCACGACGTGGTCACGGTCGCAGCGGGTGGCAGCGCGTCTACGTTCGTTGGCTGCGCTGCATTGAGGGTGTGCGCGGGTGCGGCGCGTGTTGCTCGCGTTGGTGCAGTGTTCTGCGCGGGGGCTGGAGCGCGTGGCGCGCGCTGCTTCAAGGACGCCAGCTTGGCACGAGGTCCCCACGTAGGTGGCCGCGCGCATATGCTTGCAGACCACAAAGCCGCGATCGCGGCAAGGGGGCATCGATGCAGCAGGTGGCGGAGGGTTTGCAGTTCCCGGAGGGGCCCATCGCGATGAGCGACGGGTCGGTGGTGCTCGTGGAAATTCGCCGGGGCACGCTGACACGTGTGTTGCCCGACGGCCGCTGCGAGGTGCTGGCCGAGCTCGGCGGCGGGCCGAACGGCGCGGCCATCGGGCCGGACGGGGCCGTCTACGTGTGCAACAACGGGAACGCGTGGGGGTGGGAACCCGGGCCGCTTCACCTGCCCGGCGGGCCGGTGCCCGGGTACACCACGGGCAGCATTCAGCGCGTGGACTTGCGCACGGGCGAGGTGCGCACGGGCGAGGTGCGCACGCTCTATGACTCCTGCGACGGCAAGCCCCTGAACAGCCCGAACGACATCGTTTTCGATCGCACGGGCGGGTTCTGGTTTACGTGTCTCGGGTATCACGATGGAGACTGCCGCCGCTATGGCGGCGTGTACTACGCGCGTCCCGACGGATCCCGGATCACGTGCTGGCGCGGGCAGCAGATCTCGCCGAACGGGATCGGGCTGTCGCCCGATGAGCGCACGCTCTACATGGCGGATTGCATGATGGGCCGGCTGTATGCGTTCGATCTTCCTTCACCGGGAGTGATGGCACCGCAGACGTCCATGGCGCCGGGGCGCGTGGTGTGTCAGCTGCCAGGCTTTCAGTGGCTGGACAGCATGGCGGTGGAAGCGTCGGGGCGCGTTTGCGTGGCAACGTTGTGGAATAGCGGCATCACCGTGTTCTCGCCCGACGATGGCGCGTATGAGCATGTGCCGTTTCCGGATGCAGTGACCACGAACATCTGCTTCGGTGGGGCTGATATGCGGGACGCTTGGGTCACGTGCTCGAGCACGGGCCGATTGTTCAAGTGTCGATGGCCCCGCGCGGGCTTGAAGCTTGCCTTCAACGCCTGAGAGCCGGTGGTCACACACCTCCGGGGCGAGGCCGCCGCAGCACGCTGGTCGCCAGTTCGCGTGGTATCGCACCGGTCAGCGCCAGCAGGGCGACGTACACGCCGCCGCCCAGCGCCATGGCCAGGAGCCACGGAAGTTGCAGCCCTGCCAGCAGCCACAGCGCCACCGCACCGACCACAGCCGCAAAGGCCGTTCTCAACGCGCTGGAGCAGCGCGGCCAGGGTCGGCCGGCGCGACGCAAGCCCAACGCCATTCCCGCGAGCACACCGGCTTCCGCAATGGCCGTCCCCGTCGCCGCGCCCACGAGCGAAAAGCGCGGGATCAGCACGAAATACGCAACCAGCGCAGCGGCGCACGCACACGCATCCGCGATCAGCACCTGCCGCGAGCGATCCAGAGCGATGAGCGCAAAGCGCAGCACCATCGAAAGCGCCGCGAGCAGCACGGCGAGGGACAGGATCATCAGCGCCGGCGCGCCCGCCGCAAACGCCTCGCCCGAAATGAACGTGAGAATCTCGCGCGAAAAGAAGAGCAAAACCAGCATGCAGCCCAGCCCGAACATGAGCATCGCATCGAGCGCGTGCGCGAGCAGCCGATCGAAGCCCTCGCCAGCCGATGAGGCGGCGTCCACTTCGCGCGCGGCCGCGGCCGTGAGCAGCGGCATCATCAGCCCCGCAAAGAGATAAGGCAGCGAGGTGATCAGCTCGAACATCTTCGTCGGCACGCCATAGAGGCCGACATCCGCCGCCGGCTGGAACAGCGACAGCAGGAGCGTGTCCCCTCGCAGCATCGTCATGCTGAAGATGTGCGACCCGGCCAGCGGAAGCCCCGCCACCACGGACCGCCGCCAGATGCCCAGCTCGAAGCGAGGCCGGAACGGCACGAGCTGCCGTGCGAGCGTCCAGGAGACGGTGAGCGTCAGCACCGCACCAAGCAGCGTTGCGGCGAGCATGGCCTGCACACCCGCGTCCCAAAATGACAACACCCACACGGCGCCGAGACTGGCGATGGCCCCGGAAGCCTGGGCGATGGCATCCCCGCCCTGCCTCATCGTGCGCTGGAACACAGCGATGAGGAATTCACTTCCCTGAATGGCCGTGTAGATCAGCGCACCCAAAAAGATACCGCGCTTCACTTCGACGTCGTACGGCAGCAACAGGCCGACGAAGCTTGCCGCGAGCAGCACCGCCGCGGTGGTCACAAGCCGCAGCATCAACGCGTTGCCGGCGACGCGGGCCACATCCGCGCCCGGCCGCGACATCTCGCGCAACCCCACGAGATACATCCCCAGGTCTGCGAGCACGCTCGCGAACGCGCTGTACGTGAGAACGGTGCGGTAGTACCCGAACTCCTGGGGCCCGAGCGCGCGCGTCAGCACCATGATG
>JADGHX010000085.1 GCA_019683695.1 Steroidobacteraceae bacterium
ATCGACACGGGTTGGACGATGTACGCACCGCTCTCGATCCAGGGCGGGTGGGGCGTGGACTTCGCGATCCTCGCGATTCACATGCTCGGCATCTCGTCCATTCTGGGCTCGATCAACGTCATCGTAACGATCATGAACATGCGCGCGCCCGGCATGACCTTCATGAAGATGCCGCTGTTCGCGCATGGGTTTCTGGTGACGGCGATACTGCTCATCGTCATCATGCCCGTTCTGGCGGGTGGCGTGACGATGCTGCTGATGGACCGGCACTTTGGCACGCACTTCTTCAACGCCGCAGGCGGCGGCGATCCGGTGTTGTGGCAGCACGTGTTCTGGTTCATGGGCCACCCGGAGGTGTACGTGCTGCTGCTGCCCATCGCGGGCGCCATTCCTCACGTGCTGTCGGCGTTCGCGCGCAAGCCCCCCTATGGTTATCGCGCGCAGGTGTACGCCATGTGGGCGATCGGCGTGCTCTCGGTGGTCGTGTGGGCACACCACATGTTCACCAGCGGCATGTCCACCGGGGCGCAGCTCTATTTCATGTACAGCACCATGCTCATCTCGTTGCCCCTGGCGGTGCTGTTCTTCTGCTGGATCGCGACGCTGTGGCGGGGGGCGCTGAGCTTCGAGACACCGATGCTGTTTGCCGTCGGATTCATCATCCTGTTCGGCTGGGGCGGCCTCACGGGTCTGGTCCTGGCCGATGCGGCGGCGGATCCGCAATATCACAACGCCTATTTTCTGGTGGCTCATTTCCACTTCGCTCTGTATCCGACGACGGCGATGGGCGCGATGGCGGCCATCTACTACTGGCTTCCCAAGTGGACCGGCCACAAGCTCGACGAGACACTCGGTCGCGTGCATTTCGTGATCGTCATGATCGCGTTCAACCTGACGTTCATCCCGCAGTTCCTGGTCGGGCTCGCGGGAATGCCACGCCGCGTTCCCGACTATCCGCTCATGTTCTCCGAATGGAACATGCTGTCGAGCATCGGGGCGTTCATTCTGGGCGCGTCGCATCTCGTCTTCTTCTGGAACATCCTGAAGAACATCCGCGGAGGCGACCCGGTCGGTCACAAGGCGTGGGAGGGTGCCACGGGGCTCGAGTGGACCTTGTCGTCACCGCCGCCGTATCACTCTTTCACCAAACAGCCGGTCGTCGAATAGCACCATGGCGAGGCCACCCAGTCCGAATCAGCCAACGGAGGAGCGGCGGCGGGCCAATTACAGGTTCGGGTTGCGGCTCGCCTGCATCGCGATCCTGTTCGGGGGTTTCGGTTTCGCCATGGCGCCCCTCTACGACGCGTTCTGCCGGCTCACGGGGCTGAACGGGCGCACGAACGGGGTCGCGGCGATGGTGGCGCAGTACCCGGTGGACGAGCGCCGCTCGATCAAGGTGGAGCTCATGAGCCACACGATGCCGGGTGTCGACATCGAGCTCCATCCGGAGCAGTTCTCGATGAACGTCCACCCGGGAGCGATCGTGCGCGCCAACTACGTCGCGCACAACAAGGGGAATCGGACGTTCGTCGGTCAGGCGGTACCGAGTATCACGCCCGCAACGGCCACACGCTATTTTCAGAAGATCGAGTGCTTCTGCTTCAGACAGCAGACGTTCGCGCCCGGCGAACGGCGGACCCTGCCGGTCCTTTTCGTGATCAGCCCCGAGATGGACGCTGATCTGCGCACGGTGACCCTCTCCTACACTTTTTTTGACGCGCCCACAACGTGACCGCATCGGCCTTGCGGCCGAATCGAACCGAAACAGCCATGAAACACAGCGCCTCCATGACCCGAGCGGAGTACTACGTCCCCCATGCCAGCCGGTACTCGACGCTTCTGTCCCTCGGCATCTTCTTTCTGGCGGTCGGGTTCGTCTTTCGGCTGAATGAGGTCCCGCAGGGCTTGTGGAGCATGCTGGCCGGTGCGGCGTGCATCGTCTTCGTCGTGCGCGGCTGGTTCGGGGAAGTCATCGGCGAGAGCATTCGGGGTGTCTACTCCGCATGGGAGGACCGTTCGTATCGCATCGGAATGATGTGGTTCATCTTTTCCGAAGTGATGTTCTTCTCCTGCTTCTTCGGCGCGCTCTATTACGTGCGGCGCATCGCTGTCCCGGAACTTGGCGGCTATGACGCGGAGTTGACACCCTACACGGGCTTTACCGGCGGGTGGCCGAGCAGTGGCCCGCTGGGCGAGGAGTTCACGCCGATGGCCGCATGGGGTATTCCGGCGGTGAACACGCTGCTGCTCCTGATGTCGGGTGTCACCCTCACGTGGGGGCATTTCGGGTTGATCAAGGGCAAGCCTGCACGTTTGACAATCGGGCTCGCCCTCACCGTGATCCTGGGAGTGGCGTTCCTGGTCTGTCAGGCAGTCGAGTACGTGCATGCCTATGAGGCGCTCGGTCTGACACTGGGGGCGGGGGTGTACGGAGCGACCTTCTTCATCCTCACCGGATTCCACGGCCTGCACGTCACGCTCGGCTGCATCATGCTCATCGTGATCCTGCGTCGCAGCGCGCGGGGCGATTTTACGAAGGAGCGCCACTTCGGACTGGAAGCAGTCGCCTGGTACTGGCATTTCGTCGACGTCGTCTGGTTGCTGCTCTTCGTCTTTGTTTACTGGCTCTGAGTCACGGCTCGTTCCGTTCGTGGCTGCGGTGCTGGCCGCAGCCCTGTTCATTCGCCTCGGCCTGTGGCAGTGGCATAAAGCGGAGTTGTCGGCGCAGGCCGTTGCCGAATATCAGGAGCGCGCGCGGCTGGCTCCTCTGTCGATCGATGATCGCCTGGTCGACCCGGCACGCACGAACACGGCGCCGATCACTGCGCGCGGGCGGTACGAGCCGCAGTTCCAGTTCTTCGTGGACAACCGTCAGCACAACGGGGTGCCGGGCGTGCATGTGTTGACGCCACTGAAGATCGAGCCCGGTGAATCGCGGCTGCTTGTCAATCGAGGATGGATCCCGTGGCCGGATGGACGGCGCGGCGTGCTCCCTGAAGTGCCGGTGCCCGATGGCATCGTGGTGGTCACGGGAATCGCAGAGGTGCCATCGACGAAACCCTTCTTTCTGATGCCGGAGACTGCGGATTCTCCGGATCGCTTGTGGCCGCGGGTGGACCTTGCGCGATTCGAACGGCTGATCCACCACCCCGTGCAACCGGTGGTGCTTCTGCAAAATCAGAACGACGCTCAGGACGGTCTGTTGCGCGAGTGGCCGCCGCCCCGCGACAAGACGATGATGCATCGTGGCTACGCGTATCAGTGGTTCGGCATGGCGGTCACACTGGGTATTCTCTACGGTTACGCGACCGTGCGCCGCAGGCGCTCGATGAAAGCGCATCGGGCTCAGGCGCCTGAATAGATCCTGCGCAGCTCGCACTCTTCAAGGATCTGGACGCGTTTGGCCTTCACCTGGATCAGTCGTTGCCGCGCCAGGTCAGTGAAGCACCGGCTCACCGTCTCGCTCCGCAGGCCGAGATAGTTCGCGATGTCGTCGCGGTTCATGGGCAACCGCAGCTCGCAGGTACTCACGTTGCGCGCCTGAGACCGGGCGACCATGTTCAACAGGAAGCCGGCGACGCGCTGGCGTGCCTCCTTGTCCCGGACCAACGCCAGGGACTCCCGCGCCTCGAGCCCGGCTTTCGCGATCAACTGCATGAGCTCTCGGGTGATCCGCGGCGCGCTCAGGCTGGCCTGGTTGACGGCGTTCCACGGGACGACGCAGACGAATGAGGACTCGACCGCGATCGCTGTCGTCCTGCTCGGTGCGCATGCCAAGCTTTGCAGGCTCAGAATCTCGCCGGCTGTCGCGAAATTCACGATCGTGCCATCGCGGCCGGTGCTCACGTCGACTTCCTTGACGCAGCCGCTGCGGATCGCGAACAGCGCCTCTACGCGCTCCCCGCTGCGGAACAGGGGCGTACCACGGTTCGTGCGGATCCGGCGTATCCGCAACCCCGCAACTCGCCCAAAGAGGCACAGGCGGTCCACGCCACAGCGGTCGCAGCCCGCCGCCGTGCTCTCACGCATGGAATCTCCTGCGGATCGACAATGAGCGTGCAATGCGAGTGCTTCGCGGCATTCGGGTAAAGCGGTCGCTTGCGGAACAGGGGAGGCGTGCTGGCCGGGTCATTCTCCTTCCCCATTCTCCAGCGCCGCCGAGCAACTCCGCAGATACTTCTCCAGATTCCGGATGTCGTGCGCGTTGAGCCCGCCGAGCATGCGCGAGGTCGTGGCCTCGAAGACCGGCTTCGCCTTCTCCATCAGCGCGGCACCTTTCGCCGTCAGATGCCAGCTGTCGGCGCGCAGACTGCGTGGTTGTGCTCGTCGCTCGACGTATTTTTTCGCAACGAGCTTCGCCAGCACGGTGTTCATCGCTTGCGCGGACACGAGGGACCGCCGCGCAAGCTCGGCGCCGCTGCTGCCGGGGTAGAGGGCCAGCGTGAGCATCGGGGAGATCTCGCGGTACGAAACGCCGATTCGCGCCTCGCGCAGCGCCCGGTCCATCTCCTGTCGAAACGTGAAGTTGATGCTCCGGAACAAGAGGCCGATGTTCCGGAGCGCATCCGCATCCACGGACGCCATCAATCCAACCCGCTCAGAGGAGCCCTTCAGACGGGATACTGGTCTTCTCGCACCCACCAGCCGTGCACCTGTGGTGATGCCTGTACCGGCAGACGGACCGTGGCGATCGGCCCCTCCTCGAGATGTTCCGCGTCGAGGATCACGAGATCCGAACGCAGCCCCTGGTCGAGGTGGTACGCCACGCCCATCAGGTATCCCTCACCTTCGCGAGCCGTCGGACTCTTCGGTGCGAACACGGGCTCGGCGAGCGAGACGCGGTTTCCCGCGTTCCACAGCTTGAAGGTTCGGGTCTGGTTATCGACCCGTGCGTAGCAGGCGCCGGCCTTCGCGCGATCCGGCTCGTTCGGGTCCGGGCACGCCATGAACCCATAGCGGTACGGCATGGTGTTGTAGCGGTCGTCCTGGCGGGGCAGGGGCGCAATCAGCGGATACATCTTCTCGATGGAGTACCCCTTGTTCCTGCCGTTCAGGTTTGCGGAAAGCCGGTGGATGTAGCTCGTGCTCGCGGCGAGGTCGGGCGGCGAGCCGTCCTTGTTTGGCATGAACGGGAACGGATTGCCGGCGGTGATCTCCGTGTCCAGATAGATCCTTCCCTTGTCCTCGAACGCGCCCATCGTGTGCGTGCCGCTGCGCGCCGGGCCCTCGATCCACTTCAGGTCCTTGCCATCGCCGTAGCGGCGGAAGAAGCCGAAGTACGTCTTGCGGTCCTTGTCCCACGACCAGTGGATGCCGCCGCGCTTCATCTGCTCGTAGTCGATGGCCAGCGGGATGACGAAGAAGATGATGTGATTCTCGGTGACGGCGAAATCGTGCAGCAGCCCGACGTAGGGCACCTTGATCTCCGTTCCCCACACCTTCTTGCCCTGCTTGTCGATCTCGAAGACCGCCACCACGTCGCTGCCGAACCCCTTGGCCTCATAGCCAAAGGCCACGATGTTGCCCGTCTGGGAGCACACCTTCGGATGCGCCGTGAACGGCTGGGTGCGGGGAAGCTGGCCGTCGAAGGTGAAGACCGGGTCGATCGTCTCGAGCGTGTTCAGGTCCATCGCGGTCGGCGGGCTGTCTTCCTTGAGGGCGAGGATCATGTTCTTGTGGTTGATCACGTGCGTGTTGGCCGTGCTGCGGCTCAGGCCTTTCACGCTCGGGTCGTCTAGAGAGGGGTTGCGATACATCGGCATCAGCGAACGCCGGGCCTTGTCCTGAGCGACATAGCGCTCGGTCCGGGCGTAGCGGGTTCGGTAGTCCACGCGCCCGTCGCGGATACGGAATATGCGCACGTGCCCTTCGCCGTCGAAGAGGATGTTGCCTTTCGCCAGCGGATACTGCGGATCGGGCCCAGTTGCGTAGAAGCCGCCGCTGAGATCTGACGGGATCTTTCCCTCGACCACGCAGTCCCGGACGTCCACCTCCGCGCGCAAGGGCGCGAAGTTTCCGCCGCTGAGGGGGAGCGGGCGCTGCTGCTCGCGCGGCGCGCTGGATGGCGCCTGGGCCTGCGCACTGGCCGAAAGCGCGGCGGCTCCCGCGCCTGCAAGCATTGCGCTGCCGAGAAATTCGCGTCGATCGATCGAGCCGGGTTCCTTGGACATGTGTGTGACCCGAGAAGTGGTGAGGACCGTGCGTGAGTTCAGGTTATCAACGAGTTGATAAACGGCGGGCGAGAGGATCGAAGGGCAGGCCTTCCGTGGCCATACGCACTGTGCGGGAGGTCACTACGTATTAATGCGGGCCCATTCCTCAACGGCATGCTGCTCGAGGCGGAAGACTCCCAAGGTGTTCGAGCGGGCCGCTTAACGAGTTGACACCCGGGGCAAGCCTCTCAAGTGCGGAACCCCGCGTCGGCTCACGTTTCGCGTGTGCACGATTCGAGAGCCACCGCAGTACTCGTCCGTGCTTGAGTTGCCAACGAGAGTCCGCGCACGACAACCGCTCATGCGTACCTGAAAAGGGCCATGAACCCGAAGTCCATGTGGAGCTGCTGATGGCAGTGGAACAGCGTCATGCCCGGGTTGTCCGCGACGAAGTCGACCTCGAGCTCCTGGAAGCCGCCGAGCATGACGACATCCTTGATGACGCCGGAGGTCGGTTTGCCGGCGACGCGTGTCAGCTCGAAGCGGTGCCGATGCAGATGCAACGGATGAATGTCGTCGCTTGCGTTACGGAACTTCAACCGGTAACGGCGCCCTTGATGGAGCGTGTACAGAGACTTCATCGTCTGCATCGAAAATGCTTCGCCGTTCAGGGTCCACTGGTTGAAGCCATCGATCGCTGCGTTGTGTTTGACGATCGTCATCCCGATCGTCTCGTCGGGCGTTGCTGCTGAGGCGCTTGGCTTGCCGAACCGCGTGTAGTCCCAGCGGAAAAGTTGCTGCGGGGTCCATTGCGGTGTGCCTTTAAGTTGAAGCCGCGCGACCCACGGCGCAGACGCTGCGGCCACATGGGCTCTGATGCCGCCTGCGAAGCGACCGTCACCTGCGCGGGCGCGGCACGCTCTCGATGCGGCCTACTTTTTCAACCGCTGCGATGACGTCCTGCCGGGTGCGAAGCTGAGCCCACCGTTCATCCAGCATTCGATCGTAGGGGGAAACGCCTCCTGGCAAGTAGGCCTGTACGTCGAGCAGCGCGCTCGTGCGCGTTTTGGGATCGCCGAGTCGTCGGATCAGGAGCATCGCAGCTTCGTCCATCTGATTAGCCACAAGCAGTGCCTCCTCGAACGTCCTCAAAGAAGCCGCCTGGCTCTGGCGCATGCGCTCGAGCACCTCTTTGGCGCGCGACTCATCGCCCTCCGTCAGAGCGGTTTGCAGCAGGATCAGGTCGACTTGCATTCGTCCATATCGACTAAGTCCTTCACCCGGGCTTGCCATGTCGCCCAAAGCAGCGAGAGCCTCACGGGAGCGACCGAGCCTTGAATACAACCCCGCGAGGTTGATCGCATTGCTGACGTTGGGCCGACCTTCTTCCGGGAGCTCGGCGGCACGCTTTCGATATTTCTCGGCGTCGTGCCAAATGCCGAGAGCTTCCAGCGCGCTTGCGCGGTAGTCCAGCAGCCAATTGAACCAGGCGTCTGCGTCATCGTAGTTCAGGATTGCGGTTTGGAGGTCGGGGCTCAGGGCGAGCACCTCGTCGGCCGTCGCAATCGCTTCCTCGAAGCGGCCCGCGTCCAACAGGGTGTAGACCAGCGATATTCTGTGCGCGAGTGTGCGTGGGAACTTCCGGCACAAGTCGCTCAGGAAAGCCAGAAACCGATCAGTTGCGGCGGTCAGGTCGAATTGCCGCGGGTATGCGCGCACCAGCGGATCGAACCGCTTGTCCACTCGAATGAGCAAAATGTCTGGCGGTTCTTGTATGCGTGCAGCCACTTCCGCGGCGCGTCGTATATTGCCCTTCTCGATCTCCATTGGGAGCAGTTCCATCCAGAGGTCCGCGGGTTGAAATCTGTTCGGCAACAGCCAATGGCGGTCGAACAGAGCTGTCATCGCGCGGTACTTTGCAGCGGGTTCTGCAGACAGCACAGTGAGGACGACCGTGCGCGCGGTATCGAGCTGGCGCCCAAGGGCCGCAAGCGCATCGGGATGGCGTTCGGCAAGCTCCATCAGCGCTTCGATGGCTTCCGCTGTCTTTCCTTCCTGGGCCGCAGACAGGAATTGCTTTTGCCAGTCGACTTCCTGCGCGTTCGGTGATCGGAACGGCTGGCTGACGCATGCCGTGAGCGTTACACCCAAAAGAAAAACCGAGGCCAGGCAGCGAAGAAACCATGCGCAGGGGCGCTTTATCGTTGTCTTTTCGTACATCGTGCAAGTCTTCAGCGGCATCAGAATGGGTACGGAGATCACGTCGCGCAGCGGCCCGCAGATCGGCAACCCGCTCGGCGTGCCCTCGCAAAGCGACCGCCACGGGCGGGCTTCAGATCATTGCGGCTGGAGCCTGCGTCAGCCTGTTGAGAACGAGCGGGCCCTACACCTAAGGCACCAGGCGCCACGCCGTGAGGGTGTTTCCCGCGGGCACCACGAGGTACCCGTCTCCTACGGCATTTCCGCCTGGCACGGTGGGACTTCCACCTTCTTCCTTGTGCTCGATTGGGGACGGCGCCATCGCCGTCCACACGGCTGCCGACGAAGTTGGCCCGAACGCATACACCTTGCCGCTGCTCGTGCCGGCGATGGCGTAGTCACCGACGACGATAGGGGCCGTTGTGAAGGGATCGCTCGCGTTCGGGAAACTCCAGAGCGTCGTGTTCGAGGCCAGATCTACTGCCATGAGAGTCGGGGTTTGCAAGTAGTAACCCACCTGGTCGGAGAACGCAGGCAGGCGATCGCCAAAGAAGGTGCCCGTCTGCGACCCGGTCTGGGCATCGAGCACTCGTCCCGTGCCCGGGGAGCTCATGCAGCGATCCGTGAAATGGAGTTGGTTGTTGGCAAAGACGCCAGGGACACCGGCCCCTCCGCCGCTGTATGGGCCGTCGTTGTGCCAGAGCAGATTCCCGGTGAGCGGATCGAACTTGGAGGCGTGGCAGGGTGCGACGACGAACACCCCATCGGCGGACACAGTTGGAGAGCTGACCGTTCCTCTATCCGGCGTGATGGCCTTCCACACGATGGCGCCCGTGTCCTGATCGATGGCGTAGAGCTCGCCCTGGGGGCCACCCACATACACGAGCCCGTTGAGGGCCGTGGGTGCCGAGGAGAAGAAGCCCGTTTCTTGTAACGTCTCGGACCACACGATTGCGCCATTCGCTGCGTTGTACGCGGTCAACCGGCCGTCAAAGTCGATCGTGAATATCCTGCCGTGATCGTACGCGTGCGCCGCATACGAGAAACTGCTAAACGGAAGCGTGATCGGGCCCCACGCGATGCTGCCGTCCGTCTCGTTCAGGGCGTACAGCGATCGGCCTGTGCCAGTCTCCAGAACCCCATCGGTCAGCACGAATACCTTGCCTTCGGCAATGACGGGGTACGAAACCTTGTTGTTGAGCGTGGTCGTCCACGTGCTCGTCGTCGGAAATACAGGTTGGCCCGTCGCCAGAGTCGCGTGCCCGGCATGGGCAGGGTCAATGTGGAATCCGACCGCCTGGCTCGTCGCCGGAGTCGGCGTGGGTTTCGGCTGGAACGTGCTGACGGAAACGCGCCTGGAATTGAATGCGCCCACAATCAATCCCGAGCCCTGCCGTGCCCCAGGGATTTCCGCCACGTCGACGATACCGACGACGATGAGTCGGGTGCCCGCCGTCAGGGTGGACCCGGGCACGGTGACCGAGTGCTCTGTGTACGCGACAGTCTGCAGCGCCCTTCCGGCGGGCCATAACAAAGTCCCTGTCTCCGGGTCCAGCACGCCGACCTGGTAACTCGAACGCGCACGGGGCACCACGCCGCCCCATTCAATGCGATTCGCCATCTGCGTGGACCAGACCGCGGTATTCGTGGGCGCCTCCACTTTGGGGAATGTGTAGATCGTAGGGAACGACTCGAAAAACTGTTGCGTTCCCGTGTAGGTGACCCCGGCGACGGTGACCGAAACGGATACAGAGCCGCCGGGCTCGTTCCTCAGCAAGCCAGTGTAGCGCTGTGTGTCAGCGTCATAGTTGAGCGTTTGGCCGTTTACGACGACCGTTGCATTGGTGATCGGTGCGTTGTTGCCGTCCGTAACCGCCACGTACGCAGGTGTGTTTTCCGCCATCGTTGGCAGAAGTAGTCCATCGGTGATGGAGAGAATCACTGACGCAGTGATCCTCGGAGCGGAGGACGCGGCAGGAGGGAACGGGTTGCCCGATCCCCCGCTCCCGCCCGCCGGGCTCGCAGGGCCGCCTCCGTCGCCACTGCCGCAACCTGAGACCAGCAGGACAGTGACTGCGGCAAGTGTGCGAAGCAATGTGCAGGCCGCAGCATGCGATCCCTGCGAGGAGTTCGGGTAGACCATCGGATGTTGTTCCCTGGCGCGCGTGTACGGCGTCTTGTCGTGCGTGAATGCTAGCAGCTATTGCTTTTGAACCGGTCGCCTTTCGACCAAGGTCGATCTGTTTCGGGATCGGGTTGTCGGTTTCGACTTGCCATAGTTCAAATGCATCTTCAGTTGCGGCCGGGTGCCCGCTCTCACCCGGATGCCGCCACAAGACGGGCACGTTCGCACTCGGGATCCCGGCGGCGTCGCCATCGCTCAGCAAGCGCCACAGCAGACGATGTCCGCTATGGAAGGACTCGCATGCGCTGCAATCGGCTCTCCAGAGCGGCGACGGAAGAAAATGTTGTCGCGCACCGATAGTTCGAGACCGGATGGAACCGATCTACGCGACTTTGCGGATGGCGACGGCAATTCCGAGGCGTGTCGCACGCAGGGCAGGAAACAGCCCGCCGGTGAACCCGACGACGCAGGCGATGACGATAGCCGATGCGACCAGGGACGCCGTGATCTGCAACGAATAGGTCAGCTGTGCGGCGCTGGCTCCCGTCAGCGTGCTGATCTCTTTGTGTTGATAGAAGGTCCATGCGATGCCCGCACCGATGAGAGCGCCGATCAGGGACAGAACAAGCGCTTCGAGGAACAAGGCGGTCACGATCGAGGGTGAGCTGAAACCGAGCGCTCTCAATGTTGCGATCTCGATGACGCGTGTACTCACGGATGAATACATCGCATTCAGTGCAACCGCAAGTGCACCGAGCAGCATGCATCCGCCGATCCCGTAGGCAACAAATTTCAGGAGACGGCTGACCGACTGCCCGGCCTGACCGACGATCGCCCCATCCCGCGTCCGGATGAGGGCCTCGACCTGCTCGGGGGCAATCTCGTACTCGGGCCGGATCGCGAGATAGTTGAGCGCATCTGTGGCGACGGCGAGCACGTAGTCCGAGGGATCCTGAACATGCCCCGGCACGAATACGATCTGCGCCACGTGGGTTACACCCGGCACCTTCTCGATCTGCTCGCGATAGGAAACCGGAAGCGCGCCGACGAAGCGCGAGTCGACGAACAGCCGATCCAGCTTCTGTGTCTGGATTGCGCTCTGAAACGCGGCGTTCACCCCTTGCAGCAAGCTAAACAGCAGGAACGCCACGATGAGCGCCACTGCCGATAACAGTTTGCGTACGGGTTTGCGAAACAGCGCCAGGACCAGGGGAAAATGCTTCATCTCAAAGGCGCCCGGCTTGCCACGTCGAGACGATGGTCGTGCGAACCGCATCTTGCGGGTGCGTATTCTTCGCGGACACCCTTGGTTTTCTCCGAGCCCCCCAAGGTTGCGGGAACATACTCCGGCGCACCCTCGTTGCCAACACCATCGCCCGCGGCCCGGCCGTGTTCCGGCGCAGGAGTCAGCGGACTCGGCGCTCCGCGTCGGCTCAATCATTCCGCACGAAGCCGGTCGCCGCTTCCTGCGGTCGCAGGGTTCACGCCGAAACGCCGCGTGGTGCGACCGTGTGAGGTCGTTCACGCTCATACATCGAGAGCCCGGCGGATTTCGCCGGGCGCCGAACGCGTGCTCATCGCAAGTCTCGCAGGGAGTGGAGCAGCATCTGCTGCGTTTCGAGGGCGTGCTATCTTGCAGTGCGTTCCCATTCATGAGAGGTACGGATGCTGGACAGGACTCTTGCGCGGGTGCTCTTCTGCGCAGCCTTCATGGGTGTTCTCACTGGCGGGTGTCAGCACGCGAAGCCGCTGCCCAATGTTCCTGCCGATGCCGACGTCGCGGCGTGTCCCGATCTCATTCAGCGCGACATCGCGCTTCGCGTGTCGGTGTCAGCGTGGGCGCTTCCGGAAGAGTTCGTGACCAGTGAGGGCGTCGAGAAGCGATATCCGTTTCTCGCGCGCAAGATGCTCATCGCAGTTGTGCCCGAGGGTGCGGCGCGTGCGCTCTCTATTGTGGATAGCGAGCTCACGATTGCTCCCTTCGGTGGGACGTTTGCGGGCTGGGCAACTTCCAGCCTTCGCTCGACGGGACTCGACGTCGCACCGGGGCGGTTGCGCATCGATCCGTATCTCCCCGTCGGTCGCTTTCGTCCGCAGACCGCCACGGTTGATGCCGTCGTCCGCCTCGGTGGCGCGGCGTACGATCAATCCGCGGTGACGACAACGGCCCTGTGGGACGATGCTCAGCGTCCAACCTCTCCGGATGTCTTGCAGGTCACCTTCACACCGCTGCGGCATTTCACGGTGTATGACGCAATGAACGCGAAGGTCACTTTGCGGATGGTGGTGCAACAGAGCCAGCCGAACAGCCTGTGCGAGGCGACGGTCGAGAGCTCGGTGCGACTGGTCGACCGGGAGGCTGCGCACCCGCCGCTCTGGGATCTCGGCACCTCCTTCAAGGGCGGCGTTCGCAAGCGCTTCCTCGCGCTCTACGACCCCACGACCGGTCCGGTGCGTGCCATCTTCACCGACCCGGTTGCCGCGCGCGGATTCGCGATGTGGTTGCAACAAACGGGTGCAACACACGCGGGGCGATATAAGATCGGCACTTTCGTCTCCGAGGACCTCGAGAGCGAGCTCACGATCGTTCCGACTGATCGCGCCATCATGGATTCGTATCACGCCATCACAGCGGAAGAGCGCGAGCTTCTCAAGGTGGGGCCGTTGGGGGAGCGGTAGCGCGCAGCGCCTGCAACCCAGACGGCGTCTGCGCCGAGGTTGGCGCATGGCCCGGTGGTGAATTCAAGGCTCGCCTTGCTCCATTAGCCCCGTCTTGGAGTCCGTGTGGGAGATCTTCGGCGTGCAGAGCCCACGTCCTTGCGCACTTTTTTGAGGATGCCCGAATCGAGCACTTCGAACCTTACCTTGGAGTATCGACGGCTCAGGGCGGAGCGCTCCCACTTATCTTCAAGTTCCGCCTCTAGTCGGCGGCGTTGGGCGGTGGTGAGACGCTTCAATTTCACCTCAGAGACAACCACTGTCGGCTCCGCCTCGTTATGCCGCTCGATGCGCACCAGGTCGAGCTCCAGATTCCCCTCCCAGTAGCGAGCCGCGTCCGGAAACTGCTGGCGACAAAAGTCTTCGAACACAGTGGACGCATGGTCCTGCAGGAGCTTCTGCTTATCCCGCAACGGATAGGCGGCTGCGGTGAGGGGAATACACCCGGAACCAGAACCTGAGTGCGGGATCCTGAATGCGAGAAGGGTGGGGAGTTCTATACACCGCGTTCCGTAGTGAGATTGATGGTGCGGCTACTCAAGCCCAAGGTGGAACATCATGTATACGACCCCTGTTGTGGCTCTACCAATCCGCCGTTTTCGATCAATTGGGGCACGACGGACAGGGACCGAGAAGGCCGGGCGCAGAACTACCTGATGCCCGAGCACATCGAGAAGATCGTCACAACCTTTGAAGCGTTTGCCGATGTGCCTGGCTTTACGGCTGTGGTAGATGTCGCCACGCTGCGCGAGAACGATTTCAATCTCAACATTCGTCGGTATGCGGACAATGCGCCGCCGCCGGAGCCTCACGATGTGCGCGCGCACCTGGTCGGCGGCATTCCGCGAACTGAAGTCGCAGCAAAGGAGCCGATGTTCGTAGCGCACGGCCTCGACTTCGGGTATCTCCTTCAGCCGCGCGATCGTCGCTCCCACCCCGGTCCCACCAGCCGCCGGTGAACCGAGAACGCGGCGGTTTCTGGTCGCTCAACATGTAGGACCGTGACTACTTCTTTTTGCCAAACTCGCCGAACGGCCCTAGCAACATCGGCAGTGTCTCGCTCGATGCGAACGAGCTGAAGTTTGCGAAGGACGGTTCGCTCACGATATTCCTGTCGAGCGATCCTCCGGTTGCCGCCGACGCGCTCGCCAACTGGTTGCCTGCGCCAAACGACCAGTTTGCGCTGTGCGTTCGAACGTATGTGCCGACACAGCCACTGCTCGATGGGAGCTACAAGCTTCCGAATGTCGAGCGTATCTCATGGGAGCGCGCTCAGGCGCACTGACAGCCGCTGATGGGTTCGCGTGCGGCTTCACGTAGTTACGCAGCGCGAATAGCACCATAGGGCCGTCGCTTTTGGCCCACTGATGCGCGAGCACGGCAACTGGGAATCCCGAAAGGAAGCTCGATACGATGGCACAGAGCACGCGCAAGCTGGAGGGCTGATTGCTGTGCGCGGCCCCACACCGAGCGCACCGCCCGCCGTCGCTGCCAGCTCGGAATGACGGCGCACTGTACGCCCGCCTCGATGGGAACAAACTACGACCAGCTTCTTTCTGCGGCATATCGCGGGCGCGCAGCTGCAGTCGTTCTCACAACCGCGGTGTATCGCGCGCAGCTGCGGTCACGGATGTGGAACCGATCTCCAGCCGAGTCCCCAGACCGGCATACAGGTACCGATCCCCAAAGGCTCTCTTCAGTGCGGCGAAAGCAGGTTCGCCGGTGCAATGGCCTGGCGCGACATAGTCCACCGTCCACGTGTCGCGCAGGCTCGCTATGACCTTGCTGATATCCGAGTCGGAGGCTGCGACCAGGTGGAGCCCGCCGATGACCAGGTGAATCCGTTTATCGATGGACGCCGCCGCCCGGAGAATGTTCTCGATCCCCGGGTGAGAGCAGCCCACCATCAGGACAATGCCATTGGGCGTCTCAATCGCGAGTGAAAGCTCTCGCAGCTCCAGCGTGCCGGCCTTTTCAGAGACAAGCGAGAGGAGGTGGATGCCGGGTGCGATCTGCGTGCTGCTCTTGATCAGATCGAAACGGGCGTGTGGCCATGCGCTGCCGAACTTCATTATCGGCGGCGGTGAACCGTCATAGTAGCGTTGCTCGCGAGCCAACGATTCGTCGCGACGGTAAAAGGTGCTCGGCAACGAGGAGCCGTAGATACCGAAGCTCTCTTCGGGAGCATAAATTTTCACATTCGGATTCACGCGCAGCAGATAATCCATTCCGCCCATGTGATCGCCATGCCGATGCGACAGGATGGCGAAATCGAGGCGCGACAGATCCACTCCGCTGGCTTTCGCGTTTCTGGCCAGGATCTCGGAATTGTTACCCGTGTCGAACAGAATGCGCCTTCCGCCGTATTCGACGAACGCAGAGTAGCCCCAGTCTTTCTCGAGGGCGGAGCGGCCGAACGCGTCGAAGAGGATGGTTATCCGCACGGCGTCTGCATCGTCCCCGGCAGAGACCGCTACGGTCGCGCTGAAAAGGTTGGCGAGCAGCAGCGAGCAAACGGCGACGCGACGACCTGTGAGTAGTCTGCCAGTCATTCAGGCTATTCCTTGCGCATCGATATCCAAACAGCGGCTCTGCGCAGCCGATTGTTCGATGCTACTCCCGGAATCCCAGGCGTCGCAGGACTCCTGCACGCACACGCGTGAGGGGGCCGGGCGTCGAGTCGCTCAGCGCGAAATCGTCCGCTACCTTGACCAAGGCAGGTCCGTGCTGGTACCCATGCGCGCCAACGCAGAGAAGGTACAGCCCCGGCACGACGCGATTTCGCAAGACTAGCTTCGGCCCGTCAGCAGCGAGGCATTCGCGCGCAGCACCGTGCCATCGGCAAGCACCACGTCGTACGCCCACCGTGCAGGCTCCACATACGTGGAGCCCTTCCACACCGCGTAATTCGTCGCCGCGTTCATCGCGGCGAGGCGCTCGAGCTCTGTCTCCGCTTGGCGGGCTGTCGCGTACAAGGAGGAGGACACCAGATGGTGGCGTTCACCGACGACGCCTTCTGTCGTCTCCACAACGTAGTAAACGTCGAGGGGGGCGGGACTTTCCGAAACGATTTGTGGCATGCGACGGAGTATGCGCTTCAGACCGGGTTTTGTGATCCCCGGCTCGAGAGGGTGTGCGTACGACTGCCGGGAGGGCATGACAGCGGCATCGGCCATAGGCCATACAGATACTGGGTGATCATCTCGCCTCGCTGAGAAACATTCGTCGGACGGCGTCAGCGTACGGAACCGGAATGCGGATTCCGGTGCGGAACCGAACCGTCAGGAGTGGGCGGCGGCATCGAAGATCCGGCGAATTCTCCGGTATCCATGCTCAGGCGAGGCCCGCGCCAGCACCAGCGCTTGAACGGTGTCACGCGATGCGCAGCATGACGGCATGCCACGGAGTGCGCCGGCGGTTAAAGCGAATCCGTGAAGCCTCGATCTCGCCTTTTCCTACAGACGTTTTCCTCGCTCATGCTCCAGTGTGAGCGACAGTTCCGAAGGAGTTCATCCATGGTCGACAGAAACATCATTTCAACGTTGAACGAGCTGATCGAAATATCGAGAGACGGCGAAAAGGGCTTTGCCCTTGCGGCGAAGGACTCGAAGGATCCAGCGCTGGCCGAGTTCTTCCGGGAGGGCGAGCAATCCTGTCAGGTGGCCGCTAGCGAGCTTCAGAACGCGGTTCGCGCCATGGGTGGCCAGCCGGACGAGGGTGGAAGTGCAGCGGGCGCGGTGCACCGGGGCTGGGTGAGCCTGAAGGCCGCGGTCAGCGCCCGTGACGACACAGCTATTCTGGAGGAGTGCGAACGAGGCGAGGATTACGCAAAGGCGCAGTACGCGGCGGCGATGAAGCTCGACATGCCGGAGCCGGTGCGATCGCTCGTGGAGCGGCAGTATCAGGGCGTGATTCAGAATCACGATCGGATCCGCGACCTGCGCGATCAATACCGCGATCAATACCGTAGCGTCTGACCCCTAGCGGGGGCATCCGGCGTCGAACCCATCACGGCGGTTCGACGCGCGGACGTCTTTTGCTTACGCCTCGGAGGGCAAGGCGGCAGGGCTGGGCCGCGCATCCTGCGGTTTGCCGTAGCACGCGAGGGCGTAGTCCGCCATGCTGAGCGCGAGCTCACGCTCGCCGAGCACCACGAAGCTGGCTCCTGCGTGACGGAGCTGCTCGAGAACCGAGCCGACTACGCTTCCAACGCGTCCGAACCGACGATGATAATGTGGCCATCTGGAGTGGGCGCCGCCGGCTCCGTCCCGAGGCTCTTTTCGGGTTCTGGCATCGGTAGCGGGTCGAGCCACTCGGCCAGCGGTCCTATCAGGCCGAATAGCAGCGGGTTGAGCGCAATCGACAGGATGGCGCTAGCGAGGATCAAATACGGCTGCCGAAGACGCGGTGCGTGCCTTGTGCGTCTCCCCTCGAGGAGGTCGTCATGACGTCGATCACTACCATCCGCGAATCGGTCGAACGGCGTCCCGCCGATTCGGGCATCATGCGGGACTATCGACAGCGCCTGGCGGACGAACAATACGAGCGCGCCGAACGCAAGCGCATGGAACTGGCCGACCAGCGCTCGGAGCTGAACGATGCAAAGGCGCGAATCGCGGCGTGGGAAAAAGCGCACGCGCTTCGCTTGCCCACCAGTCCTACGCATCCCGTACTGCAGGTGATTGCTGCGGCGACGGGTCTCGCGCTGGAGGACGTTCTCGAGGAGCAGCGCCAGAGGGCCGGAAAGGTCCGCGCCCGCTGAGGCCTCCGCACGGAAAGACGACGGAATAGGGCGAAGATGGACAGGCGCATCAACGTTGCGCCAATGATGGACTGGAGCGACTGCGCCGCAGTTGCTGGAGCAGTCAAGCACATACGTGCGTCGCGAGCTTCGCGTACCAGTTTTGTCACAGCTGCAAGGTCCTGGTGAATCCCTTGCTCGCCTTTTGCCGCACTGGCGCGGATGGCGTGGTGCCCGCGGCCTGTCGCTCATCTTCTGACGCTCGCCGGTCTCACCGACCTGGCGCAGGGCTGGGTGGTCCGCGCCGAGGGCTTTTCGCGAACGGAGACGATCGCAATCGTGCTCGGTTTCGTGCTCGACCTGGTGTGGATGATCGGGCTGGTCGTGGTCGCGTGGCGGATGCGGGAGTCGTAGCCGTCGTCGCCTGGCCGATGAACGAGCCCAGCCGCTTCGTTCAAGTCAAAGCGGCGTGTCCCCGCGATAAATCCCGCACCGAACTTTGCAAGGGCCCTCGCGTGAACCCCGCTCTTTGCTCGCCATCCCCAGGCGCTGCGCAAGTGCAGACATCTTATATGCGGCCGCTGCCGGCGAACCTCCCCGCGCTGGATTCTGCGGCAGGACGGAAGCTGTTCAGTGAGGCCTTGCTCGAGGGCACGTTGCAGGGGTACTTCCGACTCGCGCAGCAATTCCACACGCAGTCCGACCCGGCCTTCTGTGGCCTCGGTTCCCTGGTGTGCGGGCTGAACGCGCTAGGGATCGATCCGCGCCGCCAGTGGAAGGGAATATGGCGGTGGTTCAGCGAAGAGCTGCTCGACTGCTGCAAGTCGCTCGATGACGTGCGGCGATCCGGTGTGACGCTGGACGAGGTTGCATGTCTGGCGAGGTGCAGTGCCGCGAGCGTGAGCGTACACAGGCCACCGGTCGACGATGTCGACGCTTTTCGCCAGCATCTGCGCGCAGCGACGACGACACACGACGGCCCGGTGCTGATCGCCAACTATTCGAGAAGGGCGGTGGGGCAGAGTGGCGATGGTCACTTCTCTCCGATCGCCGCATATCACGCCTCGACAGATCGGGCGCTGGTCCTTGACACCGCGCGCTTCAAATA
>JADGHX010000086.1 GCA_019683695.1 Steroidobacteraceae bacterium
AAGAGAGCCATCCAGGAGCTTGAAGCTCAGGGGCATGAAGTGCGTGTATCCGACCTCTACAAGATGGGCTGGAGGTCCGAGGTGGATCGTGCCGACTTTCCGACGCTGTCGCATGACGCACGGCTGAAGGTGCCCGCCGCTTCCCGGGAAGCCTTCGACGCCCGCTCGCTCACCGAAGATGTGCAAGCCGAGATCGACAAGCTGCTCTGGGCCGACGTGCTGATTCTGCAGTTTCCGCTCTGGTGGTTCACCATGCCGGCGATCCTGAAAGGGTGGGTCGATCGTGTGTTCGCCTGCGGATTTGCGTATGGCGTGGGCGAGCACAACGCGCGGCGCTGGGGCGACCGGTACGGGGAAGGCACGCTTGCCGGCAAGCGCGCGATGCTGATCGTGACGGCGGGCGGCTGGGCGGAGCACTACTCGCCGCGCGGCGTGAACGGCCCGATCGATGATCTGCTGTTCCCGATCCACCACGGCATTCTCTACTACCCGGGCTACGACGTTCTGCCGCCGTTTGTGGTGTACCGGGCAGACCGCGTCGGGGAGGGCGACTTCGAGCCGATCGCGGAGCGCTTGCGGGAGAGAATGCGCTCACTCGGGACGACTCCGCCCATTCCTTACCGGAAGCAGAATGGCGGGGACTACCTGATCCCGAGCATGCAGCTCCGTCCCGGCCTGGAAGCGCCGGGTGCGAGCGGCTTTGCTCTGCATGTAATGCGCACCGACTCCGGATGTCGCCTGTCGGCGGGCGCGCCGGCATCGGGCTGAATTGGCAGGGCAGGGCTGGTACGCCGCCCTGTCCGTCGCGCACGCCATCGGAGCTCACGCCGTCGCCGACCGGCGAGCGCCCGCCGACACGGTCTTGGCTGCAGGTCAGTCGCGAGTTCTTATAGCCGCGGATCGACGGGTTCGCTTTCCATCGCGAGCACGCCGAACACACATTCGCGTACACGGCGTAGCGGCTCGCGCTGGACAAAGCGCTCCAGGCCTTCGACCCCGAGTGCGAACTCGCGCAACGCCATGCTGCGTTTCGTGGACAGTCCCCGCTCGCGGAGCCGTTCGAGGAGCTCGGGACGCGAGTACTCAGGCCCATAAATGATCCGCAGGTACTCCGGTCCGCGTGACTTGATCGCCGGCTGCAGCAGGCCGCGCGGGCCGCGCGGGATGAAGTCCATCGGCTTCACGACGATGCCTTCGCCGCCGGAGCCGGTGAGCGCCTCCCACCACGCGAAAAGCCCCTGAACCGCGTTCGCATCGGCGACATCGACGATGCGAACGGGCGTTGCCACGAGGCACTCCGGATCGTGACGAGCGAGATCGCCCAAGGTCTCCATGTGCCAGCGGTGCGTCTGGTCGAAATAGGTCCTGCCCTCGGTGGCAAGCAGGTGGAATGGCGCGACTTTGATGTCAGCGACACTGTTCACTGGCCAGCAGTAGTGACGATATGCGGTGACATATCGCTGGACGAGCTCACTGCGTTCCGCGAAGGACTTCGCGATGTCCTCTACGTCCAGGTTCCGCGCAGCTGCGTTGCGCAGCAGCTCGCTCGCTGCGGCGAGGGCAGTGCGCGCCGCCGTCCCGGTCGGGGCGTACTGCACGCGCAAAAGATCCTCGGCCTTCACCGACCAGGGCATGACCTCGCAGTCGAGGCAGAACCACGAAGTGTCGAAGCGCTCCCAGAACTGCGCGGCATCGAGCGCTCGGCCGATACGATCGAGGAGCTCGGATTGCAAGGCGTCGTTCGCGAAGAATCGCCGGCCGGTGCGCGTGTAGACAATTCCGCGGCCCTCGCCAGCCACACCGAAACGCGTGCGAGCGGCATCCTCATCCCGGCAGATCACGACAACGGCTCGCGAACCCATGTGCTTTTCCTCGCACACCACAGCCTGCACGCCGTTCTTCGCGTAGTAGCCGAGCGCTTCCTCCGGATGCTCGAGAAGGCCGGGCCTCGCACTCGTCTCGCTCGGAGACATCGTGGGTGGCAGGTAGATGAGCCACTTCGGGTTCGCGGCAAAGCGGCTCATCACCTCGAGCGCCGCCGCCGCGTTCTCTTCGCGGATGGTGATGCTGCGATAGAGCCTTGTATCGACGATACGCTTTCCGAAGACGTCCTCGAGATCGAGCAGCTCTTCGTGCGCTTGCTGCGCAGTGAGAATGGCCGGCACGGCCGGGCGCAGGGGACGGATCAGCTCGTAGTACATTTTCCTGGCAGGAACCGACACGAGCTCCCGCTCCGGGTAGCGGAGGGCAGTAAGCTTGCCGCCGAACACGCAACCCGTATCCAGACAGATTGTGTTGTTGAGCCACTCTGCCTCAGGCACTGGCGTGTGGCCATACACGACCATCGCCTTTCCGCGATAGTCCGCTGCCCAGTTGTAGCGGACGGGCAGGCCGTACTCATCCGTTTCACCGGTCGTCTCGCCGTACAAGGCGAACTGGCGAACAGCGCCCGAGCCACGCCCATGCATCTCTTCACGCAGACCGGCATGAGCCACGACCAGCTTGCCATCATCGAAGACGTAATGACTGACGAGCTGATCGAGAAACTCCGCTGTGAACCTCCGGAACTCTTCCGACTCACCTTTGAGTTGCTCGAGAGATTCCGCCAGCCCATGGCTGATCTTCACGTCGCGCCCGCGCAGCGCCCGGGACAGCTTGACGTCGTGATTGCCCGCGACGCAGTAACCGGTACCCGAACGCACCACATCGCTGACGAGCCGAACCACTCCGGGCGAGTCGGGCCCGCGATCCACGAGGTCGCCGACGAAGACGACCTTGCGACCCTGCGGGTGTGAGACGGCGTAGTGGCCGTCTCGCAGCGACACGTCGTAGCCGAGCAGGGCGAGCAGCTCAAGCGTCTCGGTCAGGCAGCCGTGGATGTCGCCGATGATGTCGAAGGGTCCCTTCTCGGCCTTCTTGTCGTTCCAGAGCGGCTCGCGCCGGATCGTCAGACCTTCCAGCTCTTCGGGGGAACGGAACACGTGCACGTGACGAAAGCCTTCCCGCTCGAGGCCACGGATCGACTTGCGCAGCTGGCTGGCTTGATTGCGGATGACGTGCTCGCCGAACGCGCGATCCGCGCGAGCTGCATTGCGCTCGCGACAGAGCCGCTCGGGCATGTCGAGCACGAGCGCTACGGGCAGGCAGTGATGCTGGCGCGCAAGAGCGATGAGAGGCTTTCGTGCCTCGGCCTGAACGTTGGTTGCGTCCACGACAGTGAGCTTGCCCGCTCTGAGCCTTTTGCTCGCAATGAAGTGCAGAACTTCGAACGCATCCTTCGTAGCGGACTGATCGTTCTCATCATCCGACACGAGGCCGCGGCAGTAGTCCGATGAGAGGACTTCTGTCGGCTTGAAATGCGTGCGTGCGAAAGTCGACTTGCCGGACCCGGAGGCGCCGACCAGGACGACGAGTGCGAGCTCTGGAATCCTGATTTCCATCGTCAGCGTACGCGAAAAATGGCCATCTGCGTCGGCGGCCCGAGCACCGCATCGACTTCTCCGACGGGCGTGAAGCGAACCTCATATCCGAAGCGCGTTGCGACGTCGCCCGCCCACCTCTCGAACTCTGCACGCGTCCACTCGAAGCGATGGTCCGGATGCCGGAATTGCCCGGCAGGCAAGCTCGAAAACTTCGCGTTGTACTCGGCATTCGGTGTCGTGAGGATGACCGTGGCCGGCCTCGCGTTCTCGAACACGACGCGCTCGAAGGCGCGGAGGCGCGGCGCATCCAGGTGTTCCACGACTTCGATGAGGGTCGCGGCATCGAAGCCCTGCAGGCGCCGGTCGCGATACATGAGAGAGCCATGGAGCAGCGTGAGCTTGTTCCGAATTGCTGGCGCAAGGCGATCGAGCTCAAGGCGCTCTTCAGCGATCTCGAGCGCGCGCAGTGAAACGTCCACGCCGACAATTCGCTCGAGCTGGCGCTGTCGCAAGAGCTCGCGCAACAGCTTGCCTTCGCCGCAACCGAGATCCAGGACGGATTGGGCGCCCACTTCGAGAACCACCTCGACAACTTTCGCGATGCGTTGCTCGTTGAGGCGCAGCGGTGCTTCCAGCGCATCCTCGCGAGCGGCAGGTTTCCCCGCGACCCGTGCGTCGTCTGCTTCAGCTTCCGAGGGTGTCAGTCGCTCCAGCGCCGCACGTGCGAGACTCTTGCGATGCTTGAGATAGCGGCGAGCGATCTGCTCTTTCGCCGGATGTGTAGGCAGCCAGTCGGCTCCGCGGCGCAGAAGCTTCTCGACCTCGTCGTCGCCGACCCAGTAATGCTTCTCGTCATCAAGCACCGGAATCAGGACGTAAAGGTGATTCAGGAGCTGCTGCAGCCGTAACGTGCCGGACAGCGTTACGGAGAAATAGCGGCTCTCGCCCCAGCCCGGAAACGCCTCATCGAGCGGCAGGCGCTCGGCCCGGACCGCGTACCCAAGTGGCTCGAACAGCTCGCGAATCAGCATCTCGCCGCCTCGACTCGGAAGCACCGGAATGCTCACTTCGAGCGGGATCGCCGTGGCCGCAAGCTCGGGACGGTCCTTGGAGCGGCCGGCCATGGCCGTGCCGAAGACATCGGACAGGGCGACGCTCAGAAAGGAAGAGGCCACATACGGCCGGTCGTTGACGTATTGGGCGAGCTGGCCGTCCTCGCCCGCCGGGCCCGATCGTCTCCGCACCAGTCCCACGGGGTCCACGTCGACCAGCAGGCAGACCGTACACCGCTCAGCCGTTGCCTCGGGGTAGAAGACCGTTGCTCGACCGAAGCTCTGTTCGAAGCGGTGGACGCGTGCTGGATTCTTGTGGAGGAGGAAGCCGAGATCCGTTGCAGGTTGGGTCGTTGTGGAAATTGTCAGCAGCATTTGCCTGGTGATGATCGCACGAGACAGGGACAAACCGGGATCGGTCGACGCCGTTTTCAGCCGGTCGTCACGGTCTTGTCCGTGTTCTCTCCGGGTTCAACATCCCTGCGGCTCAAAAAGCCGCCATCCTCGCTCAGGTGGGTCAGTCTCATCGGGGGTGGGGCAGTTTATACATTGGCGCCAACAGATGAGGAGCCTGCCCACGAACGCTGAGTTCCAGGTCGCTCGAGTTCATTGCAAGGCGTGAGGTTTGCACCGGGAGCCATCTTTCGCGCCCGGGCTGTCACATTTCCCCGCTGCCAGTCGTCCTGGCTTCATCAAAAATGGAGAGGACGATGAGGTCTGAGCGGGTTTTCACAAAAGGGTCTCTCGAAAGGGCAGAGCACATGGGCAGGATTCTTGTGATCGGCAGTGGTTTTGCGGGGTTCTGGGCGGCCGTTGCGGCTCGGCGCGTAGCCGGCGCTCGGGCCGACATCAGCTTGGTGTCGCCGGCTCCTGTGCTCGAGATACGGCCACGACTCTATGAGGCGAGACCGGAGACGCTTGGTGTTGACGTCTTGCCGCTTCTCGGCAGAGTTGGCGTCACATTCGTTCCGGGCACGGCAACTCGACTCGACGCTTCCGAAAGGGCCGTCACGCTGGCAAGCGGCGAACGGCTGACCTACGACCGCCTCGTTGTGGCAACGGGCAGCCAAATCCGCCGACCGCCGGTTCCAGGCGCTGAAACAGCGTATTCCGTCGACAGCTTGGCCGAGGCGATCGAGTTCGATCGTCGCCTGGCACAGATCGCGCGAAACGTTGAGCCGCCGACCATCGCCGTGATCGGCGCAAGTTTCACCGGTATCGAACTCGTGCTCGAGCTGCGCGATCGACTGCTTGCGCACAACGGGAATGGCGTGTCCGAGCGTGCACGCCTTGTCTTGATCGATCGCTCCGAGGTGCTCGGCGAGCAGCTCGGCTCCGGGCCGCGGCCGGTCATTGCGGAGGCGCTTGCGAAAGCGAACGTCGAGTTGAGACTCGGCGTCGAGGTGCAGCGCCTGGCGCCAAATCAGGTTCGTTTCACTGACGGCACCGTTCTCGACACCGACGCAGTGGTGCTCGCCTCGGGCATGGTCGCGCGGCCGTTCGCGGCGCAGGTCCCCGGCGAGCGCGATCCGATCGGCCGGGTGATTGTGGACGCGACTCTCAAGGCGCCGGCCGCACCCGAGATCTTTGTCGCTGGTGATGCCGCGGCGGCGGATACCGGAGACGGGCACCGGACACTTCAATCTTGTCAGCATGCCGGGCAGCTCGGCCGCGTCGCCGGTGAAAATGCCGCGCGCGACCTGCTGGGATTGCCGACGGTGTCGTACACGCAGATTCGTTACGTGACGTGTCTCGATTTGGGCCGGTCCGGTGCCGTGTTCACGCGAGGTTGGGATCGGCAGGTCGAGAAAACCGGCAGTGAGGCCAAGGCGATGAAGCGCCTGATCAACACCAGGGTCATCTATCCGCCGGCGGATGGGACGACCGAGGCCTTGCTTGCGAGCTCAACCATCGATCTTGCAGCGAGAGCCTCCCTGATCGAGGGGGGCAACACTCCGCGCCTGTGATTTCCGGTGCTCCTCGTGGAGATGCCACTCGCGCTGCGGTGCAGACGGCGCTGCCGCAAGCCCGGTCGTAAGCCTGGCGCACACCTGCAAATGTGATTTGCGGTCCACACAATGCAGGAGCGACACTCGCGGCCGCCCACTTTGCAGCAATCCATACTGGCAACTCCACATAGGGAGGAATCAGCGTATGGCGATCAACGAAGAACGGCTGCACGCATTCCTCGGCAAGGCCGTCGGGGATATCGGGGCCGCCGTCAGTGCGGTGCTGATCTCGGTTGGCGACGAGTTGGGACTGTACAAGGCGCTGGCGCAGGGGCCGCTCACTTCTGCAGAGCTGGCGAGCCGCACCGGTACCTGCGAGCGTTATATTCGAGAGTGGCTGGCGAATCAGGCGGCGGGCGGCTACGTCGAATACGACGCCGCATCGGGCAAATACTTTCTGAATGACGAGCAGGCGCTCTGTCTCGCCGATCCCGGAGGTCCGGTGGATCTGCCGGGTGCCTATGAGCTCGTGCAGGATCTCTTCCATATCAAGGACCGCGCGATCGAGAACTTCCGCACCGGAAAAGGCATGGAGTGGGGCGAGCACCATCCCTGTCTCTTTCACGGGACGGAGCGGTTCTTCCGCGCGGGGTACAACGCGAACCTGCTGAGCGCCTGGCTGCCGGCGCTCGACGGTGTGGTGGACAGATTGAAGCAGGGCGCGCTCGCGGCCGATGTCGGCTGCGGCCATGGAGCAAGCACCATCCTCATGGCGAAGGCGTTTCCGCAGTCCCACTTTGTGGGCATCGACTATCACGCGCCCTCGATCGATACGGCTCGTTCGCGCGCGGCGGATGCGGGCGTGAGCAACGTGGAATTCGAAGTCGCCGATGCCACTTCGTACAGCGGCAGGGGTTACGACTTCGTCGCGTTTTTCGATTGCCTGCACGACATGGCCGATCCGGTCGGCGCCGCGCGCCATGCCCGGCAAGCGCTCAAGCCGGATGGCAACTGCATGATCGTTGAGCCGCTCGCCGGCGATCGGGTCGAAGACAATCTGAATCCGGTCGGGCGCGTGTACTACGGCGCATCGTCGCTCGTGTGCGTTCCGGTGTCGCTCGCGCGTCAGGGGCCGGCGCTCGGCGCGCAAGCGGGCGAACGGCGCCTGCGCGAGGTCGTCGTCGATGGTGGTGGCTTCACCCGTTTCCGCCGGGCAGCCGAAACGCCGTTCAATATCGTGCTGGAAGCCCGGCCGTGATCCGATGCCGTGATCGGCGCGCGTTCTTGTGCGCGCCGATCACGGCATGAATGCCGGTCCCGTTCACTGGCGCGCACCCGTGCCGGCGTCGGTCGCGGGGTGAGCTCGATTCGATACATCAGCCACGAGCGTTGTTCGGCAGTGGAGCCGGGCACGGCGGGCCAGGGCAATGCTGGAGGCGCGACAACTGTCGCACGATCAGCGGGGCGTCACCAAGGAGGATCCGACGCACCGACAGGCTCACTCCGCCAGCATGCTCCATGCGTTGCGACAGCAACTTGTCGATTTCCGGCGGGCGAGGGCGATCTTGCGGTTGCAGCGCTCTCGGCGTTCGCAACTGTGGACCGGGCCCGACACGATCACACCGGTCCGCGCTCATGCAGTCTTTTGAGACAGCGCCACGTCGAACTCATGCGCCTCCAGCGCGGCAATCGTCTCGGCCGGCTGGACGTCTCTGATGCGGATGATGCGGGCGCAGATGCCGGGAGCGTCGCGCGAGATCGCGGTGAGCACCGTCGGTGGCAGGACGATTTGCTCCTATACTTGCACGGTCCTGGTTCGGATCAGGAGGACGGCTCGATGACTGACTTTCTGCATGCGAAGCTCGTCGTGACGGGTGCAAGTGGCCACCTCGGCCGGCGTGTCGTCGAGCTCCTCGCCGGGAAGGGCGCGAACCATCTGATCGCCGCGACGCGCACGCCAGACAAGCTCGCGGGCCTTTCCGGGGTCCAAGTGCGCCGCGCGGACTTCAGCGATCCAGCGTCTCTCGACGCGGCGTTCGCAGGTGCCGACCGCGTGCTTGTCATCTCGACGGACCGCATCGACGTGCCGGGGCTGCGCATTCAGCAACACAGGGCTGCCGTGGAGGCCGCGAGGCGTGCCGGCGTCAAGCGCATTCTGTACACGTCCATGCTGAATCCCGATCGCTCGTTCATTCCGTTTGCACCGGATCATCTCGAGACAGAGCGCGCGATCGAGCAGAGCGGGTTGGAGTTCACCATCCTGCGCGTGAGCTGGTATGCCGAAGGGCTGCTCGGTTCGCTCGCCGGGCCGCTCGCGACCGGCAAGTGGCACAGTGCAGCCGGCAACGGCCGCATCTCGTACGTGGCGCGCGAGGACGTGGCGCGTGCAGCGGCGGCCGCGCTGGCCTCATCCGGCGGCGCGAACGAGCGTCTCGACATCACGGGCGCCGAGCGGCTCACGATACCCGAGATCGCGAAGATCGCATCGGAGGTCACGGGCAAGTCGATCGAGGTGATTCCCACGTCGGATGAGGCGCTCGAAAAACAGCTCGCGGCAGCGGGTCTGCCACCGTTCGTGATTCCGATCGTGCTCGGCACAGATCGAAACATTCGTGCGGGCTACTTCGACGTCGCAAGCGACGCCGTGCAGCGCGTGACGGGCAAACCGCCGCAATCCGTGCGGGAGTTTCTGACGGCGAACCGCGCGGCGTTGCGGGCGTGAACGGGTAGCGCGCTTCGTCGAGCGGGATTGTCCCCGGAATCACTCGCAGACGAAGTTCTGCCTCACCGGTCGGCCGACGCGCGTCCGGCCCCACGTGAGCGCGCAAGAAGTCGTTCTGGGGTCGCAGCACCGCTCCGCACCCTGAGGCAAGAAGCCTGGAAAACGGGAGCGCCAGCGAGACGCAACACCCAGGCTTCGGGTCTTTTGGGAAAGTATCAGAAGAACGTTTCGAGGAACGCCGCAGCCCCTCGTCCGAGATGCCGACGATCTTGTTCGTCGCTTGCCGATAGAACTTGAAGTTGAGCTCGGTGCCCGGCTGGCCGTCTTTCCAAATGGGTGAGCGGTTTGAGCTCGGCGCGCCCGAGGCGGCGCTTCGCGAGGGCAGTGGGCTTGACGGTGATGCTCACGCGCGGCGTCTGCGGGCGATGCCGCGTTTCTTCGCGACGGGCTCCGCGGCGGTCACGATGCCGCGCGCGACGAAACCTTCCCACCCTCATTCTCGCTCGCGAAGAGAAAGATCGTGTCGCCCTTGGCGATGTGCTTGCCGCCATACATCGTTTTCTGGGCGACGAAGGTGAACGTCTTCGCGCGAGCATCGGAAATCTCCGCCTTGATCGCATATGCCATCGGTGGTGCCCCGGGTGAGCTGCGCAAATCTTGATGTGCGAATCTCGTCGAGGCAGCCCGGGTGCGCCTTGCAATTCGCTTACGCACCCTATTCGAAGCGTGCAGTTGCTGCGGCCGTCGTTGATGACCGCGGGCGCCTTTTTCACCAGCACGGCCGACTCCGGCCACTGCCGAAGCTTGCGACTTGCCCCTCGCATCGTGCGGGGCTGCCGGTCCGCGCAGCCGACGGTGCTAGCGCTTGCCTTCGTCTCTCGGCGTGAAGTCGACGATGTGAACCTCCGGCTTGTCCGGCACCACGATGTGCAGATACGGCTTTTCGGCTGCCGTGTGACAGGCATTGCAGCCATCGAGCGCCGCGCGATAGCTGGCGGCGAACCCGGCCCGGTTCTTCTCGGCGATCTGTTTTTTCAGATCGGCGAGAAGCGTTTTGTCGAAGGCATCGAACATCTCCTGCAGATGCAGCTCGCCGCCGCTCGTCTTGCGCACCGGCACGAGGCGAATCGCCCAGAGGATGTGATTACGCGCCTCGTTGAAGTAGAACTGCGCGAGCGGCCAGTTTCGATGCTGGCCCGCGAACCAGAGGTTCGTGAAGTGATACGCGACGTCCATCATGGCGTGCGACTGGCTCGGAATCAGGTGCCGCAGCTGCTCGTTCGCGGACTTGAGGGCGGCAATCTGCTGCGCGAGATCCCCGGCGTCGCCGCCTTCCGACGCCGAAGGGGCAGCGCTGATCGCGAGCAGGAGTGCCGCAAGCGCGACGCGAGGCCAATGAGGTGCCGTCAGCGATTTGATAACCATCCGATGAGCTCCCTGTGAGATAGCGTGCCGGGTCAGCCACGCCACGAGCCGGCGCGTGTGCGAGCGATTCGCATTTGTGCGTGCCCAGTTGCCGGCCGGCACTGTCGTTCGCAAGCCGTGGCGCGCGTCGTGGCCGGTCAGTCAGGTATCAGCCGGGCTGCAGTGGAGCAAGTGTGATGCGGTCATCTGCGCGTCGTGTGGTCTGGGGGCATGGGCAGTGGCGCACGGGCTCCCAGTCTGTTGCGGTGAGCAGCAGCAGGCGCGGCCCGAACGGATGTGCGTGCGTGCTCGCCATGACGAGATCGACATCCATGACAAGATCGACATCGATGAGTCCCCTGGGGTCGGACACCAGGCCGAGAGACTCCACGGCTGGCGCAGGTCCTGGCTCGCGATGGGCCAGAAAGCGGCGCTTGGCCCGATTGGCGCGTTCGACCTCGGCGCGCGCGTGTTTCATGTCCTGCTCAAGCGGCTTGCGGTCGGTGACGTCGCGGATCGCGACGGTGGCGAAGATGGTCGCTTCGCCGTGAACGCGTTCGGGCTGGAAAGTCGGGCACGCTACGGTGTCGGTCCGCTGGCTTGGCTCGTCCAGGACACAGGGTGGATCCAGAACACATGACGGACGCTGAGCCCGTGATCATGCTTGTCGGGGCGGGCGATCGGCTTCGGGCTCACCGGGCTACTGTAAGCCCGCCGATCTCCCGCCGATCTCCAGGCGGAGATGTTAGGTATCTTATTCACCATAATATACATTATGCGAACTATGCTACGGACCAGCCAAAGTGGCCCGCCGCCTCACGGCCTGTGTGCGCGGCCTGATAACTGGCGTCAGTCGGCTTGCCTCCGCATTGCTCTCCTGGCTCCCAGTCGACCAGCGCCGACGACGTGCCATCCCCCGCCTCAGTGTGACACTGCATGGGCGTGCGCCTTCGGTGCTCGCTGGCGCCACTCGTGCGCGCGGTTAGCCAAGCCAAGCAGGGCGCGTGCTCCATGCGACCGCGTGTGCCGCGTTCTCAGCGCGATGTGTAGAGGACTGCCCGATCTCACAGTGTCCTGGAGCTCCGGAGACGCCATCCACGGAACTTGGCGCTGCCCAGGCACGCTTTGGCGCACGTTGAGGCTCGCGCGCACCCGCCGGTGCGCGCCATCTACCGCGTTCGTCCGCCGACCCGATGTCGAGCGCCCGAGCGGCCAGGCGTGCAAGGGCCAAGGCCCGGAGCAGCCACGTGGACACGCCAGGCACAGGATTCGGCGATGCTCATTCACGCCCGGCGGGCGTTGACGCACGAGGCCTTCCGGAGCTGCGGGCGCGCGCCACCTACCGAGCTCGGGCACCTACCTCCAAGCCCGAGCGCCCCGAACAAACCCGAGCGTCCTGAGGCCTCGAGCGCCTCGCGCGGGACACCATCGGGGCTCGATTCGGGAGCTGATAGACGCGGCTGCCGCGCCTGCGCCGCAGCTGCGCGACGCGGGCCTGCTCGGTCTCTCCGGGCCGGCGCGCGAGCGCGAACGGTGATCGGCGACATCAACGCGTCAGGCCGAAAATCCTTCATGACATATTTGCCATCGCGTGATGCAGCTGCGTTATATTCGGCGCAACACCGCTGGTGCGGGACAACATCCGAAAGAAGAACAACAACCGGACGCCCCGTTATCGAGCAAGGCAACACGCCGGGCAACCGGAAACGTGTGACGTCCACGAGGATCGCGATGAACAGCAACTCCGCATGGGAACAGTTCCAAGGGGCAACTCTTTCGCTCGTGCGGTCAGGCGCGCTGAAGGACCGCATCACGAACGCCTACCGCAACCATCTCGCACATGTCGATGAGGCCGAGCTGCCGAAAGACGTGCGCGAAGCCTTCCGATCGTTCCACCGCACGATGACTCGCGAGCCGCCGCTCGTCCGCGGCGACGACGCGTTTCGCGCCACGCTGCGCAAGATGTCTGTGGACGAGGCCGAGGAAGTGGCCTGCTCCGTCGTCCGCATGCTCTGCGCCCTGCAGCGCAGCGGGACGGTTTCGACGCGGGCCGGGGCTCAGGTCGTGCCGTTCTATATCGCGGAACACGGCGCCGACGAATCGGGCGCGCGCAAGACGCCACCCGCGGGCCAGCCGGCAGGCAGCGCATCTGCCGACGAGACGGCCGAGGCAGCGCCGGCCCTGAACCGCGCAGCACGCTGACGCCCCCTATTTCGCTGATCCGCTCTGCAGCGCACTGGCTCGTGCCAGAGGCTGCCGGCATGACGCCCGATCCGCGACGCACTGCGCCGTCGGGCACCGGGCCTCGCCAGCTGAGCGCGGATCGGGGTGAGCACGGCTCCGCGTGGCGCCAGCCGGGCGCTTCGGACCGACCACGGACGCTGGACGTCGACCGGCGGCACATGCGGAAACGACTCGCGCAGGCGCGAACGACCCGGATCGGGCGCGCCCGGCACCCACCGGGCGGGCGCGACGTGCCCGCGCGTGCCTGATACTCCCGAGCTCGAGTCTCGCTTGCGAGCGCTTGTGGAGACCGCCGCCCGCACGGCTCTGTGCGGTTTCGGTACAGCGCTGGAGGCGGCGCCGCCGGTGCCGACGCATCCGGCGCAGTCCCGTGCTGCACACGCCTGCAGCCCGCCGCGCCGCTGCGCGGGGCGCTCAGTCCAGCTTGAATTCGATGGTGTCCCAGCGCGTGGTGTCCTCGTGGCGCGCGTGCTTGCGCACCGCATCCACGAGCGCGCGCTCGTCCCAATCCACGATCTCGCTGGCGTGGTCGGCGAGCGCCTTCGGCACCGGCTGTGTGCCGCCAAAGGGCTTCATGAGGATGATCGGAATGTGGTTCGCCTGCGCGTAAAGCAGCTGGAACGTCAGCAGATCCTTGTTTTTCTCGTACAGGCTCGACAGCGCGATGACCGCCTCGACCGGCCCGATCTGCTTGCGAAGGTCTTCCTTCAGCGTCTCCTTGTCGCCGACGGGCGGATGGTCGGGCGTGCTGTAGTTGCGATAGAAGAAATTGCGCGCGCTCTCGAGGTACTCGAACACGCGCAGGTAGTCGTCACTATCCTCCCAGAGGTGGGTGACGAAGATCCGCAGCGGGTTGGCCTGAGACATAAGAACAGCCTGTGAAAAGCACTTCGTTGACGCCCCCGTGGCCGCGCGAGTCTCGCACAAGAGCGCGGGCCGCGAAACCGCACGTCGTCACACGGCGACGCGGGGCGCGCGCCTGCGGGGCCGCTAAACTCTCCCGCACCTGCCGCAGCGCCGATAGAATGCGGGGCCTTCGCGAACAGGGCGAAAGAGTATTGCGCTTACTGGTCTACAACATCCGTTACGCCACGGGCACCGGCCCGGCGTTCCATCTGCCGCTGCCGGGCGCCGGCTACCTTCGCAGCAATCGCAAGGTTCTCGACGGCATCACGGAGTTCATCCGCAACGAGCATCCGGACATCGTCGGCCTCATCGAGGTGGACACCGGCTCGATCCGCACGGGCATGGTGAACCAGGCGGAGCACATCGCGAGCCACCTGGGCCACTACTCCACGTTCCAGTGCAAGTACGGCACGAGCTCCATCAACCAGTTCGTGCCCATCGTGCGCAAGCAGGGCAATGCGTTCCTGTCCGCGCCGCACGTGCGCGGGGAGCGCTTCCACTACTTCGATCAGGGGATCAAGCGCCTCATCATCGAGCTCGAGCTCGAAGAGGTGTGCGTGTTCCTGGTGCACCTGTCGCTCAAGTTCCGCCAGCGGCAGTACCAGCTGCGCTCCCTGCACGACCTCATCGTCCAGTCGAAGAAGCCCGTGATCGTGGCAGGGGACTTCAACACCTTCTGGGGCACGCACGAGATCTACCTGTTCATGCGCGCGGCGGGGCTGCGCAGTGCCAACAGCGCCGGCCTGCCCTCCTTCCCGGCGCGCGTGCCGCGCATTGAGCTCGACTTCATCCTGGTGAGCGAGGGGATCGACGTCACGGACTTCCGCGTTCCGGATGTCCGTTTTTCAGATCACCGCCCGCTCGTCTGTGACTTCACCGTGCGTGCGGACGCAGTGGCGCGTCGCCGGCCCGCCGCGTGATCCGCGCCCGACATCCGAACCCTTCACAGCAGGTGTTGCCATGAACACGCCCTCTGCCTGGAAGATGGAGCGCGATGCTGAAGGCATCGTGTGGCTCACGCTCGACAAGCCCGGCACCTCCACGAACACGCTGAGTCAGGCGGTGCTCGAGGAGCTCGGCGCGCTGCTCGCGCAGCTCGCCAGCAATCCCCCGAAGGGCGTGGTGGTGCGCTCCGCGAAGGCGAACGGGTTCATCGCGGGGGCGGACATCAAAGAGTTCACGAGCTTCAAGGGCGCGGAGGACGCGTACCTCCTCATTCGCAGCGGGCAGCTCGTGCTCGACAAGCTCGAACAGCTCCCCTGCCCCACGGTCGCGGCGATCCACGGCTTCGCGCTCGGCGGCGGCTTCGAGCTGGCCCTCGCGTGCCGGTATCGCGTGGCCGTGCAGGATGAGCGGCTGTCGCTCGGCTTGCCGGAAGTGCAGCTCGGCATTCATCCGGGGTTTGGCGGCACGGTGCGCTGCGTGCGCCTCATCGGCGTGAAGCCGGCCATGCAGATGATGCTCACCGGGCGCCCGGTGCGCGTGGACAAGGCGTTGCAGCTCGGGCTCGTGGACCGGCTCGTGACCGCGGCCGAGCTCGATTCCGCAGCGCGGGACATCATTCACAAGAAGCCGCCCACACATCGCCCGCCGTTTGCGGAGCAGGTGCTCAGCTGGCCGATCGTGCGTTCCTTCGTGAAGCCTTCGCTCGTTGCGCAGGTGGCCGCGAAGACGAAGCGTGAGCACTATCCCGCACCCTACGCCATCATCGATCTGTGGGCGGCGCACGGCGCGCGGGGTCAGCAGGCGTACGAGGCGGAGGCTCGTTCGATCGCGCAGCTGTTCACCACCGAAACCGCGCGCAACCTCGTGCGCATCTTCCTGCTGCAGGACCGGCTCAAGTCCATGGGCAGCAAGGGCGCGCAGCCCGTGCGTCACGTGCATGTGGTGGGCGCGGGCGTCATGGGTGGCGATATCGCGGCGTGGTGCGCTCTGCGCGGCCTCACCGTCACGCTGCAGGATCGCGCGGCGCAGTACGTGGAGCCCGCCATCAAGCGCGCGCACGAGCTGTTCGAGAAGCGCATCAAGGATCCCGGCCAGCGCGCCGATGCACGCAATCGCCTCGAAGCGGATGTGGAAGGCACCGGGGTCGAGGACGCCGACGTCGTCATCGAAGCCATCTTCGAGAATCTCGAGGCGAAGCAGGAGCTCTACGCGCGGCTCGAGCCGCGCATGAAGCCCACTGCCCTCCTCGCCACCAACACATCGAGCATCACGCTCGAGCCGCTTGCCGCGAAGCTCGCGCGTCCGGAGCGGCTCGTCGGCCTGCATTTCTTCAACCCTGTGCCGCAGATGCCGCTCGTCGAGATCGTGAGCGGCGAGAAGACGGATCCGGCCATGGCGCAGGCTGGAGTCTCCTTCGCTCGCCAGCTGGACAAGCTCCCGGTGCCCTGCAAGAGCGCGCCAGGGTTCATCGTCAATCGCGTGCTCATGCCGTATCTGCACGAAGCCATGTACGCCGCGCAGGAAGGTGTGCCGCTCGCCGTCATCGACGAGGCTGCGGTGGACTTCGGCATGCCCATGGGCCCCGTGGAACTGGCAGACGTGGTGGGCCTCGACGTCGCCAGTCACGTGGGCAAGATCATCGCCGCGGAGCTCGGCCGCCCCGCGCCGGATCTTGCGCAGCTCGATGCGCTCCTCGCGCAGAAGCGGCTCGGAAAGAAGACCGGCGCCGGGTTCTACGAGTGGAAGGACGGCAAGCCCGTGAAGCCGCCCGCGGCCGGCGTCTCCGCGCCAGCAGATCTCGCTGACCGCATGATCCTCGTGCTGGTGAACGAATGCGTCGCCGTGCTGCGCGAGGGCATCGCCGCCGATGCGGATCTGATCGATGCCGCAGTCATTTTCGGTACAGGCTTCGCGCCGTTCCGCGGCGGACCGCTGGCCTACGCGCGCAGCCGCGGCGTGCAGGATGTAGTGGCGCGGCTCGAGGCGCTCGCAGATCGATACGGTTCACGTTTTCGGCCGGATCCCGGCTGGAGCGCGCTCGCCTCCGGAAAAGCGTGAATCCGTTCCGGAGCACGTAACTGCCTGTGCTACCATCGATTCCCCCCAAAATCGGTGGAATCAGGCGGTTTTGACGAGATGGCCGGAGAACGCGAAGCCAGCGTTCAGCTACTGAAGACATTCGCTCCCCTGGATGGCTTGAAGCGCGAGAACCTCGCTGCGCTGGCCAAGAAGGTGAGCGTGCGCACGATGCCCGCCGGCCGCGTCCTGTTCAAGGAAGGAGACACCGACCGCCGCACGGTGTGGGTGGTGAGCGGCATGGTCGAGATGCAGGAGAAATCCCGCACCGTGGCCATGATCCGCGGCGGCACGCCGGAAGCCCGCAATCCCCTCTCTCCGCAGATCCCGCGCGCCCAGACGGCGCGCACGCTCGATGAGGTGAGCTATCTCGCCATCGACAGCGATCTGCTCGACGTGATGATCACGTGGGATCAGACGGGCACGTACGAAGTGACGGAGCTGCAGAGCCAGGTGGAAGGCGCGAGCGGCGATGACTGGATGACCACGCTTCTGCAGACCAAGGCGTTCCATCGCATTCCGCCGGCGAACATCCAGGCCATTTTCCTGCGCATGCAGCGCGTGCCGTACAAGGCGGGCGACATCGTCATCAAGCAGGGCGACGAGGGCGACTACTTCTACGCCATCGTGAGCGGCAAATGCATCGTCACGCGCGAGACGCCGCTCAACAAGGAAGGCATCAAGCTCGCCGAGCTCGGTATCGGCGACACGTTCGGCGAGGAAGCGCTCATCTCCGAAGCGAAACGCAACGCCACCGTCGCCATGCTGACGGATGGCGTGCTCATGCGCCTCAACAAGGAAGACTTCCGCGAGCTGATGAACGAGCCCCTGCTGCAGTGGGTGAGCTACGAGCAGGCGCGAGAGATCGTTGCCAAGGGCGGCAAGTGGCTCGATGTGCGCCTGCCCAGCGAGCACCAGAACCTCTGCATCGAGGATTCGCTGAACATCCCGCTGTATTTCATTCGCCTGAAGATCTCGACGCTGGACCGGAACACGCCCTACGTCGTGTACTGCGACACGGGCCGCCGCAGCTCCGCCGCGGCTTACATCCTCGTTGAGCGCGGCTTCGATGCGTACGTGCTCACAGGCGGGCTCACCAGCGGCAACGTCGCGCTGCGCCGCTCGGCGTAGAAATCACTAACAACCTGTCAGCGCGCCCGGCGTGTAGAGCACTAACGACCTGTCAGCGCGGTCCGGCGCAGCAAGCGCTTTCGGCGCTGCGCGGCCTTGAACGAGGCGTGTGTCCGTCTGCGTAATGAGCACGGTGAGGATTCGCGCCCGAGGGGCGCTCCGTGCGTTCGCGCGCACTCTCCATCGAGCTGCAGTTGAATGCCAGTTTTCGATGAGCCGGACGGCCCGCGTGTCCTCGGAGGGTGCCTGGCGTTGACCGATGGCCCGATCAGGTCGAGCTGCACTCCGCGCGCGGCTGGCCCGCAGAGCTGAACCTCCTGAACAGGCTGGCGTCGAGCCGGGAGGGAACACCGCCCGTGCGAACGCACGTAGGCCCCTATGGCGCAGATATCGTGTCGGGCATCGCTCGCGTCGAGCGAAGCACGGCGTGAGGAAGCCGGCCGTTCGGTCCGGCCTTACATCGTGTGGCTTTCCTTCTAGCTAAATCAGTGAGTTAGGCGGGAAAAGTACCCACTTGTAAGAATCCGGTCGGCGCTGCCGAAAGGCTCGACCACAACGTGTGGTCGGCCCCTCTCTCGGACTGAGAGGGTCTTATGAGCAAGTCCACCCTGCGCCCGCACGGCGACGTGCGATCCGTTCTTGTTCTCGCCTGCGGGCTCACGCTCGCGGGCTGTTCCACGTTCACGATTGAGGCCGACGCGTCCCGGCAGGTGACCGGCAATTGGCGGAGCACTGTCCGCTCTCAGGAAGTCACGCGCGAGGTGCTCGTACGGGTCGCGGCCGGATTCGAGCCTGCCCTGTCGGAAACGCTCACCATGCCGCTCGGTGTGGAGCACCGGAACTACGCGAGCATCGCCGACCGCGGCGAGGAACGCGTATACATCGGGTTGAAGTGGCGCCCCTTCGTGAAGGATGCGCCGTGAGCGTGCGTGTCTGTTTCGTCGTGCGCCTCGGGGGCACGTGGGTCGGCGTATGCCGGGTCGGTGCCGACGAGTACCGCACAATTGCCGGGCGCCCGAGCCGCGCCGAGTGTGCCAAGAGTGTGTCAGAGAGCGCGCCCCGACAGCGTGTCTGCGCTGCCGGGACGCAGGACTCGGACTTATCAGGTGATATGTCCGAGGGGGTCACGCAACCAGATAGGTGAAACAATTATGAGCCGAAAGTCCACCCGCGCCCGCAAGG
>JADGHX010000287.1 GCA_019683695.1 Steroidobacteraceae bacterium
TACCTGACCGCCGCGACGATCAATTTGAAGCGTCTGGCGCGGTGAGCATCGCCCCAAGTTCTTCCGACTTCGGTTTCGAGAGGTCATTTCGGCAGGGTTTTTCAACAGTCCCGTGGTTCACTTCTACAGGAACGTGTTCAGCCACGTGCCCAACGGAAAAGTCACCGAGGTGGCACGCATGCTCAAGGCGATTCACACCCAGGAAGATCGCAAGGCTGCGGCGGCGAAGGCCAAAGAGGTCGTCGCCCGACTGAAGGCGATGAAGCTCAAGACTGCAGCGGAGCTCGTGGAGCAGAAAATCGGCGAGACGCTGACCTACTATGCGTATCCATCGACGCACTGGCGCCAGCTTAGAACGAAAAATCCGCTCGAACGGATCATCCGTGAGATCCGGCGGCGAACCCCGAGTGGTGGGAGCATTTCCGGATGGCTACTCGGCGTTGATGCTGGTCGCGGCGAGACCGAGACACATCGCTTCGACCAAATGGGGCAAGCGCCGCTACTTTGTGTTGGAGACACTGCTGAATCCCGCGAAGCAGGAGGCGGCCTGATGAAGTCACTTCTGCCCGGCCTTCGGCCCGGTCAGACTGACTTGCGGCTTCGCCGCTGAGGAAGACTGAGAGATAGAGATCTCGAATGAAGAGAGGGCCGGACCGAGCCACTGCCAAGAAAGAGCGAAAGATTCGGTGCACTACCACCAGAGCTGCCGCACTATGCCGCCGAACAAGTTCCCTTACGGCAAATGTGCCCGGCCGTGGCCGGATCATCACGCGCAGGTCTGGACCCAATACACGAGGTGCCAGCGGCTGATGCCCTTTATGAGGAGCACCGAACTGCCACAGGCTGCTGTGCGATAGCGCACCTGCGCCAAATGCCAGAGTGGAATGTCCACACCAAGAACCTCGATGTAGTCCTCCCGGTCGCAACGACGGCGCATCGTTCCTTCGAGCTCCGCGCACGATTCACGAGGGCGGTCCTTCCATGCCGCGATGCTTCCCGGTGCCCGCCCCGCAGTGAGCGACTGCCTGACATGCTCCGGTAGCACACCGTTCGGACCTAACCGAATGTAGATTGGCCCGGACCGCTTCGAGCTATTCAACTGCGGATTGAGGACTGCGATCGTGATGTCCTCGATCTCGCGCGAATCCATGAGTGAAGGTCGCGCGAGACAAGCGATTGCAAGAAGGCCGATCAGCGCGAGAAGTCCCCAGCCAACGAAGCTGTGAGCACGCCGATTGAACTCCGCGACATCCGGGGCGGGCGAGCGTCGCAATCGCCACATAAGCGCCCATACGACGTAGGACGCGGCGCCGAACACATATATTGCCGCGAGCACATCGCGGAGCGCTACGAACCCGTGGCGGGACCCAAGCGCGAGCGCTACCAAGATTCCGACGCCGATCGAGATGAGTCCGTTTGTCAATAGCGGTTTCAAGGGATTGCCCGTTGTCCGAAATGCTCTATCGCGTACTTGTCTGCAGCTTCCTCGGTATTGTCAGACGAATGTCCGATGTTGCGATGGCCTTGCTCATGCAACAACACCCAACGCATCGTTTCAGCAGGCGTTGCCAGAATACCCAGCGGTGTTATTTCCGAGAAGTGCGCTGCCCCCAGGAAGATCACCGCAGTGCTGCGAAAAATCGAGCTCGTGGTGATTCCCCCAATGGGTGTCCCGGCGTTGAGGGCATCGTCGAACGTGGCTGCTCCGCCCCAATGGTCGGGTCCTTTTGATCACCATAAGTCGGACGGAACTCGAATGGATCGCCGAACAACCGGTCGAGAATCCCCAGTGCGTATTCCGGTCGATCGTGACCGACTGAGCTATCATCCCCGCCGAGCACTTCACCTCGCGCTCAACCGGTCACGATAAATCGGAATGCGCGGTCACCATCGCCGGAATACGCACCGGGGTCGGCATAGTTGGCGAACCGGATGTGAGAGCTGTTCCTCGCAGCGAGGACCTTTTTCGCCCATTCCACTCCGGCGACCCCGGTTTCGGTGCCAGCATTCTGAGCAATGAGTGCGTAGAGCGCCTCGCCGCGCCTGACAAAGCGCTGCCACACAGCGGGATCGGTACTACCCGTCCGCCGTGCATACATGCGGGAGAGCCATGCGTAGTACCCGTAATAGCGCACTCGCAACGTCACGTTGCTGAGCCCGGGCATCAGCCGCTGGTACAGCGATACACTGCTTGTCTGCATTTCACCATCCAGTGGGCCGGCAACAGCTTTAGCCCCGACCCGTTCCCCGGCTCGAGTGTTGAGTACACCACTTACGTCGCGGACGACGTGTGGGGCGAGCATGATGAGTTAACCAACGAGGAGGCGTACTACCAGAATTGGTCGACCGGCACTCATGCCAGCTATGCACGTCTCCAGCGTGTGTCGTACCTGCTTTCATGGTTGAGCGGCTTGACGTTTGAGACGCGAGAACTCGCCCCCGCGCTTGACAACTACAAGCCGATCAACCTCCTTACCTTCGGCGACTACACTTACGAAACAACCACCGGGAACTCCGGTTTCGTGGGCCGCATAAATCTTTCATCACTCACCGCGCGCCTGACCCAGCTTCCCGAGCCCGCCACGCTGTCATTGTTCGGCCTTGCCCTTGCAGGGCTTGGGCTGGTGCGTCGATGTCGTCTGACGGCGTGACGTGAGTTTGTGATGAATGGCTGAGACAAGCGCCGCCTTCGGGCGGCGCTTTCGTTTTGGGGTTCGTGTCCCAGGAACAGCTCGCGCGCCCGGGCTGAAAGGTGCGCGTGGACCGCGCTCGGGCCATTCGTGACCGAGGCATTCGAACTCCCCTTTGCTGATCTTGTCTGCCAGTTCTTGCTTCGCAGGTCGCGCGCCCTTCCTGATTGGCACGCGCTCCGGACTATCTTGGCCGGCTTGTCTGGAGAGCCGCTCGAGGCGCAGCGGGCAGACGGGTGCAGCGGGATGCACCACGGACACATGATGCATTTGCATCATGTCCGCGAGGTGTACCGCCCAGTAGCATCGCAGACCCTGTAGGCAAATGAATGGGGCCCGGATATCTCAGTTTTCGGCCCCTAAGTGTGAGTACAAGAACCGAGCTGTCACGGTACCGTCGACGTTGGAAGAAGCAGTGGCGTTCCTGCGCCACCTTGCTGCGTCAGGCAGACGAAAATCAGAGGACGATCACTCGTTGAGGGTTCGTTACGGAGCTGCTTTACCAAGCACGCGCGACGGGAGTCTTCAACAACAATAAGGGGGAAATGAGATGTCAAAGCAGGAAGAGCGTACCTTATCGACGAGCGATATCCGAGTGATGGGAGAGGTGACTATCAATCCATCAAATACTGTCACCCTTAGGATAAGTCGCGCGGACAATCAGCTGATCGTATTGCTAAATGACAATCTGCTGTACAGCCGAAAAACGG
>JADGHX010000288.1 GCA_019683695.1 Steroidobacteraceae bacterium
CCTGGGTCAACATCTCGGCGGCTCAAAAAGCCGCCATCCTCGCCCAGGTGGGTCAGTTTTACTTCGGCGGGGTGGGTCAGTTTTACGTCGGCGCTAACATTTCAATGCAAGGTCGTCGTCGTGATAGAGGCCGCTGTGTTTCACGGCTTCTATCACGCCAGACTTCGCGCTTTCCGCAAAAAACAATTCCTTGTCGATAGCCGCTTGCACCGTCTGAGCCATGTGAGCCATTTTCTCGGGCGTCCCGAGGTCCGAGAAATCCGCCCCATTGGCTCTGCAATCTCGCCGCACGCGCTCGGACATGAATAGCACGGCCACGGCGCCCTGCTTCATACGATGAAGCTTGTGCCGGTTGTACGCGAACGCGGGATCATTCTTTTGCCATAGGGACAGCAGATACTTGCCGATTTCTTCCGTAGCCAGGACCGCGAGTGCGAGAGCGCTCGCATAGCGCTCGTGACGGATCAGCAAATCGGCATCGGCCATTAGCCGAAAGGCATTGTCCAGAACGGGGTTGTTCTTGATGGCCTCTTCAAGTTTCGAAAACCCCTCGGGCGTCAGCGTCATTTTCGTCATCGCGCAACTGTCTTCCATGAACTTATGGGCTTGGGTGCCACAGTAGGCCCATTCAGCCGCAGGCACAAAACCGCTTCTCCAGAAAATCCTTCGCCGTCTTGGCGAATCGTGTTATTCCGTCGAGCCCCTAAATGGTCTGCATTTCAACGGGAATTTTGTGGCCGTTCATCCAGCGAAGGGATTGATGATTCGGAGCCAATCGTCGAACAGCTGATTGTGCTGCAAGTCCTGCGAGTACGGAGTCTCGCATCCGGCAAGCGTCGCCGCCGCAACAATCAACGAATCCCAGTGAGAAAGTTGATAGCGGGCAGCCAACCGAACGGCCTCGCGGATCGTATCCGCGCCAACTGGTACGACCTCACAGAGATCCATGAGACTCAGCGCCACTTCGTGCGCTTCCGTCAGCGTGAAACCGTACTTGCGTGTGAGCGCGCTAATCGTTTCTGTGACGACCTGGCTGCTGATAGGACCGGGTTCGAGAATCGCCGTGGCGCGTTGGGCCTTGCCTACGTCCGATGCTTCGGCGTAGATGACGATATTCGTGTCAGCGAAGGACTTTGCGGTCATAGAGCTCGTCGCGATCGGTCCTTGCCGCTTCGAACCGACCGCGATACTTGGCCAGCGTCTTGAGCGCGGCTGCCCGTCGGGCTGCTGCGTTTGCCTGACGCTTGGCCTTGAGAGCCGTGACGAAATCAAGGACCTCCCGGGCCTGGGCCTCGGGAAGCGTGCGGACTTCGTTGTAGATGGGGTCGGCTGTGCTCATGGGACGTCAAGTCTACTGGCAGAGGAGACGAAAGCCAGCCCGCGCCGCAAGTCAGGATGCATGCGGCCGCGCGGGCTCAGGACTCTTCGTCGACACTTGCCCTCCAGCCTGGTAGTCATGTTGGTGGCTACGTGGGGACTGAGGCGTTCTGATGGGGACCGCCCGGTCGCCTCGATGCAATAAGTTGCTAAACGGTACCAGGTTTTGATCCCGCCATTCGGAGGTTCGAATCCTTCCACCCCAGCCAACTTTCCTTACCGGCGATGCGATCGCGCCAGCTCCTGCGCCAGCGCAACGTGGCCGATGGCTTCCACGCCTTCCGCGAGCGGATAACGCTCGGTCCCTGAGTAGACGACGAATGTCTTTGTCGGCGCGAGGTCCTTACGCGCCATGTGAAATCCCTTCGTGAGCGTGGGCGCCAGGCCGCGCTTGATCTCGATGGCCCAGCGCCCGGCGCGGCCTCCGAGCTCGAGCACGAGATCCATTTCTGCTCCGGCAGTGGTCCGATAGAAACTCGCGGTGGCCGACGAAGGCGCGGCGGACAAGAGGGACTCCAACACGAAACCCTCCCAGCTTGCGCCGCTCACCGGGTGGCCCAGCAGGTCGTCGAAGGTTCGCAACCCCAGTAGCGCATGCACGAGGCCACTGTCCCGAACGTACACCTTCGGCGATTTGACGAGGCGTTTGCCGGCATTGGCATGAAACGGTGGCAGGCGCCGCACGAGCAGGAGATCGACCAGAAGATCGATGTATCGCGTGACCGTGGGAGATGACAGCTCGAGTGATGTGGCCAGGCGCGACGCATTCAGCAGGCCGGACTGGTTGTGGGCCAGCATGGTCCACAGGCGCTGGAGTGTCTCGGAAGGGATACGCGGCCCGAATTGCGGCACGTCGCGTTCCAGATACGTGCGAATGAAACTCTGCCGGAGTCGGAAGCTGTCTTCGTCCGACGCGGCGAGGTAGCTGTCCGGAAATCCTCCTCGCAGCCACAGCTGTTCCTGTGCAGCGCTATCCGCGTTGACTTCGAGCGCATCGAGCGGACCCATGTCGACGTACTCGATACGGCCGGCCAGCGTCTCGCCGGATTGACGCAGCAGATCGATTGCGGCGGAGCCCAGCAGCAGGAACAGCCCGGTGCGCTTCCCTTTGCGCCGGGAGCGATCGATCACAACGCGAAGTGTCTGGAAGATATCGGGTGCGCGATGAATCTCGTCCAGGATGATGAGCTCATCAGGATGCTGCGCGAAGTAGAGCTCGGGGTCTGACAGCTTGGCGCGATCCTGCGCGGACTCCAGATCCAGATAAATCGACGGGCGCGTCTCGGCGATCATCAGGGCGAGGGTCGTCTTGCCGGCCTGGCGCGGGCCGATCAGGGCGACGGCGGCCTGGCGGGCGAGGGCGCTCTCGACGGCTGCCTGACAGCGACGCTTCAGCATCCTTGCATTTTTAACACGACATTTTAAATTTGCAAGTATCGCAGGATGCCCTCCTGCAAGGCTCGCGGTGGTGCTTCCGGTAACTGGCCCCCGTCGCGTGAGTCGCCTCCCGGCAAAGCCCCTGCTGTTCCTGAAAGCAAAGGAGTTCACGAGACAGGACGCATGAGCCCTGCGATACGGCTCCCGCGCCTTCCTGCAAGCTTCCGAGTATCGGGTCCGTCAAGAGCGCGCGGACGCGATCCAGGATTTTGCCATCGCTGTGATCTTCGCCCCGTACTCCGCCGCGATCACCGGGTCGCGGTCCTGCGCGGCACGTTGCAGCTTGCGCAGGATCAAAGCCTTGCCGCGAAGTGGTCATCGCGTGCGGTTGTGACGCTTTGTGACTGAGGGGTCTTCGTGCAAAACAGTTTTTAGGGACACTCTGATTTACCGACGAGAACTGTTGCATCATTACGCTTCTGGAGGAGGACGGAATGAAGCAACAGACGCTGGCGGGATTTGAACGCTA
>JADGHX010000289.1 GCA_019683695.1 Steroidobacteraceae bacterium
GTGCCAGACCGTGCCGAGGCCGCCGGCGAACGTGGATTTCTCCGCCGTGCAGAATCCCGACGGCAGCGTCAGGACGGCGCGCGAGCGCGTGGCCTTTCACCTGAAGAATCCGTCGTGCGCCGGTTGCCACCGGATCACCGACCCCATCGGCCTTTCCATGGAATCGTTCGATGGGGCAGGTCAGTTCCGGCACCGGGAGAATGGTGTGGAGATCGATACCTCCGGCAACCTCGACGGTGTTCCGTTTGACGATGTAATCGGGCTGGGCAAGGCGCTGCACGACAACCCACAGCTGCCGTGGTGCCTGGTGCGTCGGACATTTGCGTACGCCACGGGCACGCCGAGCGACAGCAACAACCGACGCGTGCTCGAGTACTTCTCCGAGCGTTTCTCGGAAGCGGGCTATGTTTTTCCTGAGCTGCTGCGCGACATCGCGCTCAGCAGCGCTTTTCGTAACGTGTACGAGCCGCCGGTCCCCAAGGTGCATCCGCTGCCGGATCTGAAATCGGCACGGCGCTCCGACGCGCCGTCGCCCGCCGACCGGACCGCTTCGCGGGCTCCGTTCTGATGCGAGGAGATTGCATTCGATGAAGTACAGGAACCTGAGCCGACGGCACGTGCTGCGGGGCATGTTGAACGGCGGTGTCGTGGCAGTGGCTTTACCGATCCTCGACTGCTTCCTCAATGACAGTGGCACTGCGTATGCCAACGGCGCACGCCTGCCTGTGCGATTCGGTACGTGGTTCTGGGGGCTGGGGGGCAACAACAGCATTCTCGTGCCGAAGCAGACAGGCAAGGGTTACGACATCCCGCAGCAGCTTGCGCCGATTGCGCGCGTGCGCGAGCACGTGAACCTCATAACGAATCTCACGGCATTCCGGGATGGCGAACCGAATCTCTGCCACTACTCCGGCTGGATCATCGGCCGCACGGGCAAGGCGCCCAAGGGCAGTGCGGAGCGCCCGGGCGAGACGATTGACGTCACCATCGCGAACGAGATCAGCCGCACCACCCGCTTCCGCACGCTCACGGCTTCGGCCACCGGGGACTTCCGCAATACCGTGAGCTACGAGAACGCGAACTCGCCGAATCCGCCGGAAATCTCGCCACTCGAGTTCTACACGCGCCTGTTCGGCCCCGACTTTCAGGACCCGAACTCGCCGACCTTCACGCCGAGCCCGCGCGTAATGGTCCGCCGCAGTGTGTTGTCGGTGGTGCAGGATGAAGTCAGGTCGCTGCAGAAGACCGTGGGCGCGCGCGACCGGGAGCGCCTCGACGAGTATTTCACGGGTCTGCGCCACCTCGAGAAGCAGTTCGACCAGCAGCTCACCAGGCCCGAGCCGATCGCGGCCTGCCACGCGCCGCCCAAAGTCACCATGGATCCACAAATGGGTGTCGATGTGGAGATGGTGAAGACGCGGCATCGCCTGCTGACCGATCTCATGGTGATGGCGGTGGCGTGCGACCAGACGCGAGTGTTCAACATGTCGTATTCGAACGCACAGGCGAACACCGTGAGAGCGGGTTACGAGAAGCCTCATCACACGACCACGCATGAAGAGCCCATCGACGCAAAACTCGGCTATCAGCCGAACCACGCGTATTTCGCGTCGCGTGCGATCGAAGAGTGGGCGTACTTCGTCGAGGCTTTCAGCAAGGTGCGCGAGGGCAGCGGCACGCTACTCGATAACACGCTGATCTACGCCAACACGGATCACGGCGACGCACGCGTGCATTCGCTCGACGGGATCATTTCGTTCACCGCTGGCCGAGCCGGCGGCCGCGTGAAGACTGGCCTGCACATCGATGCGAAAGGCTCTGGCGTTACGCGCGTGGGCTACACCGCGTTGCGCATCATGGGTCTCGAGCTCCCTGCCTGGGGCGTCAAGAGCAACATGACCTCGAATCCCTTCAGCGAAATGGTGGCATGACGGCCGTTCGGGTGCGTATGGACTCACGTTCGCTCATCAAACTCCTGGCGCTTTGTGTTCTCGCTGTGCCGCTCGCGGCCGTCGCGAGCACCGTCGAGACGCATTGGCCACCGTCGTCCTCGCCTCAAAGGCCGGTAACGCAGAAGGAGCAGTACGAACCGGTGCCGATGCCTCCGGGCTTTCAGATCGTGGTCACCGAGCAGGAAGGCCCGGTGTTTGCCGATGCGCGCGGCCACACCTTGTACACCTGGCCGGTTCGCCAGCTGCGCAATGGGCCGGTGGGCGAGCGCAAGGGGCAGCCAGCTTGTGACAAGACCGTCTATACGACGAACTCCGGACTCATGAGCCCATACCCGGGTGGCTTCGAGTTGCCGGAGCTCGAGACTCGCCCGTCGTGCGTCGACGTGTGGCCGCCCGTGCTGGCTGCGGACGATGCCAGGCCCATCGGCAAGTGGACGATCGTGCAGCGTCGGGATGGGCTGCGGCAGTGGGCGTACGACGGGTATGCGGTCTATACGTCTGTGCTCGATGAGCGACCCGGTGAGGTGAACGGCGCGATCAGCGGAAACACGGGTGAGGTGGGCGTGCGGCGACCGCTCGCCGCGCCTTCGATGGTGCCCCCGCAGTTCAAGGTGATGACGACCCTGACTGGGCGGCTGCTGACTACGATCGACAACTATTCGGTGTACGCGACCGTCAAGGACGGGCCCGACAAATCGAACTGCACAGGGGCATGCCTGGAAGAGTGGGAGCCGATCACCGCCCCGGCGTACGCGAAGCCGCGGGGCGAGTTCGGCATCATCGAGCGCTCGCCCGGGATTTATCAGTGGACCTTCCGCAAGCAGCCTCTGTACACGCACGTGGATGAGCCGTTCAACAAAAGATACGGCAGCGACATTCCGGGTTGGTACAACGTCTACACGCAAGCGACGCCAAGGCCGCCTGCAGAGTTCACCGTGCAGGAAAGCCCCACTGGTCTTGTGTTGGCGGACAAGAACGGAAAGACGGTTTACGTCTACATGTGCGCAGACGACGCGCTGGATCAGCTGGCCTGCGACCACCCGGATTCACCCCAGGTGTATCGATTTACGGTGTGCGGCGGCGGCGATCCGAAGCGCTGTCTCGAGCGATTCCCTTATGTGCTCGCACCGAAGGACGCGAAGACCGACAACCTGCTCTGGAGCGCGATGTGGATCGACCCGATGACCGGCCGGAAGGCGCAGCCGGAACAGCCGGGCGCACTGTATGTATGGGCCTATCGCAAGCGACCGGTGTACACGCACTACCGTGACAAGGCCCCCGGTGACATGACCGCCGATCAATGGGGCGAATTC
>JADGHX010000290.1 GCA_019683695.1 Steroidobacteraceae bacterium
GAATCAACAGACACTTCTCATGTAAGAAAACGTCCACAACTTACTATTTCACAGGTAGAAAACCGCGTGAGGCCTGCTCGAACAAAGTCGATACCTCGCTGCTTGATCGCCGCCGTGCCGAGCTCGTCCAGCGCGTGGCCTCGCTGAGGTGGAGTAGCCGTAGGGCGGCTCAGGAAGAGGAGGTGACGAGAGCACTGACCGAAACGCGAACCGCATGACTCTCGTCGACCGATGGATTCGCTCCGAGGCCTGTAAAACCTGCACAGCGACACCTATCGCGCGAGCGGACCCCGGCGGCAGCTCGCTAGAAGGACGACTATCCGCGCCCGCAGCTTCCTTTGCGATCCGGCCGCGGCTGGTAGCGCAGCTAACTCGGCCGGAAGCAGACATTCCTGCTCAGCTTTGCCTGGCATCGAGTCGCGCGCGGACCTGGAGCCGACGATATTTGACACGCTCGATGAGCGTGGCGGTGAGTGCGCCGCCAATTGCGCCTGACAGGATTACTCCGCCATGTGCCGCGAACACATGGAACGGTTGATTGACCGCGCAGAACAACCGCATCCCGGCATCGGTCATGAGCCCCACCGCGAGACCGTAGGCACAGCCCGTGAGCGCAGGACGCGTCGGCAGCGCACGCGCGACCAGCCAGGCGGAGATGGCGAGCGAGGGAAGTGCGAATGGCAACTCCATGAGCACGCATTCCCAGGCGATTCGCGACCAGGCGCTTGCGTCGTGGAACGGTGTCGGAAGCACATGCGCCGTGGTCAGCGAAACGGATGCAAAGAGCAGCACGGCGCCGCCGAACGCCAGCCACATCCATCGCATCCTCACCGCCAAGCCAGGCACGGCCTGTCGTAACGCAAGTCCCATGAGTGCCGCGCCACCGAGCGACTCGAGCGCTGACAATCCCCAACTCGTCCAGCCTGGCAGGAGCGCGAAGTTCTCGCGCCACCCCCAGTGAATCGGTGGCCCAAAGAAAAGAATCAGCGCGAGCGGTACGAGCGCCAGCAGACGGCGTGACGGGGCAGGAAGCGGCGTCACCGGCCGAAGGTCTGCTCGCACCTGCTCGAGAAGCGATGCGGGAATGTTGCCCTCATTCATTGTCAGGTCCTTGCGCCAATGCGGCACGCAGCGCGCGCGAGGCTCGGCTGCAACGGAGCCTGACGGCAGCCGCGGCAATCCCGAGCTGACGTGCAATGGCCTCGAACGAAAGGCCCTCAATGTTGCGCATCCACCAAGTCGCGCGTGAGTCCGGCGTCAGCTTCGAAAGTGCCTCCTGCAGCGGTTGAAAGTCGAGGTCGGCCGCTTGCAACTCTGCGTCGAGCGCCAAGGTGTCTGTCGGCACTTCGTGCCGGCCGCGCCGGCGTTCGATGTGGCGATGCCGAAGCACTACGTTCTGGGCAATCCCGAAAGCCCAACCGACCACAGAGTTGCCGGGCAAATAGGTGTGCCGGGAACGATGAATTTCCAGAAACGCTTCCTGCAGCAGATCGCTCGTGCGCGCACCGTGACCCGCTCGCGCACGAATGAAGCTTCGCAAGCGCGAGGCGAGCGCGCGATACAGCGCCTCGAATGCCGCGAGGCTTCCCTGCTGGTACTCGCGCATGAGTCGGTCGAGCGCCTCGCTGTCGTCGGTTTCTGACATGGGCACGACAAAAAATATTCTGCAGCGATGATACATCTCGCCTCATTTGGCGAAATACCCGGCACGCACCCGAACAGCAGGCCTGATCTCCAATGGAGACACCGGTCGACACAACGCAACGCAAACTGATCGTCGGCATCGTCATCGCCACACTGATGACGTGGATCATCGTCATCGCCGACCTGGCGAGCGGCGGTCGCCCCGATCCGCCGGCGCTGCGCGCCGCGGCGACTCTGCTCGATGGCGCTTGGCGATTTCATACCGGCGACGACCCGCGCTGGGCATACCCCAGTACAGACGATAGCGACTGGGAAACGTTGGATTTGACTGCCTTGCCCGGCAGCCACGACGACGACGTCGGCTTCCCCGATTACGTGGCCGGGTGGATGGCACACGGTCATCCCGGCTATCACGGTTATGCGTGGTACCGGCGCACGGTGACGGTGCCGTCCGGGAGCGCGCAGTGGGAGATTCTCGGGCCGACACGCGTCGACCACGGATACGAGCTCTATTGGAACGGCCAACGGCTCGGCGGGTCGGGCAGGCTCGGGCCAGCCCCGCGCCTCGTCGGCACGCGGCCGCTGCGGTTCGCGCTTCCCGCCGATGCGGCGGGCACTCGTGGCGTGCTCGCGATCCGCGTGTACATGCTACCCACCTCCGGGAACAGCACAGAGGCCGGTGGCATACACACCGCGCCCATACTGGCTCCGCGACCGGTGAGTGATGAGCTCCATCGCGTGCAATGGCAACGAACGATCGCCGGCTACATCGTCGATGTGATCGAGCCGATCGGCATGTTCGCGCTCATCGGCTTGGCCATCGGATGCTGGTCTGGCAGCAGTCACCGAAGTTTCCTGATCTTTGCCAGCATCGCGCTCGCGCTCACCGCAGCGAGGCGCCTCAATAATGCAATCGTCTCGTGGACCGATTTGCAGGATCTGAGGACCTATTCCTGGCTGGCGTCAGTGATGTGGGTGCCAACGGTGGCTGCGTGGGCGCTGGCATGGAACCGCTGGTGTCTTCGTCCGTGGAGGAGTATCGATGTGGCCGCGATGGTGCTGGCGGTCATTGCAGCTGTGGGCATCGCGATCCATTCGGAGAGTGTGACGAACACTAGCCGCCTGGGCTCGATTGTGCTGTTTGTCTTGATAGGCGCACGCATTGCCCGCAGCGGACCAAGGCGGATCCTGGCGCTTGTGACGTTTGCGTTGATCATTGCCGGGCTCTTCGGCCGCGAGCTGATCGATCCGATCGGTGTGCCCGGCATCTGGTTTCCGTTCAGAATCGGCGTGTCGCGCACGCAGTACATCTATGCGATTGCCATCCCGCTGATGGCGTTGCTGATCGTGCGGACCTTGGTTGGAAAAAGGACGGATCGATAGGCGTACTTGACCCACCCGTGCTGCCATCGGAACGATGGCGCCATCAGTGAAGGTCCGCCTCCCGGATGAGGAGCTCGGCCACGCGCTGATACTCACCGCCGAAATGGTGTCCTCCGCCCAAGGCGCGCACGCGCGCGTGCGCGGCGCCGATCGTGGGGCAGAGCGAGTCCGAATCATCGGTGCCGTAGAGGCACAGCGTGTCGTCCGCGGAAAGCTTGTCCGTCTCGGGCGGTCT